>JACQGN010000084.1 GCA_016199545.1 Betaproteobacteria bacterium | reverse complement strand
CGTGGGAAGGAAGCTGGCCAGCCATACCCCCTTCACCCTTCACCCTTCACCCTTCACCCTTCACCCTTCACCCTTCACCCTTCAGTCTTCACTTGTCATTCACCTTCTCGCGCGCGAAGAGCTGATCGAGTTTCTGCTCGTAGGCGTGATAATCGAGGTAGTCGTAGAGATCATCGCGGGTTTGCATGATGTCCACGACGCCCTTCTGCGTGCCTTCTGTGCGCAGCGCCTGGAACACGCGCAGCGCCGCCGCATTCATCGCGCGGAACGCCGACAGCGGATAGAGCGCCATCGCGACGTTGGCGCCCGCAAGTTCCCGGGTGGTGAAAAGCGGCGTCTTGCCGAATTCCGTGATGTTGGCGAGGATGGGGACCTTCACCGCGTCGGCGAACTTCCTGAACATCGCGAGGTCGGTGATCGCCTCGGGGAAGATCATGTCGGCGCCGGCCTCGACGCAGCGGCAGGCGCGTTCGACCGCCGCCTCCAGCCCCTCGACCGCGAGCGCGTCGGTGCGCGCCATGACCACGAAGGCGGAATCGGTCTTCGCATCGGCCGCGGCCTTGACGCGGTCCACCATCTCCTGCTGCGTGACCAATTCCTTGTTGGGACGGTGGCCGCAGCGTTTCGCGCCGACCTGGTCCTCGATGTGCATCGCCGCGGCGCCGAACTTGATCAGCGACTTCACGGTGCGAGCGACGTTGAACGCGCTCGCGCCGAACCCCGTGTCCACGTCCACCAGCAGCGGCAGCGTGCAGACGTCGGTGATGCGCCGCACGTCGGTGAGGATGTCATCCAGCCCGCTGATACCGAGATCCGGCAGACCGAGCGAGCCGGCTGCGACTCCCCCGCCCGACAGGTAGATCGCACGGAATCCGACGCGCTCGGCCATGCGCGCGTGATAGGCATTGATGGTCCCTACAACTTGCAGCGGACTCTCGGCGGCGAGCGCGGCGCGAAAGCGCGTGCCCGCGGAATTGGATTGGGCAGGGATGCCGATGGCCTTAGCGGTCATGCTCGTATGCTCCTCGTCGTGGGGCGGTGGCGGCGGTCTGCCGCCCGGCACCAGGCCCGTAATGTGGACTTCCGGAACGCTGGGACCGGGAAAAAGTGCTGGAATCACGATACCATGGCGGAATAGTTTTCTCCAAGGCGGGGCCGGTGGCATAATAATACCCCAATCTCACCATTCGGACTTCGATGATATCCAGGAAAGCCGACGCGTCCGGAGTGCTGTCCGGCACGCAAAGCATCGAACGCGCGCTGTGGCTGCTCCGCGAGATCGCGGCGCACAACCGCGGGGGCTCGCGGCTGCTCGACCTTTCAGCGCGCACCGGGCTGCAACGCCCCACGGTGCACCGCATGCTGAAGTGTCTGGTCGCGGAAGGCATGGTGCATCAGGATGCCGACACGCACCGCTACTATCTCGGTTCGATGGTATTCGAGCTGGGACTGTCCGCCGCTCCGCGTTTCAATCTGCGCGAGATCTGCCACCCGTCGCTCACCCGCATCGCCGAAGCGACCGGAGACACCGTGTTTCTCACCCAGCGCAGCGGGCTCGACGGCGTGTGTCTCGACCGGCATGAAGGAACGTTCCCGATCAAGACGTTCACGCTGGAGATCGGCATGCGGCGACCGCTCGGTGTCGGCATCGGCAGTCTCGCCATTCTCTCCGCCCTGCCCGAGGAGGAGATCAAGGACGTGATCGCAAGCAACCACCCGCGCCTTCCCGACCACGGCCTGACGCCCTCCAGCCTGCTCGGGCAAGTGCGGCGGGCGCAGAAACTCGGCTATGCCCTGCGCGAAAGTCCGTCGCTCGCCGGCGTGCGTTCGATCGGCTACGCGATACGCAATGGCAGCGGTGTCGCGTTTGCAGGGCTCTCGCTTTCCGCCATCTCCAGCCGCATGACCGAGAAACGCGTGCTGGAGCTGGCACAGCTTCTCAAGAGCGAAGTGCGCCAGATCGAAAAGCAGCTCGCCGCCGCCAGCGAAGGGCGCTAACCGGACTACCAGCCGCGCAGCCCTCCGCCGTCCACGCTGAGAATCTGCCCGGTGATATAGGCGCCGAGCGGCGCGCTGAGGCAATAGATCGCATGCGCGACTTCCTCGGGCGTGCCGAGGCGATGCATCGGTATATTGGCGTTCCTCGGCGCAAGAAATTCCGCCATGGTCTTGTCGGGCGCCCAGCGCTGGCGGCTTTTCTCCGTCTGTGAAGTGAGGATGCTTTCCAGCGCCACCACGTTCACGCGGATATTGTCGGCCGCGAGTTCCAGCGACAGGCTCTTGCTGAGATTCATGGCTGCCGCAGCGGCGACGCTCGAACTCGCCACGCGCGGCGGGGGCTGTTTGCCCTTCATCGACACCACGTTGACGATGGCGCCGCCGCCGGCCTTGCGCATCCACGGCAGCACCGCGCGCATGGTGCGGGCGAGCGCCAGCACCTTCTGGTTGAAGGCGTTCACGAATTCGTCGTCCGCCATGTCCTCGAAGCGCCCCGGCGGCAGCGGCCCGGAGACCGGGTCGACCGCATAGACTTGCTGGCGCGAGCCGCCGGCGGCGCGCTGCTCGGAGGCGCCCGCGTTGTTGACGAGTATGTCGATGCGCCCGAGGGCGTCGCCGGCAGCGTTCACGAATCCATCCATGCCGCCGCGATCGAGGATGCTCGCAGCGCAGGTGAAAACCTTCACGCCGTGTTTGCGAATGAGCTCGCCTGCGGCCTGCTCGAGCGCTTCCGGCGTGCGCGCGCAGAGCGCGAGGTCGGCGCCCTCGCTCGCAAAGAGTTCCGCCGTCGCCCGCCCGATTCCGCGCGTGCCCCCGGTCACGATCGCGGCCTTTCCGCTCAACTTCCCCATGAGTCTTCCTGTTTCCCTGTCATTTCACCATGCCGAGGTCGGTCAACAGACCGCGCAGTTCGTCGTGCTGTTCCTTGAGAAACCGGCGCATCGCGTCGCTGCGCCGGAAGTTGGCGACCCAGTTTCGCCGCTCGACGTCGCGCCTGAACTCGTCGGTCGCCACGAGCTTCGCCAGCACGTCCTCCCAGTACGCGGTCTGGGCGGCGTTAAGACCACGCGGGCCGACGATGCCGCGCCAATTTGAGAATATGACGTTCGTCCCCTGCTCGCGCAGCGTCGGCACCTCGGCAAGTTCGCCGGCGAGGCGTTTCGGCGCAGCCACCGCGAGGATCCGCGCCTTGCCCGCGCGCAACTGCGCCACCGGCGCGGCGGTGGTGGAGAGCATCACGTCGATGTGCCCGCCGAGCAGCGCCGCGATCGAATCGCCCCCGGACTTGAACACGACTGTTTTCAGTCGCTTCGGATCGATGCCATGCGCTTTTGCCGCCAGCGCGATCGCGTAATAGCCGCCACCGGTCAGCGACGGCACGCCGATGCTCAAAGATGCGGGATCCTTCGCGAGCCGCGCCATCAGCTCCTTGCTGCTCCCGATCGGTGACTGCGGCGCCACGGTGGCGACGATGTAGTCCTCGAACAGCACCGCGAGCGGCGACAGATCGCCGTAACTGATCTGGCTCAGGCCCATGATATGGTTGGTAATCAGCGGCACGGTGAGCAGCATGATGAAGTGACCGTCTCCGGCGTGCTGATTCAGATACGCGTAGCCCACCGAGCTGCCGCCGCCGGGTTTGTTGACGACCATCGTTGGCGTTGCGACGAGCTGCTTGTCCTGCATCAACTTCTGCACGAAACGGGCGGAGGTGTCCTGGCCGCCGCCCGGGCTGGTGCCGACGACGATCTCGACGCCCTTCTCGGGTTTCCAGGGAGTTTGCGCGCAGGCCGCGCCCGTCGCGAATCCCGCGGCAAGCACCGCCATCCATCGCCAGGCCGTTCCGGTCCCGCCGCGTCCACTTCTCATGTGTACAATCCTCATTGTCGATAATGCCCGCATGATAGGCTCAGCCACTGCGTGCGGCAACGGATCTTCCCGCATCGAGGAGGAAGACGAATGAAACCGGATTTTCCCGTCTGGCGCTCTCTCCTGTACGTGCCGGTCAACGTCGCGAAGTACGTGGACAAGGCCGGCAAGAACTGAGCGAAGCCTGTCCACGATGAGCGTTCCGCCACGACGGCTCAAGGTCGCAGTCACCGGTGCGGGGCTTACGCACAGTCCCGACGGGCGCGAAGGCTGGGCGGTGCGCGCCCATGTCCCGGCATTGAAAGCGCTGCCTGATCTTTTCGAGGTGGTCGCGGTGTGCACGACGCGCATGGAGACGGCGCGGGCGAGCGCGGTGCATTTCGGCGTCCCGCACGCCTACGCCGGCGTCGAAGACATGCTGCGCGAGCTGCCCGAGATCGACATCGTGTGCGTCTCGGCGCGCCCGGTGCATCACCACCGCCTCGCGTCGGCGGCGTTGCGCGCCGGCAAACACGTCTATTGCGAACAGCCGCTCGGCATTTCCACCGCGCAGGCCGAAGAACTGACGGCGCTCGCGAAGAAGAACGGGCTGCGCACCGTGATCGGCCACCAGAGCCATTACGAGCCGGCGACGCTGCACATGGCTGAACTGGTGCGGCGGGGTTACATCGGCCGGCCACTCACGTTCCAGCACAGCTACTTCGTTTCCAACTACATCGCGCCGCGGCCGTCGCACCGCCAGTGGCTGTTCGAGGCCGACATGGGCGGGCACCCCGGCTACCGCAGCGGGCACAGCCTCGACCGCGTGCACCAGGTTCTCGGCCGGGATGTCACCGCCATTTGCGCCGATATGGCGGTGAAGGTGCCGGAGCGCCGGGCGCTGGACCGCGACGGCGTGATCCGCAGCAATCAGGTCGAGAACATGAACTACCTGCTGCGCGCAGGCGAGGACGTGATGGGCATGCTGCAGGTGTCGTTCACCGCCTGGTTCGGCACCGGCAACCGCTTCGAGGTCTACGGCACCGAAGGCATGCTCATGCTCGCGACGGCGGACTCGCCGGCGTGGAGCAAAACCGGCGGGCAGGGTGATCCGTCGCGAGGGGAGTTGAAGCTCTTCGGCGCGCGCGTTGACGTGGAGCGGCTCGTGTCCGAGCCTACCGCTCCTGAGCGCCTC
This sequence comes from Betaproteobacteria bacterium, assembly GCA_016199545.1. Taxonomy (GTDB): domain Bacteria; phylum Pseudomonadota; class Gammaproteobacteria; order Burkholderiales; family SG8-41; genus DSOT01. The sequence goes on along the minus strand of JACQGN010000084.1, from coordinate 19,244 downwards.
CAGAAGGAGTATCGCGAGATCCGGGTGCCAGCCGAGTACAGTCACGTTCAAGGCTTGGAGCGCGGCCGCGCCACTTATCTCGTGGCGCAAACCTGGCACGCGTTTGCGCGCGCCATTCACGAGGGCCGTGAGTGCGCTCCGAGCTTTCGCGACAAGCTCAAGATCCACCGTATCTGGGACGCCGCTGAGGAATCCGTGCGCACGCGGTCGTGGCAGACTGTGGACTACGGCGGCGTCTGAACTGCGCGAGTGCCCCCTGTTTCTTCGGCATCCGCTTGCCGGGAATGGTCTCCTGAGGCTCCTCCACGCACCTGACAACACCAGAACGCGCAGCGGGGCGCCAATCGCGTCAATGCGTGTTTCGCGCCAACCCACGAACACTACGTCCGACATGCTCGGCGATCGACCGCACCCAAGCGCCTGCCTGGCAGGCCATGTCGGCGATCCGTATCCCCTGCCGCAGGTACGTCTTCGCAGCGGCGCGCTCTGCCGGCGTCATGCGAATACTATCGAGTCGTTGGGTAATTGAGCATTGGTACTCTTGACCAGTTTTCATGCGAGCCTCTCTCATTGCGTGGTTATACCGCATTGCAACAATTGCATTGTAACATTAATATCGTTGTATTTCAACTTGATGTATTAGACGTTAGACACGAATAAGCATTAAATGCTGCTACGCATTGCATGATTTATTATGACTAGAAGCGATAGAAAACCTAATCCGTATGCGCCGTGGCAGTGCGCTTGCACACGGCCCAGGCTTGAGCAGTGCCCACGAACGGGTTCCCGCCAGCCATAATCCCGGTTATCGGGCGCGCGGAGCAGCGTTGCACCGCCCCCAAGCGCTTCCGGATGATTGAGACCGTTGCGATGCAAAATCAACCGATGAGAATGCGGCAACCACTTATGGTGCTGGCGCTTGCGCTGGGCGCGGCGAGCGCTGCAGAGGCACAATCAGCGGGTGCTACTGCGGCGTTTCCCGCACGCCCGATCCGTTTCATCGTGCCCAACGCGGCGGGCGGATCGACCGATCTCGTCGCGCGGACGGTCGCGCATAAAGCCGGGGAAGGCCTCGGCCAACAGATCGTTATCGACAACCGCCCCGGCTCCGGCGGCATCATCGGCACCGAACTGGTCGCCAAGGCGCAAGCCGACGGCCATACGCTGCTCATGGGCACCATCGGCAATCTCGCGATCAGCCCCCATCTTTACCGCAAGCTCGCTTATGATCCGATCAAGGATTTCGCGCCTGTCACGCAACTCGCCTCCGCTGCCTACATGCTGGTCATCCACCCATCGGTGCCGGCGAAAAGCGTCAAGGAACTGGTCGCGCTCGCAAGATCACGCCCTTCGCAGTTGAACTATGCCTCCGCCGGCAGCGGCACGGGCTCGCACCTTTCCGCGGAACTCTTCCGTTCGGTGGCGGGCATCGCCCTCGTGCACGTTCCGTACAAAGGCGGAACGCCGGCGATCACCGACGTGATCGGCGGACAGGTGCAGATCATGCTGAACGGGATTCCCTCGTCCCTGCCGCATCTCAAGACGGGCCGCATCCGGGCGCTGGCGGTCACGACAACAACACGTTCGCCGGCCGCGCCGGAACTGCCCACCATGGCCGAGGCCGGATATCCCGGCGCGGAATCGACGTCGTGGACGGGCGTTCTCGCGCCCGCCGGCACGCCCGCCGGCGTGATCGCGCGCCTCAATGCCGACTTCGTGCAGGCATTGCGCACGCCCGAAGTGAGCGCACGTCTTTCCGCGGACGGGGCGGTGCCCGTCGGCAGCTCGGCGGCAGAGTTCGCGGCCTACCTGCGCAGCGAACTTGTGAAATGGGGCAAGGTCGTCAGGGCTTCAGGCGCGACCGTCAACTGACGGAATCAATCGACCTTCGCGCCGTTCGCCCCCGGCCGGTTGTCCACCACGACCTGCTGCCCCATCTGCCGGCTCAACTCGGCCGCGAGCACGCGCGAGATGATGTCGGGCGTGCCGCCGGGCGCCGAGGGCACGATGAAGCGGATCGGGCGCGCCGGATAGTCGGCGGCTGCCGGCGGCGACGTCGATCCTGCCCCCGCAACGAAAGCAAGCACCGGAAATACGCAGCGCGACCACTGCCCGCGCGGTTTTCCACCTTGCGACATCACGTTCTCCCAACCCGCCGTAAACTCAAAAGCGCTCGACCCAGGGCCGCACTTCGATTTCCCAGGACCAGGCGCTGCGCGCCTGCCTGATGAGATGCATATAGGACTGAGCGATCGCTTCCGGCGCGAGCAGGCTGTCGGGATTGTCCGCGGGCACGGGCCGCGCTGCCGAGCGGATGCCGCCGTCGATCACGACATGCGCAACGTGAATGCCCTGCGGCTGCAGCTCGCGCGCCATGCTTTGTGCGAGTCCGCGCAGCGCGAATTTCCCCATGGCGAACGCGGCGGACTGCGCATAGCCCTTGACGCTCGCCGACGCCCCGGTGAATAAGATGGTGCCCGCTTTTTCCTTGAGCATGCGCCTCGCCGCGGCCTGTCCCACGAGAAAACCGCCGAGTGCCGTGATCGTGAGGGTCTCGGCGACTTTGGCCGGGTCGAGCTCGATCAAAGGCCCGCGGACGCGCGCGCTCGGGTTGTAGATCACGACGTTCGGGGTGCCGGGGCCGCCGTCGAGCTGTTCGAAAAGACGATCCACCTCCGCGCGCTGCCCGACATCGCAGCGGATGGCGGCGGCCTTGATCTCCTTGCAAAGCGCCGCGAGCTTGTCGATGTTGCGGGCCGCCAGCGTGACACCGTATCCGTCCGCTGCCAGCACGCGCGCAAGAGCGGCGCTCAGGCCGCTGCCGGCACCGACGATCAATGCGGTCTTGCTCATGCTGGAATTGCTCCCTGTTTATGAACCACGATTCAGCCCTAGCTCCGTAGATTATGGGCCATGCGCGAAACGATGGGCGAAGAAATATTCCCAGCATTCGAGGAAATGCGTTGAAGGCCGGTCATCGACGGGTATTTATCGAGTAAGCCCCGCTTCTACGGATCATGCAATGGCGCAAGCCAGATCCGGCATTGTGTCGTAGGTCTTGCCGCCATAAGTGCGACCGTTCGCTTTCTTTGACCTCTTGCGTCCGTCCGCGCCCCAAGTTCCCCATTGCTTGAAAAAGAAAGACACGTCCGCATCGTCGCACTGACGCTTAATGCCGGCGACCCATTCAGGTTTCATCGGTCTGGCTTTTCGTCCGGATTCCCCGCCAACAATGACCCAGTGAATGCCCGTCAAGTCAAATTGGCCAAGATTTTCAAGCAAAGGCTCGACTGAAAGGAAGCGTACACGTGCCTCGACGCCACGCAGGAGTCCAATTCTCGGCAAACCATACTTTCGGTTTTCCACCGACACGCCAAGCCAGACGTTTGAAGGTACCTCGATCCCACGACAGAACTCCGCCATGCGTTCCGCGCGCTTGGTCAATACCTGAAATGTGTGTTGGGGTGCCCGCGCCATGACGTCGAATACGCGGCCGATGTATTCGAACGGCACTTTCTCGTGAAACAGATCAGACATCGAGTTGACGAAAAACACGGTCGGCCTGCGACGCTCCAAGGGCTGTTCCAGGCGCTCGGGTATCAACGTCAACCGGAATCCATTCTCGTACCCGCGCACGCCAATTGCCTGCAGGCGTTTCGCCATGACCTCCGCGTAGCAATTCTTGCACCCGGGAGAGATCTTGGTGCAACCCACGGTCGGGTTCCACGTTTGCTCCGTCCATTCGATGTTTGATCGGGTCGACATTTCTCGCGAGTGTTGTGTGCACAGTATAACTTGGAGGTGTCAATCCTGAACCAGGTGGGAAGCGATTCGAACCGCGGTCGGAGCGCCTCGTGGATTCCCAGCAGCAAAGCAGAGCGCGTACATCGGTGATTGTTTGGAATTCCGCAAAATCATTGGGCGCTCGACGATTCTCTCAAACACCAAGTTCAGTCGCTTAAGGAAGAATGCCAATATCTCGTCGACGCCAGCAATTCTGGTGATCGAGTCGTGTTTGTTCCCGAGTAGGTCCACGTGACCGTTCTCCCGATAGAATTGGGACTTCCACTCGTCAGTACCAAAGAGCTTAGTGAGACGGTCTGCCCATTTACTTTCCGGAATTTCCTGATTTGGCAGAACCCGGCTGGGACCGATCCCCAGCGGAAACAACACCCAGAGGTCGATGGCTTTCGTGTTGGCAATGGCCACGATCGTGCCCCACTCGACGTCCATTCCGTAAGGATCAAGAAAAGCGACAGCACGCTGGTCGCGCCAGTTCTGTGTACGGCACCACTCCTGAAGCCAAATGTTTGCGTCGGACTTCTCGATCGTGCATCGATTGGCCAGGTTCGGAAACTCAGAATTGACAAGATTGTGCAGCGCATTCGCATGCTTCGCCTTGTTATCAATAAAGACGTATTGGTGGAAGCTTTGCGAAAGCGACAAAGCTACTTTGACGCTGCCTTCCTGGTAGCCCTGTGTTTCGTCGTCGTACCCGAAGAGTAAACCCTGTCGCAAGTCTTCGCCCGTATCGCGATCGCCCGTGCCGGCAAATGCGTCAACGTAGATCGTTTTCAGTTTCCTAGCGTTCGGGTTCGTTGTGAATATTTTCTGGTACTGCGCAAGGTAGTCACGGAGCGCGCTCAGCTTGCGCTCTGTCCAGGCCCCGCCAAATCGGTGAGCAACCATGTCCTACACCTCAACGTCTTACGCTACCGGGAAGGGCAACGCTTCTCGAGCGCGCCTGTCACCACGTTCGTATCGCGGTCCGGCTGCCACCCCCCTCATTGACTATCGAACGTTCGTTCGGTATCGTATTCCCATGGCAGACGATGGTCAATATCTCGCGCAACTGCGTGACTACTACGCCCGGCATCGGGTTCTGCCGTCGTACGCGCGAATCGGCGCGCTCGTCGGGCTGAACTCCAAGGCGTCGGTCGCGGATCTGGTGCGACGCCTGAAGGCCGGGGGGTTCGTGGAAAGCACACCGGACCGGCGCCTGAAGCCGGGCCGGCGTTTTTTCGAGCGGGCTTTGGCGGAACGCGTTCAAGCCGGTTTGCCAAGCCCTGCAGCCGATACAGCCCCGGAGACGTTGACGATAGACGAATACCTGGTGCCGCATCCGTCGAGGTCGGTGTTGATCACGGTCAAGGGCGACTCGATGATCGACGCGGGCATTCAGTCGGGCGACGTGGTCGTCGTTGAAAAGCGTGTCGCGGCCAGCGTAGGTGACATCGTGGTCGCCGTCGTGGACAACGAGTTCACCATCAAACGGCTCGACCGGGAAAAGGGGCGGATGGTACTGCGGCCCGAGAACAAAGCTTATCCAGTGGTACGGCCCAAAGGCGAGCTGGAGATCTTCGGGGTAGTGGTCGGGCAGTTGCGGAAATACCGGTAACATGAGAGGGCATCATCGCAAAGAAGGCCGAAACGGCGGTGCTCCTTGTAGCGCCGCGTATCGCCCGGCAAGTCCTCGCCATCCGCGACAAGACGGTTATGACTGACGCTGACCCCACCACCCGCATTCGCCCCGTGGTTGAAGTCCGTGGCCCTATAAACGATAATTCGCCCATTCAAGCATGAGCGGAGGGAATCGCATGCTCGTTTCTCGCTCCCGCGACAAGCTGATCAACGCCATTCTGTATTTCGCCGAGCACACCCGCGGGCTTGGCAAGATCAAACTGTTCAAGCTGCTCTACCTGCTCGATTTCGAGCATTTCCGCCAGACCGGCCGCCCGGTGACGGGCATGGAATATCGCGCCTGGAAAATGGGTCCGGTGCCCGCCGCACTGGTACAGATTTGGGACGACCTTGACGCTGACCTCGCCGCGGCCATCGAAATCCGCCCCGAGAAAGTGTACGACTACGTCCGCGAGAACGTTATTCCCAAACGACCGTTCGACGACGCGCACTTCACGCCACGCGAGTTGCGCATCCTCGCTGACCTCGCCGAGCGCTACGCGGATGATCTATCGGAAAAGATGATCGACATCACTCATGTCGAAAATGGGGCATGGGCGAGTGTGTGGCAGGACGGCGAAGGAAGCGATCAGGTGATCGATTACCGCCTCGCTCTTGCCGACGACGACCCAAACCGTGAGGCGATCCTGCAAGCTGCTGCCGAATACGAGGCCATGGAGCGCGCAGCGCACGCTGCGCACCCCCAGCGCCGGCTTGCCGCAGGCTAGGCGCGCATGCCTCTGCCGGGCGAGATCTACCGGCACGATCGCTTCTACCAGAACAAACAGGGAGAGTGGGAGGCGAAGTATTTCGTTGTGCTCGCCTTCACGCCTGGGCAGGACGTCATCCACCGCACGCTCACCAGCCGCAGGAACGGCCGCCCTGAAGCGCCGCCTTGCTATCACGGCGATCCCTACCCTGGTTACTACCTGGGTGTGCCGGGCGCGCCATTGACGCTGCCCACCTGGGTTGATCTGCGTGCCATGGACGACTACGACTCGGACGACTTCGACGCCGACGTGGTGAATGGGACGCTACAACTCATCATGAACCTCCCACTGCCTGCGCTCTGCGCGGTGCTGGCGTGCGCCGCAAACGCTGAAGATACGACGCGCCAGCAAAATCAGGCGCTGCTCAACCAGAAGGCACAGCTTGCTTGTCCCTAGACTAGCCTCGGGCTGAACGAGCAGGTCAAGCGCAACACGGGCACTTTCCGGCCGATTCCGCCTTCCAACTCAGCCGCGCCGAGCGTGAAGAGGTGGTCGCAAATTGCGACCACCTCCGACGGCTTAGGTTTTCCCCTACGATGCCGTTCGCCTTCACCGAGCACGGGGCGCTGATGGAACTATTAGTGGTCTGACCCTGAGGTTTTTACGAATCCAGGTCAGTTGCGCGTGATCAGTCGACCTTCGCGCCGGTGCGCTTGACGACGTCGGCCCATTTCGCGATCTCTTTCTTGACGTGCGCGGCGAACTGCTCGGAAGTGCCGCCCACCAATTCATAGCCGCCCCCGCCCAGCCTCTCCTTCGCGGCCTGCGACACGAGCGCCTGGTTCACTTCGGCGTTGAATCGTGAGATGAGGACCTTCGTCACGCCGGCGGGCGCGACCACGCCGCTCCACGTGGTGATTTCGAAGCCGGAAACGCCCGCCTCCGAGATGGTCGGAAGATCCGGGAAGGCGTGCGAGCGCTTCAAGCTCGTCACGCCGATCGCGCGCAACCGGCCGGCTTTGACATGCGGCCCCATGGAGGCCAGGTTGTCGAACGTCAGGTGGATCCGCCCCCCGATCACTTCGGTGGTCGCCTGCTGGATCGCCTTGAACGGCACGTGAACCATGTGGGTGCCGGTCATGAGCTTGAACATCTCCATGCCGACGTGTTGGCTCGAGCCGCTGCCGGCCGAGCCGTACGAGAGCTTCCCGGGATTGGCCTTCGCATGGTCGATCAGGTCCCGCACCGATTTGATCGGCAGCGACGGATTCACCGTGAGCAGGTGCATCCCGAACACGAGTTGCACCACCATCTGCAAGTCCTTGTCCGGGTCGTACGGCAGCTTGATGAAGTGCTGGTTGATCGCGACGGGGGAAAGCGGGCCATAACCGAACGTGTAGCCGTCGGGCGCCGATTTCACGAGCAGGTGCAGGCCAATCGCGCCGTTCGCCCCCGGCCGGTTGTCCACCACGACCTGCTGCCCCATCTGGCGGCTCAATTCCACCGCGAGCACGCGCGAGATGATGTCGGGCGTGCCGCCAGGCGCCGAGGGCACGATGAAGCGGATCGGCCGCGCCGGATAGTCAGCCGCTGGAGCCGGCAACGTCAATGCGGCCCAAGCCACAACGAACAGCGCGACCGTGGTGCGACCCAGTCCACGCACGCCTAGCGTGCATAGCGGGCTCACTTTTTCTTTGAGCTGGGACAACGAGGAAACGTGTTCAAGGCTACTACCCATATTCATCTCCCCTAGAAAGTGCGATAGTCCGTGACCCCGTTCCACGGTTCGGCGTCGTAGCCATCGACGGGCACCTCGAAACCGACCTGCGTCCGATCATCGAGATTCCAGCCACCAACGCGGAGCGCCGGGTCGATCAGGAGATATCGAGCCTGACCCTCGTTGAGCGAGAGAACGTCACGTCGATTTTCCATGGGGCACGGTAATTCTACTCGCGGACATGGGAGCCGGCTGCGAAGTGGCATAATTCGCAGACCCCGTGTCGGCACCCTTGACCCGAGGTGCGCGCCGGAGATGGCAGCTCGCTCTGGGCGGTGGCGGCCGCGAAGCCGAAGCACAAACATCATGGAACTCGAAAAACTGAAGGGCTGGATCGGCCAGCGAGAAACCGACGTCGACTATGTGACGCAGCAGGAAGGCTATCCCGACCTGATTGTCAACGGCGGACTGCAGACGCTGCTCGTTTTCGAGCTGGCGCGCACCCATGGCACGACGCCGCTCAAGTTCATGTCATCGCGCAACGTGCGCCCGCTGTTCGTGAACCGGCCGTTCGAGGTCTACGGTGAACCTTCTCCCGACAACAAGACCGCGAGGCTGTGGGTCGCCGACCAGGATGGCGCGCCGACGCTGATCGCAGATGCGGAGTTCAAGTAGGTGAGGCGTGCGACCCCCACCCTAGCCCTCCCCCTGGAATGGGGAGGGAATTTCTTTTTTGCGCGCTCGCTGCGGGTTGAGCGCACGGGTGGCGCGTAGTGGCAGGTGGACCGCTCGAAGGCGTGCGTGTGATCGACCTCACATCGGTGGTGGTCGGCCCGCTCGCCACCCAGATCATGGCCGATCATGGCGCCGACGTGGTGAAGGTGGAGGCACCGGCCGGGGACATCGTGCGCACGCTCGCAGGGCGCGGGGTGACGCCCGGTATGTCGGCCAAATTTCTGCACCTCAACCGCAACAAGCGCAGCATCGCGCTGGATTTGAAGCAGCCGGCGGGACGCGAGGCATTGCTGAAGCTGATTGCCGGCGCCGACGTGCTGATCTGGAACATGCGCCCGCCCGCGATGGCGCGCTTGAAGCTTGCGTACGACGACGTGCGCCGGGTGAACCCGCGCATCATCTACTGCGGCATGTTCGGTTTCGGCCAGGGCGGACGCTACCGCGACAAGCCGGCCTACGACACCATCATCCAGGGCTCGGCCGGCGTCGCCGCGCTCCACCATATGGCAACCGGAGAGCCGCGTTACCTGCCGATGGTGATCGCCGACCGCACCGTGGGGCTGATCGCGGTGCAGATGATCCTGATGGCATTGTTTCAGCGCACGCGCACGGGCGAAGGCCAGTCGATCGAGATTCCGATGTTCGAGAACATGGCCAAGGCGGTACTCGAGGAACATATGTATCTCAAGACCTTCGAGCCGCCGCTCGGCCCGGTGGGCGACCCGCGCTTGATCGACCCGCAGGCCCGGCCGCTGCCGACGCGGGACGGATGGATCTGCATCTCGGCCAACACCAACGCGCAGGCGTTCGCCATCTTTGACGCCATCGGCAGGCCCGAACTCAAGACCGATCCGCGCTTCAGCAGCATCGCGGCGCGCTTCAGGAATACCGGCGAGTATTTCAGCATCCGCGCCGAGGCGCTGAAGCACAAGACCACCGCGGAGTGGATCGAAATCCTGGACCGCGCCGACGTGCCGGCGATGCCGTTCCAGACGCTCGATCAACTGATGAACGACCCGCATCTCGCCGACGTCGGATTCTTCCGGCACATCGACCATCCGACCGAAGGCAGGATCTGGAACATGATGCTGCCCAGCAAGCTCTCGGGCGGCGCGCGCCGTGATTTCCGCCCTGCCCCCAAGATCGGCCAGGACAGTGTGGAACTCCTGCGCGAACTGGGCTACGGCGACGCCGACATCGATGCCATGCTCGACAGCGGCGCCACGGTAGACGGCCGCATCGGCAGGGCGGACGATGCGCCGCCGCGTACACCCGGCGTCGAATAGCGCGTTACGGCATAATTGACCCCCTCGAACCTGTCCCAATCCTTCCGGGAGAACACCATGCAGCGCACGTGGCGCACCGCGCCTGTCATTGTCGCAACGATCTTCCTCACCATCGGCCTCGGCGTTGCGCCGGCGTACGCGCAGGACGCCGCCCGTTCCGGCCAGGAATACACCCCGCAGGTCGGCCAGGAGGGCAAGGACGTCATCTGGGTGCCCACGCCGCAGTCGCTGGTCGAGAGAATGCTCGACATGGCGAAGCTCACGGCGAAGGACATACACTACGATCTTGGCAGCGGCGACGGGCGCACCGTGATCGCAGCCGCCAAGCGCGGTGCGCAATCCTTCGGCGTCGAGTACAACCCCGACATGGTCGCACTCTCCGAGCGTGCCGCCGAGAAGGAAGGCGTAAGCGGCAAGGCCAGGTTCATTCATGGCGACATTTTTCAGACCGACTTCAGCCATGCGACGGTATTGACGCTCTACCTTCTGCCCAGCCTCAATGTCAAACTGCGCCCCACCATCCTCAATATGAAACCGGGCACACGCGTGGTATCGCACGCGTTCACCATGGACGACTGGGAACCCGACCAGACCGACTCCGCCGATGGACGCACCGCCTACCTGTGGATCGTGCCCGCCAAGGTCGCCGGCACGTGGCAGACCGCCTCCGGCGAAATCGTGCTGAAGCAGAAATACCAGAAGCTCTCCGGTACGCTCAAGTCGGGCAACGGATCCGCTTCAATCGCCGGCGGCAAGTTGAACGGCGCGCAGATCCGCTTCAACGCCAACGGCGTGCGCTACTCGGGCCGGGTCAATGGCGACCGGATCGAAGGCACCGCGCAGGCGAGCGCCGGCGGCACGACCAAGTGGAGCGCGACGCGCGTGCCACCCCCCACGGCGGCACAGAAATCTGGAGCATAGGAGGGATATCGGGGGCCGCAGTAGCGCGTCGCTTATAATCGGCACAGCGACGCATCCGCGACACACGAGGAGCACCGAGCATGGCTGAGCGATCGTCCGGCGCGGCCATCGTCGGCGGCGGGATCATGGGCGGAGACATCGCCATCATCTTTGCCGCCGCGGGCTGGCAGGTTCACGTGATGAGCCCGTCGCAGAAGACGCGCGATGCGCTCGAGGGCCGCGCCAAGGCGGGACTGGCGAAACTCGGCGCCCCCGAAACGCACGCCGCCAATGTGCGCACCTACGATCGTCTCGACGCCCTGCCATGGGCCGGAATCGACCTCGTGGTGGAGGCTGCCACGGAGGATCTCGCCCTCAAGCAGAAGATCTTCCAGGACCTCGAGCGGCTTGCCCGCCCTGAAATACCGCTCGCCACCAACACTTCGAACTTTCCGATCGGGGAAGTCGGCAGGCCGCTCATCACGCGATCGCGCGTGGCGGGACTGCATTTTTTCATGCCGGCGCATCTCGTGCCGCTGGTGGAAGTGGTGAGCGCGGACGCGACCGACCCGACGATCGCCGAGGGACTGGTCGAGTTGATGAAGAAACTCGGCAAGGCCCCGATCTGGGTCAAGAAAGACATCCCCGGCTTCGTCGGCAATCGCATCCAGCATGCGATGATGCGCGAGGCGCTCTATCTTATCGATAGCGGTGTCGTCACCCCCGAGGGCGTCGATACCGCGGTGCGCTACGGATTCGGCTTCCGGTTCATCGCCTGCGGGCCGATACTGCAGAAGGAGATGTCCGGCTGGGACACCAATTACTACGTGGCCCAGGCGCTCTACCCCCATCTCCACAACGAAACCGCGCCCGCGCCGGTGATCAAGGAGCTGATCGACAAGGGCCAACTCGGCATGAAGACCCGGCGTGGTTTCTGGGAGTGGAGCGACGAATCGATGGCGAAGGAGAGGGCCCGCATCGAGCGCGCGCTCCAGGCGGGGTTCCAGATCCTGCGCTCCGACTGAGCCATCGTTGGTGAAGGCGCGTTCCACGTGATCGACCAACGCGCACTCATCCTCCGTCTGCGCCGGTATCTGCTGTCACTGCCGGTGCTGATCGCCGCGATCGCACTGGCGCTTTATGCGCTCGCCGGCTTTTTCCTCGCGCCCTATCTCGTGAGCCGCGAGATTCCACGCTTTGCGAACGAGCGGCTGCAGGCGAAGGCGGCGCTTGCCGAAGTCCGCGTCAATCCGTTTCTCCTGACCCTCGAACTGAAGGGCTTCCGGTTGCGGGAGCGCGATGACCGCCCGGTAGTCGCGTTCGATCGCCTGTTCGTCGATCTCGAAGCAAGCAGCCTGTTCCGCTGGGCCTGGACCGTAGCGGAAGTGTCGCTGGAGGCACCGCGCATCGACCTCGATATCGATCCCGCCGGGGAACTCAATCTCGTCAGGCTCGCGAATCGCCTCGCGCCCCCGGAGCGGAAGGCGCCGCCGAAGGAAGAACCGCCTCCCCGCCTGTTGCTGCACCATCTCGGCGTTACCCGAGGGCGGCTCACAATCACCGACCGCTCGGATCCCACGCCGGCGCAGGCCCGCCTCGAGCCGGTCAACTTCGAGTTGAAGGATATCTCCACGCTTCCCGAGCGGCGCGGCGAGCACATTCTGAGCGCGCGCCTGCCGGAGGGCGGCGCGCTCGCCTGGCGCGGCAAGCTAACGCTGCAGCCGATCGCCGCGGAAGGTGAAGTGAAGCTCAAGGATCTCAAGGTCGCGACCGTGTGGCGTTTTCTGCAGGATGAACTGCGGGTGGAAGAACCCGCGGGCAGCGTCGATCTGGCGTTTCGTTACGCTGCGCGTCACGAGCGCGGCGCGTTTCAATTGACCGCCGCCGACATCGGCGTGCGCGCCGCGGGCCTCGGGGTAAGGTTGCGCGGCTCGAAAGCGCCGATCCTGACGCTCGCGGAGGCTGCGCTCTCGGGTGGTGCGTTCGACTTCGCGCAACGGAAGCTCTCCTTCGGTCAACTCGCGCTGCGGCAGGGCGAGGTCAGCGCCGCGCGCGACGAGACAGGCACGTTTGACTGGCAGGGGCTGGTTGCGCCCGCGCCGGCCAGCACCGCGGCTCCGCCCGCCGCCAACGATGCGAAGCCCGATGCGCGGCCGTGGCGTGCCGTGCTCGGCGCCGTACGCATGGAAGAAATCGCGCTGCGCGTGACGGACGCGTCGCGGGTGCAGCCGATCGGGGTCGAAGTCGCCCGCCTCGACGCGGGCTTCGCCGTCAGCGTTGAATACGGCGCGGGCATCAACGCCGCCGTCAGCGATCTGGCGGCGCAACTTTCCAAGGCAAGTCTCTCGCAACAGGGCGCGGAGACGCGACTCGTCACCCTGGATGAGATCGCCGTGGAGGGCGGCAAAGTCGACTCCGGCGCCCGTACCATCGCGATCCAGTCGGTCAAGTTGCGCGGCGGGCAGACGCTTGCGACGCGCGAGGCCGATGGCAGCCTGAACCTGGTGCAGGCGCTCGCTGCCAGGCGCGACGAACCGCCGTCGGATTCGCCGTTTGCAGTGGCGATCGACAGCATCGACCTCGCCGGGCACCGGATCGAGGCGGCGGACCGCGGTTTCAATCCTCCGATCCGCTACGAGCTCGAGAATGTCGGCGTCAAGGTCGGAAACTTCACAAGCGAGAGCGGCAAACCGTTGCGCTTCGAGTTCGCGGCCCGCCTCGGCCAGGGCGGGAACATCAGCTCAGCGGGAACCTTCGACCTCACCCGCAACCGCGCCGAGGGCCGCCTGGGCATATCACGGCTTGCGCTGCTGCCGCTCGCGCCGCTGCTCGCGCCGCACGTGACGCTCACGCTCGCTTCCGGCAGTGCGTCCGCGGATGGACGCTTCGACTGGGAACTGGATCGCGCGCGCGGACATCGGCTGGCATTCAAGGGAAGCACACGCATCGACGGCCTGCTCTTCAACGACGCGGCAGGCGAGCGCTTTGCCGCGAGCCAGCAGGTCGCCGCAAGCGGAGTGGTGCTCGACCTGCGCGAGCGACGGGTCACTGTGGAAGAAGTGCGGCTCGCCGCACCCGCCGGCAAACTGGTGATCAACAAGGACCGCAGCACGAACTTCGCCACCGTCATGCGCGAGCCGGTGAAGGTATCACCCCCTGCGCAGGAGAAGCCTGCCGCAACGCCGGAGCCGAAGTTCGCCGTGGCGGTGGATCGCGTGCGCGTCGAAAAAGGCGAACTGGACTTCGCGGACCTGAGCCTGGTGCTGCCATTCTCGACGCGCATCCGGGACCTGAACGGCGCGATCACCGGCCTTGCATCGGATCCCGCCGCGCGCGCCAGCGTCAAGCTCGAAGGCCAGGTCGGGGATTACGGCCTCGCCCGCATCGACGGCACGATCAATCCGTTCGCGCCCAAAGGCCACACCGACCTTGCCGTCGCGTTCCGCAATGTGATGATGCCGCCGTTCAGTCCCTACAGCGCGACGTTCGCGGGACGGCGCATCGCGTCAGGGCGGCTCTCGCTCGACCTCCAGTACAAACTCAACAACAGCGAATTGCAGGGCGAGAACAAGGTGGTCCTCGAGCAGTTCACGCTCGGCGAGCGGGTCGAGAGCCCGAGCGCGATGGATCTTCCGCTCGATCTCGCGATCGCGCTGCTCACCGACAGCGACGGCAAGATCGATGTCGCGGTGCCCGTGCGGGGCAATGTCGATCACCCCGAGTTCAGCTACAACCACCTGGTCTGGCAGGCGATAGGCGACCTTCTCACGCGCATCGTGACCGCGCCGTTTCGCGCGCTCGCGTCGCTGTTCGGCGGCAGCGGCGAGAACCTCGACGCTATCGCTTTCGACGCCGGGAGCGCCCGGCTGCTGCCGCCGGAGCGGGAAAAGCTCGTGCGCCTCGTCGAGACGCTGAACAAACGCCCGCAACTTCGACTATTGGTGCAGGGCCGCTATCACACCGACCGCGACGGCGCCACGTTGCGCGATGTCGCGGCGCGCCGCGCGCTGGCCGAACGCCTCGGGAGCAAGGTCGCGCCGGGAGAGGATCCGGGCCCGGTGGCGTTCGACAATGCGCGCACCCAGCGTGCGCTCGAGGCCATGCTCGAGGAACGTGGCGGAGCGGACGCGGTGCCGCAATTCGTCGCCGGGTTCGAGAAGCAGAAGGGTCGCGAAGCACGGCGCGTCAATCTCGCATTGGCGCTGGTGGGACGGGGCAGCCAGGACCGCGAACTCTACGAGGCCATCTTCCGCCGCGTCGCGGAGTTGCAGCCGCTGCCGCCAAAGGCACTGGAAGAGCTCGCGCGCGAGCGCGGCGCGGTGATCACAAGACAGGTGGCCGGCGCCGCCGGCATCGGCGCCGCGCGCGTGGGGCAGAAGGCGCCGGAAGCCGTGAGCGGTGCGCAGGTGACGAGCAAGTTGTCCCTGGACGTGGCGAAACCCACGCAGTAGTCCTGGCTCAGCCTCAGCGTGATCAACACGTCCGGCGCGGGCCCCGCCGCGCCCGGTCTCGCAAAACCGTGACGCTTACCGCCGGGCGCGCGAACCCGGTGTGATAAGCTCCGTCACTTTCAGCCGCGCTGGAAACGCATCGACAGCATGCCACAGTCCCGCGATATCGGGCTCGCCGTCATCGGCTCGGGCCGCATCGGAACGTTGCGCGCACGGCTCGCGTCGAAGCACCCGGCGGTGCGTTTTCTCGCCGTGGCGGATAAGTCGCCCGAGAACGCGCGCAAGCTCGCCGGGAAAGTCGGCGCGGATTTTCACACCGGCGACAACCTGGCGGCGATCTCGCGCCCCGAAGTGAACGCGGTGATCGTCTCCACCAGCGAGGACCAGCACGCCGAGCCGGTGCTGCAGGCCATCGACAGGGGCTGCGCGGTGCTGGTCGAGAAGCCGCTCGCGGTGCGCGTCGAGGATGCCGCACAGATCCTGAAGCGGGTCAGCCGCAACGGCGCAGATGTGCGCATCGGCTACAGCCGCCGCTACAAGCACCGCTACCTGCGCGTCAAGGAGCAACTCGCGCAGAACCGCATCGGCACCATCGTCGGCGGGCTCGCGCGGCTCTTCAACCTGCGCACCCAGGCCTACGCGATCATGGACCGCGACCGCCACGCAACGCCGGTGGTGGACGCGCTCACCTATTACGTCGATCTCATGGGCTGGTTCCTCGATGGCAATCGCGTCGTTGAAGTCGAAGCGCGGGGACAGCGCGGCGCGTTGCGCGCGGCAGGTTACGACGCCGACGACATCGTGTGGGCGATTCTCACGCACGAGGACGGCGCCGTGGTCAACATCGGCGTGAGCTACGCGCTGCCGGCCGAGTATCCGTCAGTGGGGCACAGCGCGCGCGTCGAGCTGCTGGGCGCTGAGGGCGTGATCCTGATCGACGACGAGCACACCGATCAGTTGATGTACACGGAGAATGGTTTCCCCCACGTTTATCTTCCCGACAGCGAAGTCAACATGCTGTTCCTCGGCAGTTCGACGCCGGGGGACTGGGCGCTGGGCGATTTCTGGGGTCCGCTCGCGAGCGAGACCCGCGCCTGGCTCGACCACATCGCCACCGGCCAGCCGTGCGCGCTGACGACGCCCGCGCAGGCATACTCCAACCTCGCGGTCACGCTCGCCATCGAGCAGGCGGCACGCGAGCGGCGCACAATCAAGATCGACGCTCCGCTAGTTTGAACGTCGAAGAGCGATGGCCACAGAGAACACAGAGATCACAGAGAAGAGCGGGACGTTCTTCAGCTTGCTGCGCCTCGCCAGACAAATGGAAGGAATGGCTTGACTCAATTTCTTGATTCTCTCTGTGTTCTCTGTGCTCTCTGTGGCTGAATTCGGTTCTTGAGAACAAACAAGACTGGCACATGAATACGAACAAGCGCCACGACCTCGGAATTGCCATCGTCGGCTCCGGCAAGATCGGGGAACTCCGCGCGCAGATGGCCGCGAACCATCCCGCGGTGAACTTCATCGCCTGCGCCGATGCCGATCCGGGCCGCGCCAAAGCGGTTGCGGACAAGACCGGTGCCCAGTTTCATTCGGCCAACAACCTCGATGTCATCGCGCACCCGGACGTCGATGCCGTGATCGTCTCGTCGTCCGAGCACGCGCATATCGAGCCGGTGCTGGAGGCGCTGCGGCTCGGCAAGCCGGTGCTGTGCGAAAAGCCGATCGGCTTGAACCTCGCCGACGCGGATACGGTGCTCGACGCCATCGCCAAGTACAACGGCAACGTGCGCTACGGCTACAGCCGGCGCTTCAAGCACCGCTATCTCACGGTGAAGGAGCAGGTCGCGCAGGGCAAGCTCGGTCAGATCACCGGCGGTCACGCCCGCGCCTACAACCTGCGCTCGCAGGCCGCGAAGGCCCAGGAACGCAGCGCGGGCCTCAGTCCGGTGGTCTATTCCCTGACCTACTACATCGACCTCATGTGCTGGTTCATGGAGAACAACCCCGTGGTCGAGGTCGTCGCGCGCGGGCACGGCCTGGGCAAACCCGGCGCGGGCGGCAAAGTGGCGCACGATCTGACGTGGGCCATGTTGACGCTCGCCGACGGCGCCGTGATGGACGTCGGGATCTATTACGCGCTGCCGGAGAAGTATCCCTCGCGCGGCCTGAGTTCCCGGCTGGAACTGGTCGGCACCGACGGCGTCATCGTGATCGACGGCGATAACACCGACCAGGTGATGTACAGCGAGAAGGGCGTGCCCCACGTCCATCTGCCGAACCAGGACGCGAAGCTGGTGTTTCTCGGCAGTTCGACGCCCGGCGCCTGGGCAGTGGGCGACTTCTGGGGACCGCTTGCCGACGAGACGCGCGCCTGGCTGGACTTCCTATCGACCGGGCGGCCGTGCGCGCTCGCAAACGCGCAGGACGCGCGCAACAATCTCGAAATCTCGCTCGCGATCGACCGTTCCGCCTACACGCGGCAGACGGTGCGCCTGCCGATCGAGAAATAGTTTTCCGGAAAGCGGGAGTGACATGAACGGCGCTGAAAGTCTGGTCAGGACGTTGATCGATGCCGGCATCGAGACCTGTTTCGCCAACCCCGGCACCTCCGAGATGCACTTTGTCGCGGCGCTCGATCGCGTGGAGGGACTGCGCTGCGTGCTCGGCCTCGCCGAAACGGTCGTCACCGGCAGCGCCGACGGCTACGCGCGCATGGCGGGCAAACCCGCGGTCACCCTCCTCCATTGCGGGCCCGGCCTCGCCAACGGCGTCACGAGCCTGCACAACGCGCGGCGGGCGAACGCGCAGATCGTCAACATCGTCGGCGACCAGGCCACTTATCACCGTCCGTGGGACGCGCCGCTCACCGCCGACACCGAAGGTCTCGCGCGCGCCGTTTCGCATTGGGTACGCACCAGCATGACGGCGGGCAACGTGGCGGGGGACGCTGCGATGGCGGTGCAGGCGGCGCGCACGCCGCCCGGCTGCGTCGCGACGCTGATCCTTCCTGCGGACACGGCGTGGAACGACGGCGCGGCGCCAGCCCCGCCGTTGAAACCGGCCACGCCTTCACCGGTCGCGCCCGACCTCGTGCGAACAATTGCTGTGCTCCTGCGCAAGCGTCCGCGCGCCATGATCATGCTCGCGGGCGCCGCGCTGTCCGAACCGGGACTGCGTGCCGCGCAGCGCATCGCGGATGCCACCGGCGCGCGGCTCCTTACGCCGGTGCAGATCTCGCGCATGGCGCGCGGCCGCGGCCGCCCCGCCGTCGACCGCCTGCCATATCCTGTCGACCGCGCGCTGGAAGTTCTAAAGGGAGTCGAACACCTGGTGCTGTGCGGGACGAAGCCTCCGGTAGGATTCTTCGCCTATCCCGGCAAGCCGAGCACGTTGTGGCCCAAGGAGGCGACGCTGCATGTCCTGGCGCGTCCCGAGCAGGATCTCGTCGCGGCGCTCGAAGCGCTCGCCGACGAACTCGGCGCGCCGAGGGAACCCGTGATACGCGATCTGCCGGCCCCCAGCCCGGTGACGGGGCGATTTACGCCGGAAGGTTTCGGCACGACGCTCGCGGCGTTGATGCCCGAGAACGCCATCGTCGCCGAAGACGCCGTGACCTCCGGCCGCCAGTTGTTCCCACTCACTTTCGCCGCGCCGCCCAACGACTGGCTGCAGATCACCGGCGGCGCCATCGGTTGCGCGTTCCCGCTTGCAACCGGCGCCGCTGTGGCATGTCAGGACCGCAAAGTCATCTGTCTACAGGCGGACGGCGGTGGCATGTACACGCTGCAATCGCTGTGGACGCAGGCGCGCGAGCGGCTCGACGTGATCAACATCATCTTTGCCAACCGCGCCTACGCGATCCTGCGCGGGGAACTCACTGCCGTCGGCGCCACACCCGGGCGCGCATCGACCGAGCTGTTCGATATCGGGCGGCCGGATCTCGACTGGATTTCACTCGCGCGCGGCATGGGAGTCGAAGGGG
>JACQGN010000071.1 GCA_016199545.1 Betaproteobacteria bacterium | reverse complement strand
TTGCATTTAGCAGCCTGTCGGAGCTTCAAGTCTGACAGGCTGCTAGGGAGAGAGCGAGCATGAACAACGGGATCGGAAGCGCCGTGGCCGGGGAGCCGATCGCGGTGGTGCGGCGACTGGATGCCGAGGCCCGGCGCACCGAGTCACCGTGCGGCGACGGCAGCATGGTGTGGCGGAGCTGGGGCGACGGGCCCGCCGTCGTCTTGCTCCACGGCGGGGTCGGCTCCTGGCAGCACTGGGTTCGTACCGTGCCGGCCTTCAGCCGCACCCACCGCGTCCTGGCGCCGGATCTCCCGGGGCTCGGCGAGTCCGCGGATCCGCCCGCGCCGCCGGACATGACGACGATCAGCGCGATCGTCGCCGCGGGGATCGACGGGCTGCTCGGCCGGCGGGCGTCCTACGACCTCGTCGGCTTTTCCTTCGGCGCCTCGGTGGGTGGGCACGTTGCGCTCCTGCACGCCGAGCGCGTGCGCTCGCTGACGCTCCTTGGCGCGGGCGGTCTGGTGCGGCCACGCACGCCGATGGCGCTCGAGCGGGTGCGCGACAAGACCGGCGAGGCGCTCATGCAGGCGCACCGCACCAACCTCCAGCGGATCATGATCGCGGACCCGGCGCGGATCGATGCCCTCGCCATCGCGATCCAGGACTGGAACGTGCGCCACTCGCGGCTGGACAGCCCGGCTCTGATCGGGAAGCGGCCACTCGCCCTGTCGCTGCCGCAACTCCGTGTCCCGGTGAACGCGATCTGGGGGGAGCGCGATCAGATCGCCTACTACACGTTGGAGGATCGAATCGCCGCGCTGCGCGTGCTGCGCCCGGAAGTGGAACCCCGCATCATCCCCTCGACCGGACACTGGGCCGCCTACGAGGCGCCCGACGCGTTCAACGCCACACTCGCCGAGTTCCTGCGCGGGACGCTCCGGGTCGGATGACCGCGGGTGAAACACCGGAAAAGAATATGGTGCCCGAGCCGCGGGAAAAACTCTGGGACTACGACGCCGTAGAGCCCGGCCAGGAGGGCCCCCCGACGGTCGTCGCGCTGACCGCAGGGCACATCGCCGCATACGCGCGGGTGGCGCAGAATCGCGATCCGCGGTTCCAGGGATCCGGGGCGAATGCGGAGTATGGCGGCGCGCTCGTCGCGATGCCGACGATGGTGCTCACCTACGCGCCCCTCTTGCGGCGCGAAATTGCCGAACACCAGGGGTTCGTCGCACTGGAAGACTCCGAGACCGCCCGCCGTCAGACGCCCTTCGCGAAATGTGAGATCCGCTGGTTCCGTCCGGTGCTCGCCGGGGACACCCTCACGGGCACGCGCCGGGTGCTGGAGAAGTACGAGCGGCGAGGCAGCAGGTTCATCACTTTCCGGGTCGAGGCCAGCAACCTGCGAGGCGAGCACGTGGCCACATACGACTACACCTGCATCTTCTCCTACGTCCGTGGCCAGCGGGACGTGCCCCGCGACCCGGGGATTGCCGAGCCGCTTCTGCCTGGCGCCGAGGCGGCGGCCACCGCCTCCAACCAGAGGTGCTGGCTCGCGTTCGACGCCGTCGCCATCGGCGACCCGCTGGCGCCGCTGGTCGTGTCCGAGAGTCAGGAGATCATCGACCGCAAGAACGAGTTGCGCCTGGCAGGCAAACCCAACCCCAGCAACATCCATACCGACGAGGCGTTCGCCCGGCAGAACATCTTCGGCGGCACGGTTAACTCCGGTCCAGCCACCATGTCGTATGTCGACCAGATGCTGGAGCGGTCCTTCCCCCTGCGAGCGTTCTACGACGGCGGCCGGTTGCTGATGCGGGCCATCACCCCCTTCCGCGCCGGCGACACGGTGACCTTCGCCGGGAACGTGACCGACAAGCGGCTCGAGGACGGGAACAGGATCGTGGACTGCCGGGTGCGGGGCATCAACCAGCGGGGCGAACTGGTCTGCCTCTCTGACGCCACGATGATGCTGCCGGCCTGACTACAGTTTTCCTGACGAAATACTGGTAGCGCTAGAGGGGTAGGTGGGATATCTTCTTGGCAAATCTGAAACGACCATTTTTCATTCGCCAGAACGAAGGAGGTCAAGTATGGCGCTCAGAGTGTTGGATCCAATTGCGGAGATCTTCAAACCGGCCGAAGGGAAGCCGCTCCGAGGCATTCAATCCCTGGACGGCAAGAAAGTCGGGCTGCTGTGGGGCAGGCACGCGGGTTCGATGAAGTTCTGGCCCGTGTTCGAAGAAGTCGTCGTGGCAAAGTTCAAGCCATCAGAGGCGGTCCGGCTCTACAAGAAGAGCACCTGGAACCCGGCGCCTCTGCCCGATGTGGAGGAACTCGCGACCAAGATCGACTACGCCCTGATCGGCGTTGGCGCCTGAGGGTCGTGCACTTCTGCGACCGTGCGTGACACGGTCAATATGGTTCGTCAGGGAGTGCCCTCGATCGGCTTGGTCCACGAGCCCTTCGAGAAGCTGGCCCGCATGCAGGCGGCCCAACTTGGCATGCCCGATGCGCCCATCCTGATTTACCCGCAGGACCTCCCCAGCAGCGACTCCCCGGAATTGGTGCAGCAGAAGGCCCAGGAGGTAGCAATGCGCGTGATCGACATCGTGCTGAGTCAGCGGAAACAGGAGGGACGCGCCCGATGAAACTTGCATCCAAAGTCTATGAAGTTGCCGATGTGGATGACTTCGCCGAAACGGCCTACCGGATGGGCTGGACGGACGGCCTGCCCGTTTTTCCGCCCACGGAGAAAAAGGTTGCGGCCATGCTCGACTATGTGCGTCGCGAACCCGACGAGGTGATCGGAATCATCTCGCCGGGTGAGGGTCTTGCCACCGTCGAGAAGATCGCCGTCAACGCGGTCATGGCGGGCTGCCTTCCTGAGTATCTACCGGTCGTAATCACCGCGGTCGAGGCAATGGTGGACAACACCTTCGAGCTGATGCGTGTGCAATGCACCACCGGGGGGCCCGCTCCTCTGGTCATCATCAGCGGCCCCGTGGTCAAGAAGCTGGGCTTCAATTATGGGGAAGGTGCGTTTACCGGAACGGGTCACCGGCCCAACTCCACTATCGGCAGGGCGATCCGGTTGATCCTCTGGAATATCGGCCTCGGTCGGCCCGGCCAGATGTCGCATGCCACCATGGGACATCCCGGGCGCTATTGCTACCTCGTGGCTGAGCGCCCCGCGGAGGATCAGAATCCTTGGGAGGAGATCCATGTAACCAACGGACTGAAATCCGGGGACAGCGCGGTGTCCATGTTCCCCGCCGGCACGCACATTCAGCTCTCCGCCGGGGTTGGCGCGAATACACTGGAGAACAACCTGTTCGTCTTCCAGGACGTGCTGTGCAATCTCGGTTACTTCCAGGCGGCGTCCCAGAAGCTGCTGGTAATCAATCCCCAGGCAGCCAACGTCTTCCACAACGCCGGATGGGACAAGGCGAGATTCCGCGATGCGATCCTCAAGCAATGCATACGGCCCGTGAGAGACATCAAGCGGACGGGCGGGCAATCGATCACGGCGACATGGCACTGGACGAAGCTGGTGGACGTGAACGATGACAGCGCGATGGTCCCCAACATGATCGACGCTCATCATCTGCAGATCATGGTCTCGGGCGGCTGGGCGCCTCCCGTAAGCCAATGCTGCGCCATCACTTCAATGCACGGAGAGATGGTCACAAGGAAGATCGAATGGACCTGGGAGTAGAAAAGGCTGCGGCATCATCGACCGCGAGAGCAACGTTTTTGCCTACACCGGCCCCAGGATCGGGCAGTGGGCAGGCCAGCAGGTCGGCCCCTGTTACCCCGCCTACGGCAATGGGCTGGCCGGACCGGAAACGGTTGAAGGTATCGTGGCGGGTTTCATGTCGGACCCCGATGCTCCGCTCGAAGAACGCCTGCTGCGCGGCATCGAAGGCGGGCGGGACGCCGGCGGGCAGCGCTTCAAAGGACGGCACAGGCCGGAGCGCTCGGCGTGGCTGCGCGTCGTCGATCGTCTCGACTGGCCCCGGATCGATTTGCGTGTCGACATGCACGACCACACAGTCGCGGAACTGCGGCGAATTTTCGAGGCGTTCAAGCGCTGCGACGCGTACTACCAGGAGTGCTCGCGCGATCCGCGGAATGCGAAGCCGGAGGAAGTTGTGATGAGCGAGCTTTCGGCTGCATGACGCGGCGCGGAGCCGCTCTTTCGGGCTTGGCAGTTGCGCCGGCTATGGCTTGGGCGCGCCGGGCTCCGGGTAGACATCTGGCCCGTAATGTTCGCGGATCCTCTTCAGGAATTCGCCCGTGGGTGGGGCGTAGGCGAAACGCTTGCTGGTGAAGCGCCCGGTGAGGGTCCTCAACTTTACCGCCATTTCGCCCATCTTGATCAATTCGAAAATGCCGTTAACGATCGGTGAGCGGCCGAGTTCGAA
Source organism: Betaproteobacteria bacterium (assembly GCA_016199545.1). GTDB lineage: Bacteria > Pseudomonadota > Gammaproteobacteria > Burkholderiales > SG8-41 > DSOT01. The sequence goes on along the minus strand of JACQGN010000071.1, from coordinate 1,861 downwards.
GACGCCGGCCTCGATGACGAAGACGCCGACCTCCCCGCCCGCGGGAATGATGACTTCGGCGCCGTTCGCTGCCAGTTTCTCCGCGGCGGTCGTAAAGCGCGCCATGACGTCCTTGCGGCGCGCGTCGTCGCGGAACGCTTTCCTTAAATCGAGCGGCGAGGTTTCCATCACTTCGATCCCGGAAAGTTTCTGCCGCAGCCCATAGCGGTCGACGTTCTCGATCAGCCGTGGTATCCACTTTTCGGCGATCGCCACCAGCCCGAAATTCGCTCCCATGATCGACGCGATATGGAGGCTTGTCTCCGACAAACCCAGCACCGGGATGTTGACCAGCTCGCGCGCTTCGCGCATGCCCGCATCGGTGATGTTCCCGATCAGGAACGCGTCGTAGCCTTCCTTTTCCGCCTGGATCGCGTTGTAGATGACTTCCTTCGTGTCGTGGTATTCGAGGAAGCGGAAATGCGCGCCGATGCCGGCCGCTTCCTTCAGGCCCTGCACGTGTACCGTGGTGCCCGGCTCGACGGCCAGGCTGATGACCTTCTTGAGATCGGCGCCGTAGTCGAGCGTCTCAGCTTGCCGGGCGAGGCTTTGGTACCAGAGTTTCATTGGTGCCCTTTTCTTGCCCCCTCCCCAGCCCTCCCCCGCGCTGTGCGCAAGGGAGGGATCATGAGGTCAATCGACCTTGACGCCGGCGGCCTTGATGATCTTTGCGTTGAGTTCCCACTCGCGCCGGATCAGGGCGGCGAATTCCGCGGGGCTGCTCGCAACCGGGTCGGCGCCGAGCGCTTCGATTCTCGCACGAGTCGCCGGCGCGTTCACCGCCTTCACCATCACTTCGCTCAGACGGGCGATGATGCGTTTCGGCGTCTTGCCGGGCGCGGCCAGCCCGAGCCAACTGCCCGCCTCGAAATTGGGCACGCCCGCCTCGTTCGCGGTCGGCACACCAGGCAGCAGCGGCGAGCGCTTCGCGCCGGCCACGGCGAGCGGAAGCAGGCGCCCCGCCTTGATGTGCGCGAGGATCGGCGGGATCGAGTTCATCGTCACGCTGACGCGCCCCGCTAGGAGATCGGTGACCGCCTGCGGGGCACCCTTGTACGGCACGTGCGTGAAGTTCACGCCCGCCACGCTCTTGAAATGCTCCATCGCCAGGTGATTGGCGTTGCCGTTGCCGGCCGACGAGTAGTTGAGCTTGCCGGGCTCCGACCGTGCCAGCGCGATCAATTCCTTGACCGACTTGACGGGAACCGAGGGATGGACGAGCAGCAGGAAGGCGCCCTTCGAGATCAGGCCGATCGGCGCGAAATCCTTGTGCGTGTCGTAGGGCACGTTCGTCGAGACGTGCGGGACGATCGTGAGCGCGCCGGGGCTGGTGAGGAAGATGGTGTAGCCGTCGGGCGCCGCCCGCGCCACGAGTTCGGCTGCAATGCGCCCGCCCGCGCCGCCGCGGTTGTCGATGACGAGCGACTGGCCGAGCATTTCCGCCATGCCGGGCGTCACGTTGCGCGCGAGCACGTCGGGCGTGCCGCCCGCGGGCACGGGGAGTATCACCCGGATCGGCTTGTCGGGATAGATCTGCGCCGCTGCGAGCGGTGCAAGGGGCACCAGCGCGAGAACGGCAACTACGCTGCAAATGAACTTCACGGATCTCTCCTCCTCGAATGAATGATCTTGCAAGGCTACCGCTTCTGCGATGACCGAGGAGGGGAATCAGGTGGGGGCCATTTGCCATGTCATCAGAGCGCCTCAACCTGAGCGCTTGATGCCCGCCTGCTGGATCACCTTCAGCCATTTCGCGAACTGTTCCGCGTACAGCTTGCCAAGCTCGGCCGGCGTCGAGGTCCGCAATTCGATGCCCTCGCGC
>JACQGN010000068.1 GCA_016199545.1 Betaproteobacteria bacterium | reverse complement strand
GGCACCGACTGCAGCGCGCCGGTGCGGATCGGGTGCCGCCCGGTCATGAGCGCGGAGCGCGTCGGCACGCAGTCGCTCTCGACGTTGAAGTTGGTGAGCCGCAGGCCCTCGGCGGCGAGGCGGTCGATGCGCGGCGTGGGCGCGCCGCGCAGGATGCCGCCGCCGTAGCATCCGAGTTCGCCCCAGCCGAGGTTGTCGGCGAGAACCAAGACCATGTTCGGCGGTCGTGTGGAATCGTTCATGTCCAGGCGCGGATGAAATAGGCTATAGCCGAAACAAACCGCGGGCGCATCATAGTATAACAATGCCGTCGCGATCAGCCGCAGCGACACTCCACCGTGAAAACCACGTGCGGGCACGGCGGTCGTGAAAAGGAGTAGATTGGCGGTGGGGATTCAACCCCGTAGTGGAGGCAAGTCATGAAACTCAAGGTCAATCGGCTCGATGTGTGGACCGGGGCGATCGAAGACCGCTCCGGAGGCGCCGCCGAGAAACTGGAGCCACTCGCGCAAGCAGGCGCTAGTTTCGAGTTCGTGCTGGCGCGCAGGACGCCGGAACGACCGGGCGCCGGCGTCCTGTTTGTTGCGCCGGTGAAGGGCGCGAAGGCCGTCAAGGCCGCGCAGGCGGCAGGCCTCGCCAAGCGCGAGGACGTCTGCTCGGTGCGAGTCGAGGGCACGGACAGGCCGGGGATGATGGCGGCCATCGCGCGCGCCCTGGGCAATGCAGGCATCAGTTTCCGCGGCTTGTCGGGGACGGCGGTCGGCCGGAAATTCGTAGGCTACGTGGCGCTGGACAGCGCCGACGCCGCGGCCAAGGCGGCGAGCGTACTCAAGAAACTCTCCTGAGCGGGCGCCGGAGCGGATTGCCGCCCGCGCCAGGGCCACGCCGCCGCGGGAAGCGGGCGCGCGCCTGGACAATACGTAGCGATCGAAAGGGCGCTCACCATGCAACTCTTCACCGTGAAAATAGAAAAGCCGGAAGCGACGAACTTCATCCTTGGCCAGACGCATTTCATCAAGTCCGTGGAAGATATCCATGAAGTCCTGGTCGGCGCGGTGCCCGGCATCAAATTCGGGCTCGCCTTTTGCGAAGCTTCCGGAAAATGCCTGGTGCGATGGTCGGGCACCGATGCGACACTCGTCGAACTGGCCAGGAACAACGCGAAAGCCATTGGCGCCGGCCACTGCTTCATCGTCGTCCTCGGCGACGGCTTCTTCCCCGTCAACGTGCTGAATGCAGTCAAGATGGTGCCGGAGGTGTGCCGCATCTTCTGCGCGACCGCCAACCCGACCGAAGTGATACTTGCCGAAAGCGGTCGGGGAAGGGGCATTCTGGGCGTCGTCGATGGTTTCGCGCCGCAAGGGATCGAAACAGAACAGGACGTTCAGTGGCGCAAGAGCTTCCTGCGTCAGATCGGCTACAAGCTCTGACGGCGCGGTTCGCAGCAGGATCGGGCGGAAATGGTGATCGCGCTGCGCGCGGAAGGATGAGTCACCGGTCCGGCCGGTTCTGCGCCGCCGTCCTGATTTCTGCCGTGTCGGCGTGGCAGGGTAGCCCCGCAGCGCAGAACTGGAAGCCCCGGCCGCCTGCTCATCAACGCCGAGCGAGTTGATATGCAGTCGACCTTGACCTTCAAGTTGAGCAACCGCAGCCCCTCGGAGGCAAGCTTGTCGATGCGGGGGGTAGGCCGCACCGCGCAGCACGCCGCCGCCATAGTAACCCAGCTCGCCCCAGCCGAGATTATCGGCGAGGATCAGAACGATTCGGTGGTCGGCGGTTCATGGCGTCGGGTAGTATAGATGGCAGGCTTGCCCGCGTGTGCCGCTCACAGTTTCGTTCTCGTTTCTGTTAGAGGTGCTGGTGACAGCGGAATGCCGTTGGCGAAGGAAGGAATGGTGGAAGAGTTCGGACACTTGACGGCTAGCAGAGCGCCGCGCTTCAGGTGAGCGAGAATTTCAGGGATGAATGCGATTGAGGTATCTGTCCGTGCAGGGCACCCAGGCGAAGCTGAGATATGACCCAGGCTGGCGGACCCGCTGCGATCAATGGCTTTCTCTTTCAGATCATCCACCATCTCGGGTGGCTGGCTGATGTCACCTTGACCGGCAGTTTGGATGGTCAGGAGGTCAAGGACGCATGCCTAGTACTCGAACCTCGCAGTGGCGGAGATGCGCGCGCGGAGGCATCCGGCACTTATCTCGTTGAACAATACAAGACCCGGCAAGGTGGCAGCTGGTCCCTCGCAGACCTGGAATCTGTCCTTTGCGATCTCCGAAGCGGCGTGCCTCCATCCCGTCCTGAAAGCGCACGCTATCGATTCGTGACTGACGGCCATGCTGGCAGGCTCGACACGTTCGGCGCTTTTCTCGCCGATATTAAATCGGTTGCCGGCCCGGACGACCTCGACAATGGCAAAAAGAGAAACTTCGGTAAGAACCTCGTTGTCACCGACCACGAGTTCTTCGACCACATCATCGGTGCGACACAAACCAGCGCTTCACAATCGACTGCCGAGGAACGCGCTGTTGTCTTCCATCTATTGTCCCATTTCGAGATGGAGTTTAGTGTCAGTGGTAGCGCCCGCGCGATCGAGGTGGAGGGGCTATTGCGGCGCTATGCCCCCGACCTTGGGGATGAGTGCAAGGTTCGGGAGCATCTGGTCGGCGTGCTAGTCGAAAGATTGAGCAAGGGCGAAACGCGGCTCGATGCTGCCGGAATCGATCTCATGTTTCGTCATGTCGGCCTCAATCCGGAACGTCTGCGGAGGCTGGCTGCGCTTCCCGAGACCATGAATGCATTGACACGCCGTCGTCTCGCTCGGCTCAAATACCAGCCTATTCGGGACGTACGTAATGTGCCCGAGTGGCCGGCAGACAAGCCAGTACTGCTGATTGCAGGAGAAAGCGGGACCGGCAAGACATGGCAGCTCGGTCGGCTTCTGGAAGCGTTCGGGCAAGAGCGCAAGATCGCCACGTTGGTGCCTGCCGCCCGGACTCGCGAAGACCTGCTGACGCAGGCGTCCCGCGACCTGTGGCAAACGGGCCTCGGCGAAACATCCGATAAATCGCTCATTGCGGTAACGAATTTCCTCCGCGAACTCGCACCCTCTGCTTCCACTCCTGAGCTGATCGTTGCACTTGACGGTGTCCAAGACATTGACCTCGCCCGAGACCTTGTTCGACAGGATTGGGTGGATTGCGGCGTGCGCTTGGTATTGACTGTTCCGCGATCGGTGGCACGGTCGCTCGTGCTGACCGATGGCGATGCGATCCATTTGCATTCCGTTGATGAGTTTTCGGTCGATGAACTCGATACACTCCTGAGGAGGAACGGACGGCGGTGGGCTGATCTCCCGTCGGATCTGAAGAAACTTCTTCGCAGTCCCATTCTCGCGGGTCTCTTCCTTGAGCTTCCCTACGTTTCGGTCCAGAGTGCGCCTCGCAGCGAGTATGAGATATTCGAAGGATTCTGGGAGAGGATAACAGCCAAGGGCCGGCTTGGCGACGAAGGGATTGTGACAGCTCTTGCCACTCACATGCATGAGGGCAAGCCTTATCCGCTTCCTCGACCGATTTGGCGCGAGATCGGATTGGACAGCGAGGAAGCCCTTGCGCGGCTCGAAACTACCGGCTGGGTGCGCAGCACCGAGATCGGCGAGGTCGCTTTCGCCCATGATCGTCTGCTCAATTGGGCGGTCGCAGAGTCAGTCGTTCAGCGATTCCAGCGCAGGCAATTGTCGATTAGCGACCTGGCAGCTTTCATCGCCGGGAGTGGCGATGAGGACCGAAACGTGCGCAGGCAGCTCGGCTATGTCCCCATGGATACGCTGTGGCTACTTTCGAGAGACGCACAGCATTCCGCGACGCTCGGCCAGCTGGTTGCGCGACTGGAAGATAGCCGTGAATTCGGAAGCTACGGCGAGGATCTCTATGTTCATCTCTTGCCGACGCTCGGCCAGCGCGCCGTTCCGATCCTCATTGAACGGCTGAGCGCAATCACCACTGACTCAGACGGTGGCTATCAGGTCAGCCTGATCGGTAAAGCCTTCGCCAATCTCGCAAAACAGGAAAATGTCGAACTAGAGGAGGCTATCAATTCTTTGCTGAACGCGCCGTCCCGAAACAGACAGAACGTTGCCATCGCGGCACTCACGGCGATGCCTGATGCCCGGTGTCTCGATCGCCTGTGGCAGCTTCACCAACAGCACCTAGACGCATTGGAGGACAAAACAGACGGGTCACGGTACGGCAACTACGAAGCCAGCTTCGCAGCCTTGCGCGCTGGCATCATGCTCGACCCAGAGTGGCTTCGCAACCGCATTCTCGAAGCCGATGCAGAGAAGGAACGTGTTTCCGCGCTCGGATATCTCTTGAATGCGCTGGATCACCCCGATGCGCCCGCGATTTGGAAGGAGACTGGTGATGCGTTGATGGCCAAAGTTTCGGCCAGCAAGCCTCGTAGCCTGCTCTATTGCATTGCACGCTTTTTGGACCGAGAAAAGCTGCATTTCGTGGTTAAGCACCTGTCACGCTCGGAAGATTTCGCCAGCGGTGCAGCGCTAGCGGCCCTGTCGGTTCTCGATCCACTGGCAGCCATCAATCGACTCACCGAGGTGAAGGAATCCGAGCGTTACTTCACCCGCAACAATTGGCTTCCGATTCTTCTGCGCGCGCAACCTGAGCTGACGCGCAAGCGCATTCGCGAACTCGCTGAAGCTGATCCCAAAGGGCGCCTCCTGGTTGAGCATCTCTTTTCGGAACGGCCGGACGAGATGGACGAGGCGATGCTCCGTTTCGTGCTGCGCGCGCTTGAGAACGATCTGCGAGAGCATCTCGGCGAAGCTGTCACGGGAGACCCGATCTGGCTCTGTCATCCTCTGGATCTTCTTGGGCGCATCGTCCGTCCGGAATTCATGGCAATCCTCGAAGCGGAGGCCGGCGGCGAATTGGAACGGATGATTGCCGCCGTCGCGTGTAGCTGCTTGCGTACAAATAGCAACTATCGAGACCATGTCCGCGAAAGCGCGCGCCGTATCCTGATCCTCATGGGTGGCGAAGGCATCACCACCCTGATCAAGCGAGAACTGGAGTCCGAGCACTTCTGGGTTCGCCACAGCGGACTAAAGTGGGCGTTCGTTCGCGCCGACGACGGCATCGTTGAAAGGCTTGGTGTTATCGCGGGCCGCCCGATCCCGCGTGACGCCAATGGGAAACCGAAATCCGAACCGTACCAGGAATTTCACCAAGCGCTGACCGCACTTGCGGCGCTAGGGGCCGACCCGGCTCTGGTCGACGCGCTATGGCGTAGTGGCATGGCTGAGGTGCCGGTCGATCTCGCCTGGCTTCGGGTGCACCGAGGCTCGATGCCAAAGACCCTCACTTACCAGGCACAACAGACATTGCAGAGCACTGCACCATCTGAGGATTTGCTTCTAACCGCGCTGGCAATTGCTTGGCTCAGCAGGGATGCTGATCTAATTCCGGTCGTGCGTGCGGCTCTCGCATGCGCCAACCCAGAAGGCCGAGTTGCAAGTTATGCCTGTATCGCACTCCAAGAGCTTGGTGACCAGTCAGATGCCTTTGCTCAGCTTGCCGTGCGTCTAGCCCACTCGGAAATAAATGCCCGGCGTGGTCTGAAGGCCTTGGTCGGCTTGGGAAATCGCGGGTTGGAACTGGTCGGCAGCTGGCTGAGGCGGAACGCGGGGAAGCGTACGGATCATGATAGTCTCGTAATCCGCGCTTTGTACCGCAACCCTGAAACGAGGAAGCTAAGCGTAGAGGGTGCCGTCGATCGCTGCTTGCGCGGGGGATTTTTGCTGGACCCTCCCTATGACATTGCTGCGGAGGCAAGCGATGCGGCCTTACGCGAGCAAATTCTCGACAAAGCTTTTGCTGCCCGTTCCTTTGTGACGACGCTGCCCCTGCGTGCCATCGAGGGGTTGGCAAAATTCGATGCAACGCGAGCAGTGGAAGCGATCGAACTCGCGCTCCAATCGCATCCAACGATCGAGCGTCAGCTATGCCGGTTGTTGGTACGCATCGCGCCCGAGACTGCAGCAGCAAAGCTCATTGCGGCTGCAATTTCAATCGAGCGGGGGTCCTTGCGGCCTGCGGCAGGACGAGCGCTGCGGCGGCTAGATCCGCAGGTCGTTTCGCGTCTCGTCGTCGAACGAATGGCCAGCTCGGCATCCGAACGCAAGACCGCCGCGCAGTTAGCGGGATTGCTGCCAATTCGGGCGATCACGGCAGCGCTCGGCCATCTTGCTGATCATGACAGCGCCAGGGAAGTTCGACATGCAGCGCTTCTCGCGCTCGACCTACACCAGCGCGAGGCGCATATCCGCGCGCTCCTAGCGGCATTCCCGTCTTCGATTCCCGCGCGTCGATGGAGCTTGCTGATCGCTATCGTGGAAGGCGCCGATCCATACTTGCTCAGCGACCGTGAGGATCCTCTTTGGCTTGGACGAATTCTTTCGGATGATGTGCCGGCTGCGTTCGCTCATTACGCTGACTCGGTACTGAGACAGCGCAAACAAAAGGGAAACTGATGCACCAACAGGCACGCCGGAATGCAACAAGAGAGCCAGGTCAAATTTGGCTCCGACTGGTTCGACCCCTGCAGGGGATTGCGGTACGTCGAACCTTTCTTCGCGCAGTCAACAGTTGCAGGCCAACGAGTCCGGCGCGTGTTCGCTTCGGGTCGTGGTGGTTACGTACCCTTTGTAAAGCGCAAAGCACTTCGAGCATGAGATTCGTGAGTAGAGTGCCACAGCCTTTTGTCTACGTGAGAAATCCACTCAGCGGTCAAATGTTCGTGTGATAGTCGAAACTCATCAAGATTGTGAGCGTCTGCAATAAATACGACCTCCCACATGAAGGGAATTGTAGAATCCTCCAGTGTGGTCGCTATTCCGAGAAAATGACGAAGAGTTACATCTAGTCCCGTTTCCTCTTTCACCTCCCTTAATGCTGTTGTTTCAGGTGTTTCACCAATGTCGGCATACCCACAAGGCAAACACCATCTGCCAGACGGTCTCTGAAGCAATAAGATTCCTCCGTCTGAGCGAACAACGGCGACCACAGCACCTACTCTTGGTGTGATCACCCCCAACTCTTGATTAAGATTCGTCCAATTGTCGCCCGAGTCGTGCATTGCATCACGCGCGGGAAGCGTTTGGCATAGCCCCAGGATCTGTTGGTATAGTACTTGGTGGCTGGGCAGTTCCGAAGCGCAATTCATGCCCGTTTGTGCCACCGCGCGTATCGTCTCAACAGTTTTCCGGAGATGTCTCTCATTACACATGATCTTCGTCCAGCAGCTGCCGAAGCTGCTTCCAGTGCTCGGTTGAGAAACTAAAAATGTCCGACAAAGACATACATTTCTTAAGATATGGTTGCAATGTTGGATCTACGGAAAGATTGCTTGATGGGTCCATTACAAAGCGGACCAAATTTCTCGCTTGGGCTTCCGGAATCAATGCTAGCAATTCCGCGAAACCTTCAGCATTTGGATGAGAGAATCCTTTGCGCCTCAAGATTCCAGCCGCAGCCAGTCGCAGACGGCCTTTCTCTGGGAATCTGCCATGCAAAAGGATGGCTGCCTCCGAAAATAGGCACTGGGTGGCGGACTTCATGGGATATGCCTGGGCCAATCCCGGGTCTGTTGTATTATTAGCGTCCAAATAATGAACTTGCGCGTTGATAACTGTTTGTAGAGGATCCCCGTCGAACTGAACTCCTCTAAGTGCACTAGCGATTGCCCACAAAATTCTTACCGTAATTTCTTGGTGCCTGTTTCCCTTCTTTGTAGCGTACTCTGATGCGAGAGTGAAACATTGCTTACTTTGTAAGTTGTCGTTTAATGCGGCATGAGCTACCCCGGCTCTTGAATAGACAGAAGCAATCTTCTTATGGTCACCTGTAATCTCAAGCCAGTTGATAACAGCTGGAGCACATTTGATAAGATTCTTCCGAGTAGAAAGGTCTTCAGATTGAGACAACAGTTTTATTGCCGTCAAATACAAATGAGCTTTAATGGCTAACTGATCACTTTGAATGTTCGACAACAAGTCAAGAAGGAATCGCCACGCGACATCCAGATGCCCAGCCTTTTGACACAAAGTCACAACCTCGCACAACAGGTGACTATCAATTCCCCTAGGATGTCTTCCGGCGATTCTCATAGCAATCGCCTCGGCAAAAAAACCAGCATTGGTGTAGGGGTCAAAGTTCAATTCCAAGTTCGAAAGCTTATGCGATATCCTCGGTGCATCTGGAACACTGAATGTCTTGCTCAATGCTTGATAAATTTCAGCAGTGCCTTGGGTATTGCTGTCGTAGAGTCTTAGTATGGGTTCTTGCTGACTGACATAGTGGAAAGCAAATGCAGCGGCAAGCGCAGTTGATGCCGGCTGATCAATGCCGTCCCTTGTTGGATCCTTAGGTGGCTTCGGATGTTTCGTATCCTCCCAAGGCCCGTAGTCAGAAATGCCACGAACAACGAAAGCACGCTGATGGTTATTTGAGTGAATGGCTTTTAGAAAACCGTGCCCTTCGCTTTCCAGAGCAACCGCATCTCTTTGCGCCTCGGCTGTTTTCTTTAGCCCAGGGGAATCGCTGATTTTTTGCGTTTTCTCGCCACTCGCCGTCTCGCGAATTATTAGATTGGCATCTCTCCTCATTTTCGCCCAGACTGTTTTTTCAATTCTGTCTGGCTTGATCGCATCCTTTATCCAATGTTGTTTTTCGCGACCAAGCACCTTCAATCTTCCCAACAATGCGGCGGGTATTGAGACTCCTTGGTCGTTTCCTTTGAAACCACCTGCTGTTTCCGCTCCGGACTCATAATCATAAATTTTTGAAGCAACGATGACATCCCCAATTTTGCAATCTTTCCTGGCTCCAGCACAACCGACAAATATTGCTATGTCTGGGTTAAAAAAGTGAAGCGCACGTTCAGTAGCTATGGCGGCTTGTACATTTCCCTTTCCAGTCTCAACTACAACTATCGCCCACCCAATGTTGTTTATCTTACTAGTGATGGAGCCAAGGCGATATTGTGTGCCGGCCGGATGCGTGATCCAAGTAGGGGAATCAACGGAAATCAGAAATGAGACCTGTAGCGCCAAGCCCTCGGGCGACCGATTTAGCGCGTTCGAAGCACGGAGGAACCGGCTCTCCCTCTCCATTAAGCGACGTGAGAAGAAGCGCACCACACCCGGTTTCGTCCCTGAATTTGAGTAATACCCGTTCTAACAGAGGAGCCTCGCCCTTCCGCAAGACTTGAACGCGTGAGCGGCCGCTTATGTGGACCGCAGCGGGTATCCTTTGCTTCGCCCATTCTTTCGCTGGCACTGTCCAAGCCATGTGTCGTGAACCTATTCCTTCAAAATATTGGTCGTAGTCCTCTTCAAGGACAACGGGGGCGATAGGCATGAATTCTGGTCTAGCCTTCATACGATTAAGCCGAAGACGACTCTCCTCGTACCGCGGGTCAGCGAGAAGGCAGCGACCGCCTAGCGCTCGCGGTCCGAACTCAAGCCGACCACTCACCAGAGCGATCACTTGCCCCACGGTTAAACATCGTACCGACGCACGAACATGATCGTCACTAACCGCACCGGCGCTTACTGTGAGGGGTGGGCCGATGAAAGGGAGACAGGGGCGTATCCGTGCAATTAGACCTTGCTGCGCTAGAGTTGACACCGCCGCACCAACCGCTGTCCCCGAGTCGTCCGACCACGGGCTCACCGTTAGGGTATCAAGCTCAACTGCGGGCAATCTAACAAGAAACTCGCCGTTCGCTTGGCAATTCAGCGCTGCCCCACCAGCCAATCCAAGATGCGCAACTGTCACCCCCAGTCTCTTTCGTGCAATTTCCAAAGATTGCTTGACGCACTCCCAAGTCATTTCAGTAAACCAAGCCTGAGCCGATGCGGCCAAATCTAATCCCTTGTTAGGGGAGTCGCGTGCCTCAAGAATTGAAGAGCGCAGTTCCGCAGGCGCCGATTCAGCGAATTTGAGCCAACCGCCATCTCTCATCCAGGCAGGATACGTTTCCAATACGATACGAAATACACCGTTTCGGATCGCACCTATTCGCGTCAAGTAGTCTAAGAATCGGGGCTCGCCATAAGCTGAGAGCGCCATGAGCTTTCCAGGGCCAGTTCGCTTCCTAAACCCCAAGTGGTAGGCGAGCTGATGAAATACAGAGCCGATTGAATGCGGGAAGAGCGAAGTTGCGATGAGGGTCATTTTCTCGCCGCTAAAATAGTAAGAAGAAATAGAAGCGCGTTCAGCGGTGGTGTCGCTTATCAATACAAGAGAATTGGGCGGTAGTCCGGCAGGAAGAAGGGAGTAGGCGTGTGCCATGTGGTGGCCAATTGCGTTGGGAAAGACCAAGCGCTTTCCCCAATTTGCGAATCCTTTCCGTCCTTCGAGATATCGCTTCCATTCTCTTAACAGTCCATGCCGAAAATAGCTGGTATCGTACATTCCGTATTTCAGCGTTCGAAGGATTCCTTTATGCCAAAGACGCCGCTGCGGGTGCCATCCTTCCGTCCAAGCAACAATTTCCCCATCTACGCTGCTTGCCACTAGCGACAACGCCCGGGAAGGAAACTGGGCTGTATCCTTCTCACCAATCAGTACTCCTTCCTCAACTGCGTATAGAAGCTCGCCTTCTTCAGAAATGACCGCAACTGCCGCGCCATGGCCAAAATTACTTCCTAGGAAGATTCTCATTCGGCCGTCGCATCCATCTTGCTTATCAAATATTCCTGTAGCCACGGGTCAATCGTGGGACAACTACGTACGCGGCTACGAATGATTTCCACGAAGCGAGCTGAAGGCGGCGCTAGTACGCATTCTTCGACGAACTCTATCGTTATAGGGCTTGCATCCGAATACAGCAGGGCTGCGGCACTTTCTGTCGGGAAGGTCGATCGAAGTCCAAGCTTGACGTCAAGGGCGAGGCGGGCTTCCGGTGTTCCGATCCTTGTAGCGACAGCGAATAAGCGTTCATCTAAAAATGATCGCAAGAATAGCAAGGCGATTTTGGCAAGCGCGTAGTCGTAGTTCGGATCCTGTCTATTTCGTGTCTTCGAGATGAACTCGCCGGTGCTAAGGACGAAGGAATCAACAAGGTTCATCTTCAGAAGAGAATCCTCGCCATGTATTGACACCCGAAGGGGAAAGCTGTCCTTAAGTTCCTCTTGGAGAGTTATTTGCAGTTGTTTGCGTTCGAGTACAGATTTTCCATCTACGACCAAATCAAGGTCGCTAAGTGAAAAGCGTCCAGAGCAATCGAGGTGGAAATCGTTGTGCTTCCATGAGCCTCGAAGAGCGTTGAGCAGATTGTGCCGTTGCAGCGTTTCGACGATTAGCCGAAGCCGCTCAATTCGCATGGTTCGGTACAGCTCTCTGTCGCTCATGACGGCAGGGCTTTATCGCGAACTATTGTTCCAGTGCGCTGGATCTCGGAAATGAGTGAAGGTCGCGCACCGAGAAAGATTGGTCTCCAATCGTCAACTCTCTCGCGATACCAAGTGAAGGTTCTTGTCAAACCATTGTTAAGATCGATGCTGACAGGGCCAAACAGCTGTGTAGTTTTACTTGCATTGGCTCTCTGGTGGCGTACATGCCCAGCCCGCTCCTCATAATGAACTAGGAAGAGATGCGTTCCACCCGCTAGGCGCGTGATTCGCTCTGCTAGTTCGTGAATAGCCATTTGCTCGCCGGACGCCAAGTTACATACGGCAAACGGCAGTCGCGATTGGAGCAGGTGAGCAAGCCTTGCGGCGACGTCCTCAACATAATTCCAGTCCCGGACCGCACTTCCATCACCTTGTATGGGCAACGGCAGCCCGCAAAGTGCGGAACAGATGAACATCGGAATAACCTTTTCGAAATGCTGTCCAGGCCCATAAGCGTTGAACATGCGGACAATGGTAGCGTCTAGCCCGTATGTGTTTACATACGAAAGCACGAGACGGTCCGCTGCAATTTTCGAGGCAGCATACGGTGAGTACCCTTCGAGCGGAGAGCTTTCGTCAATACCTCCATTTGGAACACTTCCATAGACCTCCGAGGTGGAGGCATAAATAAGACGGCAGCCGTGACGTCGAGCAGCTTGCAAGACAGAAAACGTACCGAGTACATTGGAATCAATGAAGACATCAGGGAGAGCAATGGAGCGCTGCACATGCGTTTCGGCAGCGAGATGGTAGATGACGTCGCACCCCAGAGCCAATTCGGCCATGACATCCTGATCAACGATATTCTTGATGTGCAGATCAATCTTAGGATTTCTAGCAAGTACATATTGACTAAGATTGCCAAACCGATGCGCCCGGCAATCGACGACAACGATCTTGTACACGTCATTGCGTAACACCAGCTGGTTGATAAGATGGGACCCAATGAAGCCTAGTCCTCCAGTTATGAGCACCTTTTTCTTTGAAGACGGTTGGTTCATCGTGCGGCTCAATGTGGTGACATGAGGAATTGGTGCCCTTTCCGTGGGTCAACTACTAGCTATCATTTCATGGGATTGTTGCCCATATAATCTCTCCGACCCGATCGGCATGGCGTGAACGGGAAAAGGCTAACGCTTACGGCGGCTCCTCATTCGGCGCGCGCGCCGGAGTCGCGCACGAGCTTGCCCCACTTCTCGGCCTCGGTTTTCAGGAAGCGCGCGAACTCGGCGCGCGAATTCCCGACCGCCTCGCCGCCGAGGTTGATAACGCGTTGGCGAATCTCCGTGGTGTGCAGGATCCCGACGATGTCCCGGCTGAGTTTCGCAAGAACCGCTTCCGGGGTTCCGGCGCGCGTCAGAACGCCATACCAGGGGGTGAGCTCGAATCCGGGCACACCCGCCTCCGCCACGGTTGGAAGGTTGGCCGCAATGGCAGAACGTTTCGCTGACGTGACGGCAAGCGCCCTGATTTGTCCTGCTTTGGCGTGCGGCAGGGTCACCGGAAGATTGCCGAAGTAGACCTGGATTTGCCCGGACTGGATGTCCACGAGCGCCGGCACCGCGCCCTTGTACGGAACGTGCACCATTTTCACCCCGGTAAGCGTGCTGAACATCTGTCCGGACAGATGCCCGGGCGCCCCGATGCCCCCGGAACCGTAACTGAGTTGCCCGGGGCGTGCCTTGGCAACCGCTATCAAGTCCTTTACCGATTGCGCCGGGACCGAAGGATGCACGACCAGCAAGAACGGCGCGAGCGCGGCCAGTGTGACCGGCGCGAAATCCTTGTGAGAGTCGTACGGCAGCCTGGCCAGCAGGCTCGGGTTGGTGACGTGGTTGTCCGTCATCATCAGCAGCGTGTAACCGTCCGGCGCGGCCAGGGCCAAGATGCCGGTCGCGATGGTAGTGCTGGCGCCGGGCCGGTTGTCGACGACCACCTGCTGATGCCAGGCTTCGGACAGTTTGCCGGCGATGATGCGCGCCATGACGTCGGTAAAACCACCGGGCGCGAATCCGACCAGAAAGCGAATCGGCCTGGAAGGGAACTGCGTCGTGCCCTGCCCATGGACCGCGGTCATGCCGCACATGAATAGCGCACAGGCGAGAGCAGCCCGACGTATCGTGAGTCGCTGTGTCATCAAGATTTGGTCCTGAACCGATGCCGGGGTGGAAGGCCGTATGAAGGCGCCTACCGGGGGCCGAGTCCCTTTGCGGCGCGCTCGGCAACCCACGCGAGGCGCATTTCCTCGCACTGCTTCGTCAGGACGCCGGTGACGAGGATGGTCGATCGACCCGTCAGATCGAGCATGGTCTCGACCGAGTAGCGGCCCAGGTCCTTGCGGCCGATCCCCGCATGGCGCCCGCCCAGCACCAACTGAGTGATTTTCGCTTCGAGGATCGCCGAGCAGCACATCGGGCAGGGTTCCAGCGCGGTATACAGCGTGCAGCCCGAGAGATCGACCGTTTTCAGCTTGCGGCTTGCGTCGCGAATGACTACGATCTCGCCGTGCGCGGTGGGGTCAAAGTCCGAATAGACGCGGTTGCCGCCTTGCGCCAGGATCTCGCCCTTCGCATCGACGATGAGCGATCCGAGCGGCCGGTTGCCAAGTGCTGCGGCCTGCCGCGACAGGTCCAGCGCGATGCGCATGAAGCGTTCGTGATCGAGTGTCATGATCTGTCCGTTCTCCGAAGGAAAATCCATGATACGGCCTCCAGTGTTTCGCGCGCAAGCCACAGCTTAGCGGCAGACAACGCGAAGCGGGTTTGACGCTACAATGCGTTGAGGATGTTCGTGATTCCGTTGGCATCCGTCAGTAAGCGATTCGTGTAGAGCGCAATACAGTCAGGAGGCAATACGCGCATGCCCCTCAAAGACCAGATCCCCTTCGGGATTTCGCTCCCGCACCGCTCGCCCGAGCCGATCGATATGTCGGTGGTGCGCCGGGTCGCCCAGCGCGCGGACGCGCTCGGGTTCCGCGACCTGTGGGTGACCGAGAACACGCTCGACCACGTCTTCTGCTTCGACCCGATCGTGGTCCTGACCTACGCGGCTGCCGTCACCACGTCGATCCGGCTCGGCGTAGCGGTGATCGTTCTGCCCGTCCACCATCCCGCCCATATCGCGCACAAAATCGCGACACTCGACTACGCGAGCAACGGCCGCGCGCTACTCGGGATGGGGCTGGGCCGGGACCACCACTACGCGCAGTTCCAGATCCCGCGCGAGCGCCGCGTGCGGCGCTTCCTCGAGGGCGTGGAGCTCATCAAGGCGCTGTGGACCCAGCCGCAGGTGAACTACCGCGGCAGCATCTTCCAGCTCGAGGGCGGCACCATGGCCCCGAAGCCGGTGCAGAAGCCCCACCCGCCGATCTGGTTGGGCGGCGGGCACCCCAACGCGCTGCGTCGCGCTGCGACCATCGCTGACGGATGGATCGGCTCGGGCGGTTCGAGCAATGCCGAGTTCGCCCGGTGCGTGCCGATCATGCGGCAGAATCTCGAGCAGGCCGGGCGCGACCCGAAGGCGTTTCCGATCTCGAAGCGCGTGTTCCTTTCGGTGCACGAGCGCGCTGACGTGGCGCGGGCCGAGCTGCAGCACTGGTTCACGACCGTGTATCAGAATCCCAACGGGGCCGACGCCTCGGGCGTCCACGGCACGCCGGAGCAGTTGCGCGAGCGGCTCGAAGAGCTCATCGCGCTGGGCGCCGACCATCTCCTGCTCAATCCCGTGTGCCGCCACGCCGAGCAGCTCGAAGCGCTGGCGGCCGTCGTGGGGCTCAAGTAGGGCGGCGGCGGGTCACGCGTCGACGAGCGGCCCGTCCGTTCGGCCCAGTTTTGTCGGGCGGGAAAGCGCAGCGCATCCCGCCGGTCAGAAAAGGAATACACCGTGACATTACGTCATGCCCCGCCACTTCCGCGTATTCGTGGGGTCGAGTTTGAATAACGCGAGTGGCGGGATGCCCGTTGCTTTCCCGCCCTACGACTGCTCGGGGTGTGTTGGGGTTCGAGCTGCTTACCCGCAACCTACGGCTACTTCGCCTTGATGCCGACGGCGAGGTTGAATCTCATCCCGTTCAGGTAGGTGCTGCTTCCGGTCGCAGGGGAGCCGAAAAGCTCCGGTGACAGATTGCTGCTTTCTGGGATAATGACTCGCACGATAAGGATCCAGAAAAATGCGCGTCGGGCTGTTCGTCACCTGTCTCGTCGATCTGATGCGTCCGCGCATCGGATTTGCGGCGCTGAGACTGCTCGAAGCGGCCGGCTGTGATGTCGTCGTGCCCCGCGCCCAGACCTGTTGCGGCCAGCCCGGCTACAACTCGGGAGATCGGAAGTCGGCACTGGCGCTCGCGCGCAAGGTGCTCGGAGAGTTCGAAGAATGCGATTACGTCGTCGCGCCCTCGGGATCGTGCGCCGGCATGATCCGCACGCACTATCCCGATTTGTTTGCGGACGATCCGTCGGCATTGGAGCGGGCAAAGCGATTGTGCGATCGCACCTACGAACTCACCGACTTCCTGGTGAACGTGGTCAAGCTCGAACGCGTGCCCGGTGTCTTCCGGGGGACAGTGACGTATCACGATTCCTGTTCGGGACTGCGCGAGTTGGGAGTCAAGGCGCAGCCGCGCGCGCTGCTGGCCAGGGTGCCGGGCCTCATCGTCAAGGAGATGGAGGAATGTGAAACTTGCTGCGGTTTCGGCGGCACATTTGCGGTCAAGTTCGGGGACATTTCTTCGCACATCGCCGAACGCAAGTGCGCGAACATCGCGGCGAGCGGGACGGACGCCGTGGTTCTCGGCGATCTCGGCTGCATGCTCAACATTGAAGGCCGGCTCAGGCGGCGCGGCGACATGAAGACCCGGGTGCTGCATGTGGCGGAAGTGCTCGCCGGCACGGGTGACGCATGACAAATGACATGACATACCCGCGCGGCACGGCGAAACACCCGCCGCAGTGTCGGCCGTGTGACACCGGGAGCAGCACGATGATCAAGGCGACATGCAGAAGGCAGAAGAGAGAACGCAGAAGTGTTGGGGGCAATTCATCCTTCATCCTTCATCCTTGTGGTAATCCATGCAGGTGACCTCTTCGCAGTTCAAGCAGACGGCGCGGGTCAAGCTCACCGATCCCCGATTGCAGGCCGCGCTCCGGAAGCTGCAGGGTAACTTCGTCAAGGGGCGCGCCGACCGGATTGCCGAACTCGACAACTTCGAGGACATACGCGACGCGGCTGCGGCGGTACGCGACCGGGCGCTCGCGCACCTCGATCGGTACTTGGAGGAATTCGAGAACAATGCGACGGCGCGCGGCGCGATGGTGCATTGGGCCGAGACCGCGGCCGACGTGAACCGCATCGTGTGCGAAATCGCGGCGCGCCACGGCGTGCGGCGGATCGCGAAGTCGAAGTCGATGGTGACCGAGGAGTGCGGGCTCAACGATGCGCTGGAAGCAGCCGGTTACGAAGTCGTCGAAACCGATCTCGGCGAGTACATCCTGCAGCTTGCGCGCGAGCATCCGTCGCACATTGTGGCACCGGTGGTGCACAAGAGCCGGGACGAGGTCTCGGACCTGTTCGCGGCAAAGCACGGCCAGCCGCGCAAGTCAGACATCGCGGAACTCACGCGCGAAGCGCGGCTCATGCTGCGTCCCCGGTTTCTGGCGGCCGACATGGGGGTCACCGGCGCGAATTTCCTCATCGCGGAGACCGGCTCGACGCTGATCGTGACCAACGAGGGCAACGGCCGGATGGTCACCACGCTGCCGCGCGTGCACGTCGCGATCACCGGCATCGAGAAGGTGGTGCCGACACTTGAGGACATCGCAACGCTCATGCGCTTGCTGCCGCGCCATGGCACCGGGCAGTCGGTGACCAACTACATATCCGTGACGACAGGTGCGCGGGGCCGGGACGAAACCGATGGTCCGGAGCATTTCCACATCGTGCTGGTGGACGCCGGACGCACCGGGCTCCTCGGCACGGATCTGCAGCCGATGTTGCGCTGCATCCGTTGCGGCGCGTGCATGAATCACTGCCCGGTGTACCAGAGCATTGGCGGCCACGCCTACGGGTGGGTGTACCCCGGACCCATGGGGTCGGTGCTGACGCCGAGTTACGCCGGGCTCGAAAACGCGCTCGATCTCCCGCACGCGGCGACCCTGTGCAATCAGTGCGGTGTCGTGTGCCCGGTGAAGATTCCGCTGCCCGAACTTCTGCGCAAGCTTCGCGAGCAACAGTTCGAGCGCCGGCTGCGCCCGGCGGCGGAAAGAATGGGGCTCGCGCTTTGGGGACGGATCGCACAGCGTCCAGCGCTCTATGCGTTCGCCGCACGTATCGCAGCGAAAATCCTCGCATGGATCGGCGGCAGGGAGAAATTGGTCCACAGCCTGCCGTTTGCGGGCGGATGGACCGGGGGCCGGGATCTGCCGGCGCCGGAGGGCAGAACTTTCAGGGATTTGTACGCTAGGAGGGGAGCGACGAGAGAGGAGAGCGGAGAGATCAAGTGAAGCGAACGTCGTCTCTCGTCTTTCGTCTGTCGTCCGTCGTCAGCTCATGAGCGCTCGCGACCGCATCCTGGGCCGGATCCGCGCCGCACAGGGAAAAGCGCCGGTGGCGAGTCCGCAGGAGCGCGCTGTGGTCGCGTCGTACATCGGCGCGCGCGCGCCAGGTCCCTGCCCGAGCCTCGATTGGGATCCCGCCGTGCGGTTTCGCGAACGGGTACTCGCGCTATCGAGCACTTATGAGGACGTCGGCGCGATCGAGGACGCGCCGCGGGCAGTTGCGCATTATCTTCGCGGCCAGGCCTTGCCGCTCACGGCCGTCTGCTGGCCTGAACTATCCAGTCTCCCATGGCAGGAAGCGGGTCTCGTGGTCGAGACCCGTGCGGCGCGCGGCGACGATCTCGTCGGCATCACCGGCGCATACTGCGCCATCGCCGAAACCGGGACGCTGATGCTGTTGTCGGGGCCGCACACGCCGGCTGCGGCGAGCCTGCTGCCCGAGACGCACATTGCCATAATGCGCGCCGATCGTCTCGTGGGGACGATGGAGGATGCCTGGCGGCTCCTGCGCGCGGAATCGGGGGCGCCACCGCGCGCGGTGAATTTCGTATCGGGTCCTTCGCGCACCGCCGACATCGAACAGACATTGACACTGGGCGCACACGGGCCGTACCGTGTGCACGTGGTACTGGTTCGTTAAAGGCTGCCCCCTGAGCGTTGCGCGGCCACGCGGGGCGCCAGGCCGAGAGCAAGGCGATTGCGGCAGCGGATCAGTCGGCGGGGGACGAACCCCCGGGCGCTGTCCGCTCCGCGATAAGGGCGTAATACAGTTCTGCATAACGCCGGGCCGGGGCCTGCCAGCTGAAGTCCCTGCGCATGCCATTCAACTGCAGCGCGCGCCACGCCGCCGAATCGTTGCGTGCTGCGAGCGCCCGATCGATCGCCCCGTGCAACGCGGCTCCCGTGGGCTCGTGAAATACGAAGCCGGTCGCGGTTCCGTCCGCGAGAGTATGGGCGTTGCAGTCGGTAACGGTGTCGGCAAGCCCGCCGGTCGCGCGCACCACGGGCGGCGTGCCGTAGCGCATGCTGTAGAGCTGGTTCAGGCCGCACGGCTCGAAGCGCGAGGGCATGACGAAAATGTCGGCCGCCGCCTCGACCACGTGGGCAAGCGCTTCGTCGTAGCCGATCGTTACCGCGACCTGCCGCCGATATTTTTCCGCCAGCGCGCGCCACACGCGCTCGAGCTCCGGTTCGCCTGCACCGAGCACGACCAGTTGCACGGGATGCGCTGCAAGCCGGGGCACGATCTGCGCGAGCAGGTCGAGCCCCTTCTGCTGCACGACCCGGCTCACGACCCCGAGCAGCGGGATCTCTTCGTACACCTCGAATCCGAAGCGTGCCTGCAACGCGAATTTGTTGGCGCGCTTGCGAGTGAGGTGGGCGGCGTCGTAGCGCTGCGCCAGCAGGGGATCGGTTGCCGGGTCCCAAACAGTGGTGTCGATGCCGTTGAGGATGCCCGAGAGGTGCGGGCTGCGGTGCCGCAGCAGACCGTCCATGCCGCAGCCCAGCTCGGGCGTCTGGATCTCCCGCGCGTAGGTCGGGCTCACGGTGGATATCCTGTCGGCGTAATGGATGCCAGCCTTCAGGAACGATAGATTGCCGTAGTACTCGACGCCTTCGCTCGAGAATGCTTGCGGGGGCAGCCCGAGTGCGGACAACGTGGCAGGCGGAAAGATGCCCTGGAACGCGGCATTGTGGATCGTCATCAGGCTCGCACTGCGGGGCGCGCGCGCAAAGTTGAGGTAGGCGGGCGCGAGCCCCGCCGGCCAGTCGTGGCAATGCACGACATCCGGCATCCAGTCGAGCGGGGTATCCGCGCTGCCGAGCAGCGCCGCGACGCGGGAAAGGAGCCCGAACCGCAGGTGGTTATCAGGCCAGTCACGGCCCTGCCCGTCCTGATAGACGCCGCCGGGGCGCTCGTAACAGGGAGGACAATCGATGATGAAGAGTGGCGCTGTCCCGGGCAGCTCAGCGGAAAGCAGCCGCGCCGGAGCGAAGTCACCATCGAAGTGCAGATCATCGGCGAGCGGCCGTTCGTTCTTGCAGGCGGCACGCAGTCCCGGATAAGCCGGCACCAGGAGGCGCGCGTCGACGCCACTCGCGCGCAACGCCACCGGGAGCGCTGCGGAGACGTCACCCAGGCCGCCGCTCTTCGCCCATGGTGCAAGCTCCGGGGTCACGCACAGCACCCGGGGCGGTTCTCTGGAAGTCACGCGGCCCGCGTTGCCTGGGAATCTATCGGGCCCACGGCCGGCGGAGGGCTACAGCCACCGCATCATGCCCATCTCGAACCGGTGGGTGAGCAGCTCGTGATGCGGATAGACGCGGATGCGATATTCGAGTTTGCCGCACAGCTCGGGCGTGAGCTCCGCCACGAACAGATGCTCCTTGCCGCCGGCGGCGGGTCCTGCGTGCTTCAGCCGGTAGGAACGCACGCGATCCTCAGCAAGGTGGCCGGGCCGGCCGATCAACATCTCGACCACGACGTCAGACGGCGCGAGGTTGTCGAGATTGACGGCCACCGCGGCCTGCATCGCCTCGCCAAACCGGATGCGGCGCAGCGCCTCGTCATGCCGCCGCACCGATACGTTGTTCCAGGCTGCGCGCACCTTGGCCTTCCATGCCGCCACCTCGCGCGCGCCACCGTATGTCTCCTGCACGTAGCGCTGGCCCTGCTTCGCAGCCGGCACGTAAAAGCGCGCCAGGTACTCGCTCAGCATCCGAGCGGTGTTGAAGCGTGGCAGGAGCGTCACCAGCGAGCGCTTGGCCATGGCGACCCAGCCGGCCGAGTACCCGGCCGGGCCGCGGTTGTAATAGAGGGGAATCACGCAATCCTGCAGGAGCTCGTACAGGGAACGCAACTCGTCCTGGTCGCGGCGCTCCGCGCTGGGCGCACCCGTGGCCGGCTTGATCGCCCAGCCGTTGCTGCCGTCATAGCCTTCTTCCCACCAGCCGTCGAGCACCGACAGGTTGATGACGCCGTTCATGCCTGCCTTCATGCCGGAAGTGCCGGAGGCCTCCATCGGGTAGGTCGGGTTGTTGAGCCAGACATCCACGCCGGAAACCAGCCGGCGCGCGAAGTGCAGATCGTAGCCCTCGACGAGCAGGATGCGGCCCTCGAATTCGGGCAGCTGGGAAATCTCGTCTATCTGGCGGATCAGGTCCTTGCCGGGCTGGTCGGCGGGGTGCGCCTTGCCGGCGAAGATGAACAACACCGGCCGCTCCCGGTCGGAGACCACTTCGCGCAGTGCCTTCAGGTCATTGAAGAGCAGGGTTGCCCGCTTGTAGGTCGCGAAGCGGCGCGCGAAGCCGATGGTCAGGATGTTGGGGTTGTCGGGGTCCGCGAGCCGCAGCAGGCGGTCGAGATGCGCTTCCGAACCGTGATTGCGCCTGATGCGTTCGGCGATGCGATGGCGCACCAGGTAGAGCAATTGCGACTTGAGCGACTGGCGCACGCTCCAGAACAGGTGGTCCGGGATCGAGTGCACGCGCGACCAGCACGCGGCATCCGTGAGGCGTTCGCTCCAGCCGTGACCGAGATAGCTGTCGAAGAGATCGTGCCAGTCGGTTGCGAGGAACGTCGGCACGTGCACCGCGTTGGTGACGTAGCCCACGGGATTCTCTTCGGGCTCGATCTGCGACCACAGCGGCGCGCAGATGCCGGCCGAGACGCCGCCATGAATCCTGCTTACGCCGTTGTGGAAGCGGGATCCCCTGACGGCGAGAGCGGTCATGTTGAAGTCCTGCGACTCTCCCACCCGCCCCAGCGCGAGCAACTGATCCATGGCGATCCCGAGATCGCCGCAACAGGACTCGAAATAGCGCTGGATGATTTCCGCGTCGAAGTGATCGTGGCCCGCCGGCACGGCGGTATGCGTGGTGAATACGGTGTTCGCGGCGACCGTCTCCAGCGCGCTCGCGAAGTCGAGTCCATCGCGGGTGAGCGCGCGGATGCGCTCCAGGACCTGGAACGCCGGATGGCCCTCGTTGATATGCCAGACGGTGGGGCTCAAACCGAGTTCACGCAGCGCCCGCACGCCGCCGATGCCGAGGATCATTTCCTGCTCGATCCGCGTCGTCCGATCGCCGCCGTAGAGGCGGTGTCCGATATCGCGGTCATGCGGCCGGTTCTCTTCCAGATCGGTGTCGAGCAGGCACAGCTTCACGTGCCCCGCGTGCGCCTGCCATACCTTCGCGAGCACGGTGCGACCGGGCAGTTCCACGGGGACGCACAGATCGCCGCCACCGGGGCGTCCGATCGCGGTGATGGGCAGGTCCTCGAAATCCGAGTCCGTATGGATCGCCTCCTGGTTGCCCTGGCTGTCGATCGTCTGGCGAAAATAACCCTGGCGGTAAAGCAGCCCCACGCTCACGAACGGCAGCCGCATGTCGCTCGCCGCCTTGCAATGGTCGCCGGCGAGGATGCCGAGTCCACCGGAGTAGATCGGGAGGCTCTCGTGGAAGCCGAACTCGGCGCAGAAGTACGCGATGAGATCGTGCTCCCCGAGTCCCGTGTGGTTGCTTCGTACCGGACCGCTTTGATAGGTGTCGAATGCCGACAGCACGCGGTTGTACGAGCCGAGAAATGCCGGATCGTCCTTCGCTTCATTGAGGCGCCGTTGATCGACGCGTTTGAGGAATGCCTTGGGGCTATGGCCCACCGCGTGCCAAAGCGCGGGGTGCAGACCGGAGAAAAGCGCCCGCGTGGGGCGGTTCCAGCTGTACCAAAGATTGTTCGCGAGATCCTCGAGCCGGACGAGGCGCTCCGGCAAGCGGGGATTGACTTCGATCTGATAGGTGGTTCCGGGCATGATCGTTGGGTTATCGGCGGCGTCGCGTGCAGCCGACAATATTCACGCGCGCCGACCGCTCAACGCTGCCCGAAGCGCCGCCGCACAGGGAACTTCTGCCATCCGCGCCACCTCTATCATTATAAGCCATTGCTCCGGCACGGAAAAAACCTCGGCTCTCTCTCGATAATGGGCATCACGCGTCCATTATTGAGATCGGTTCTGCTCTCGGGCATCATCGCGGATTGTATAGACGCGCGCCAGCGGATGGGGCAATCGCCGGGTCGGCGCAGTCGGCGGGCGCATTTGTTCGCGCCGGCAGCGGCCGCTGGTGGATAATGCCGATGGAAAGGGGAACATGGCGCAAAGACGGGATCGACTGATCGTGGTATCGAACCGCCTGCCGTTCATATTCCGCTGCGGCGACAATGGACGCTGGCATCTCGAGGCGGGCGGCGGGGGTCTGATAACGGCGCTGCTACCGGTGCTGCGTAACCGCGGCGGCGTGTGGATAGGCTGGCCCGGCAGCGCCGAGGATGCGCCCGACTTGAGCGCCGAACTGGCGGCAGCGGGCGCGGACGCGGGGTACACCTTGCAGGCAGTGCCGCTCACGGCGGAGGAGGTGCGCAACTTCTACGAGGGTTTTGCGAACGAGATCATCTGGCCGCTCTTCCACGACATGCAGCTGCTGTGCAATTTCGACCCGGCCTACTGGCGCACCTACCGGGAGGTCAATCGCAAGTACGCGCGGATCGTGGACGCGGCGGCGAGCCCCCGCGACTTCGTCTGGGTGCACGACTATCACCTGATGAACGTGGCCGCCGATCTGCGCGCGCTCGGCTGCAGATCGCGCCTCGGTTTTTTCCTGCATATCCCCTTTCCTTCGCCCGACATCTACCTCAAGTTGCCCTGGCGCAAGGAACTGCTGGAAGCCCTGCTGCACTATGACCTCATCGGATTCCAGACCACGCGTGACCGGCGCAATTTTCTGCAATGCGTGCGGGTGCTGCTGGAGGATACGGAAATCGAAGGCCGTGGACAGGTTCTACAGGTCGCCGCCGCCGGGCGCAGGGTGCGGGTCGGGCACTTTCCAATCAGCATCGACTTCAATGCCTTCATGGGGCAGGCATCCGCGCTCGAAGTGGCCGCGCGGGCGGCCGAGTTGCACAGGCTGCTGCCCAAACGCAAGCTGATACTGGGCATCGATCGCCTCGACTACACCAAGGGAATTCCGCTGCGATTGAAGGCCTTTCACACGGTCCTCACGCGCTATCCCGAGTTGCGCGAGCGCATCTCGCTGATCCAGGTGGTGGTGCCGAGCCGCGAGGACATTCGCGAGTACACCGACTTGAAGACCGAGATCGAACAGCTGGTCGGGAAAATCAACGGCAGCTTCGTGGATCCGGGAGGCTGGGTGCCGGTGTGGTACGTCTATCGCAGCCTGTCGCGGCTCGATTTGCTCGCGTATTACCGCGCCGCAGACATCGCGCTGGTGACGCCGCTGAGGGACGGTATGAATCTGGTGGCGAAGGAGTATTGCGCCTGCAGCATCGAGGAGGATTGCGCGCTGATCCTGTCGGAGTTCGCCGGTGCAGCCGAGCAGCTCGCGCGCGGGGCGATTCTCGTCAACCCGTATGACGTCGAAGGCGTCGCCGACGCGATTCATCGCGCGTTCCGCATGGGCGGGGAGGAACGGCAGGCGCGCATGCGCGGCATGCGCCGGTCGATCCGCAGGCAGGACGTGTTCTGGTGGGTGGACTCGTTCCTGCGCGCGGCGATCGCGAAGGATCTGCGCGCTTTCCCGGGACTGCCGGGTGCGGGCGACGAACCGCATGCCGAGTACGTATCGGTTTGAGGCATCGGGCCGCATGAGGCGTGTGACGCAATCCCGTTCACGAGCGGGCGCGGCAGGCCGCGAGGATTCCCTCACGGACCACGATGTCTACCTTTTCAAGGAGGGCAGCCACGGGCGGCTGCACGAGAAGCTCGGCTGCCACCCCGCGGGCGGCCGTGACTGGCGCGGCGTGCGATTCGCGGTCTGGGCGCCCAACGCGGAGTCGGTTTCGGTGATCGGCGACTTTAACGATTGGAACCCGGATCGCAACGTCCTGCAGGTGCGCGATGACGGCTCCGGAATCTGGGAAAGCGTTGTCGCCGATGTGGAGCGCGGCGCGCGCTACAAGTACCGCATGCTCGCGCGCGCCAGCGGCACCGTCTGCGACAAAGCCGACCCGTTCGCGTTCTGCGCGCAGCAGCCCCCGGACACCGCGTCGCGCGTCTGGACGCTGGAGTACGAGTGGGGCGACAGCGGGTGGATGGGCGCGCGGCGCGCGCGCAACGCACTCGATGCGCCGATCGCGATCTACGAAGTCCATGCCGGTTCTTGGAGGCGCAGGGACGGCGATCCGCTCGCTTACCGCGCGCTCGCGCACGAGCTTGCGGACTACGTCCTCAGGATGGGATTCACGCACGTCGAGCTGATGCCGCTTACCGAACACCCGTTCTATGGTTCCTGGGGCTATCAGACGACAGGATATTTCGCTCCGACCGCGCGCTACGGCAGCCCGCAGGATTTCATGTACCTGGTGGATCACCTTCACCGGAACGGCATCGGCGTCATCCTCGACTGGGTGCCGTCGCATTTCCCGACGGACCCTCACGGGCTCGCTTGTTTCGACGGCACACATCTCTACGAGCACGCCGACCCCAAGCAGGGGTTCCATCCGGAATGGAATTCGAGCATATTCAACTACGGCCGCAATGAAGTGCGCGGGTTCCTGCTCTCCTCAGCGCTGTTCTGGCTGGATCGGTACCACGTGGACGGACTGCGGGTGGACGGCGTCGCCTCGATGCTCTACCTGGACTACGCGCGCAGGGAAGGCGAGTGGGTTCCCAACCGCTACGGCGGCCGGGAGAACCTGGATGCGGTCGAATTCCTAAGGACGCTCAACCAGGCGGTCTACCGCGATCATCCCGATGTCGTGACGATCGCCGAGGAGTCCACCGCCTGGCCGATGGTTTCGCGCCCGACGTATCTCGGCGGACTGGGCTTCGGCATGAAGTGGAACATGGGCTGGATGCACGATACGCTCGCCTACGTGCGGGAAGACCCCATCCACCGCAGGTACCACCACGGCCGCCTCACGTTCTCGCTGATCTACGCGTTTAACGAGAACTTCGTGCTGCCGCTGTCGCACGACGAAGTGGTGCATGGCAAGGGTTCGCTCGTGGGCAAGATGCCGGGCGACACGTGGCAGCAGTTCGCCGGCCTGCGCGCTCTCTACGGATACATGTGGACGCACCCGGGCAAGAAGCTGCTGTTCATGGGAGGCGAGTTCGGCCAGCGGCGCGAGTGGACGCATGACGGAGAACTCGAGTGGTGGGTCACGGACCTGCCGGAGCATGCCGGACTGCAGCGCTGGCTCGCGGATCTGAATCGCTTCTATCGCTCCGAGCCCGCGCTGTTCGAGCTGGATTTTTCGCCCGAAGGCTTCGAGTGGATAGACTGCAACGATGCGGAGATGAGCGTGATCACCTTTCTGCGCAAGCCGCGCGCGGGTGGCGAGGCATTGATCGTCGCGTGCAACTTCACACCGGTGCCGCGTACCAATTACGTGGTTGGCGCGCCCCGGGGCGGCGCGTGGCGGGAGTGCCTGAACAGCGACGCGCGCGAGTACGGCGGCGCTGGCTGGGGCAACCTGGGGGGAGTCGAGGCGGTCCCGGTGGGCGCCCACGGCCGCCCCTGGTCGCTCAACCTCACTCTGCCTCCGCTTGCCATCGTCGTGCTGAAGCGGCGGCCGCATGCCTGAGCGCGGGAAAAACGGCGCGCCGGTCGATGGCCGAGTGCGCGCGGTCATCGATGCGGTGTTCCCCGCGGTGGACGGCGGACGCTTCGCCGTGAAACGCGCCTGCGACGAGCTCTTGGTGGTGGAAGCGGACTGCTTCACCGACGGGCACGATGCGCTGCGCGTAGTGGCGCGCTGGCGCGCCGAGGACGCACCCGCATGGCAGGAAACGGAGATGACGCACGTTGGCAACGACCGCTGGCGCGGAGCGTTTACCGTGGACAACCCGGGGCGCTATCGGTATACCGTCACGGCGTGGGTGGATCATTTTCTGACGTGGCGCAACGAATTTGCGCGACGCGAGGACCTTGGGGACATGGTCATCGCCGCGCAGGTGGGTGCCGGTTTGATCCGGGAGGCGGCCGAGCGTGCCAGGGCTGCGGATCGCAAACGCCTGGACGAGTGGGCGCATCGTCTGACCACGGGAGGCGATGCCGTGACACTTCGTACCGTCGCGCTCGATGACGAACTGGCGCAACTCGCGGCGCGTTACCCCGACCTCGCACTCGCCGCAACCTGGCCAGCCGACATGCCGCTCGTCGTCGACCGCATGCGCGCCCGCTACAGCACGTGGTACGAGATGTTTCCGCGCTCGAGCGCGCCGGAGCCGGGACGCCACGGCACGTTCCACGACTGCGAGGCGCTGCTTGCCTACGTGGCGGAGCTGGGTTTCGACGTGCTCTATCTGCCGCCCATTCACCCCGTCGGGCGCGGCATGCGCAAGGGAAAGAACAACACGCTGGGCGCCGGCCCCGATGACGTCGGCAGTCCGTGGGCGATTGGCGCGGCGGAGGGCGGGCACAAGGCAGTGCATCCGGCGCTCGGCACGATCGGGGATTTCCGCGGGCTCGTCGCCACGGCGCATGAATACGGCATCGAAATCGCGCTCGACATCGCGCTTCAGTGCGCCCCGGACCACCCGTACGTGAAGGAACACCCGCAATGGTTCCGCTGGCGCCCCGATGGCCGCGTGCAATACGCTGAAAATCCGCCGAAGCGCTACCAGGACATCTACCCGTTCAACTTCGAGGGCGATGACTGGCGCGCCCTGTGGCAGGAACTGAAGAGCGTGATGGACTTCTGGATCGGCGAGGGGGTGAAAATTTTCCGGGTCGATAACCCCCACACCAAGACCTTTGCCTTCTGGGAGTGGGCCATTGCCGAAATCAAGGGCGCCCATCCGGAGGTCATCTTTCTGGCGGAGGCGTTCACGCGCCCGAAGGTGATGCACCGGCTGGCGAAGCTCGGATTCACGCAGTCGTACACTTATTTTGCCTGGCGCAATACCAGGCACGAGCTCACCGAGTACTTCACCGAACTCGCGCACGGTTCCGGCCGCGAGTACTTCCGCCCAAACGTGTGGCCCAACACCCCCGACATACTCACCGAAGCGCTGCAGTTCGGCGGGCGCCCCGCGTTCATGGCGCGCCTCGTGCTCGCGGCGACGCTCGCCGCGAGCTACGGCATCTATGGGCCGGCGTACGAGTTGATGGAAAACACACCGCGCGAGTCCGGCAGCGAAGAGTACCTCGATTCCGAGAAATACGAGCTCCGCCACTGGGATCGGGAGCGGCCCGACAGCCTGCGCGCCTTTGTCGCGCTGCTGAACCGCATCCGCCGCGAAAATCCGGCGCTGCAATCGGACCGCAGCCTGCGTTTTTTCCCCACCGACAACGAACAGTTGATCTGCTACGCCAAGATCGACCAGGCGCGCGACAATGCGATCGTGACCGTGGTCAATCTCGATCCCAAAAACACGCATGCGGGGTGGGTCGATCTCGATCTCGCGGCGCTCGGCATCGACGCGCAGCACCCGTACCAGATGCACGACCTGCTCACCGGGGCGCGCTACCTGTGGGAAGGCGCGCGCAATTTCGTGCAACTCGACCCGGCCCGGGTACCGGCGCACGTGTTCGGCGTGCGCCGGCGGGCGCACCGCGAGCAGGACTTCGATTACTTTGCATGAGCGCCGAAATCGAATGAACGAACCCGTTACCCAGGCACTTCCACCACAGATCCAGCCCGAACGGGAGATGCCAGCCGTCCCGGATGCCCTGTGGTACAAGGACGCAGTCGTGTACCAGGTTCACGTCAAGGCGTTCTGCGATTCGAACGACGACGGAATCGGCGATTTTCGTGGACTGGCGTCGAAACTCGATTACCTCCGGGATCTGGGTGTCAACACGCTCTGGCTGCTGCCGTTTTATCCGTCGCCGTTGAAGGACGACGGCTATGACGTCGCGGACTACCACAACGTGCATCCCCAATATGGCACGCGCAATGATTTCCGCTCGATGCTGCGGGAGGCCCATCGCCGCGGGCTGAGGGTGATCACCGAACTCGTCGTCAACCACACCTCGGATCAGCATCCGTGGTTCCAGGCGGCGCGCCGGGCGCCTTCCGGCTCCTCGAAGCGCGACTACTACGTATGGAGCGACACCGATCAGAAATACCGGGGCACGCGCATTATTTTCACCGATTCCGAAACTTCGAACTGGGCGTGGGATCCGGTCGCCAAAGCCTACTATTGGCATCGCTTCTTCAGCCATCAGCCGGACCTCAATTTTGCCAATCCCCGGGTGCTGAAGGCGGTGATCCGCACCATGCGCTTCTGGCTGGACATGGGGGTCGACGGATTCC
Source organism: Betaproteobacteria bacterium (assembly GCA_016199545.1). Lineage (GTDB taxonomy): Bacteria > Pseudomonadota > Gammaproteobacteria > Burkholderiales > SG8-41 > DSOT01. The sequence continues at coordinate 179 of JACQGN010000068.1, read as the reverse complement.
GGCTCGATGCGATTCCGTACCTGTGCGAGCGCGAGGGCTCCAGCAACGAAAACATTCCGGAAACGCATGCCGTGATCAAGCAGGTCCGCGCCGCGCTTGACACGCATTACCACGGCCGGTTGCTGCTTGCGGAGGCCAACCAGTGGCCCGAGGACGTGCGCGAGTACTTCGGCGAGGGC
>JACQGN010000076.1 GCA_016199545.1 Betaproteobacteria bacterium | reverse complement strand
TGCCGGAGAAGATCGATTCTTCGGCGCTGACGACATCGACGTGGATGGTGGCGGCGGCCATCGGTTATTGCAGCGTCTTCGCCTTCTCGAATACTTCCTCGATCGACCCCAGCATGTAGACCGCCTGCTCGGGCAGCGCGTCGCACTCGCCGTTGACGATCATCTTGAAGCCCTTGATGGTGTCCTTGAGCGACACGTACTTGCCGGGCGTGCCGGTGAAGTTCTGGGCCACCGTAAAAGGCTGAGACAGAAAACGCTGGATCTTCCGGGCGCGCGCGACCGCGAGCTTGTCTTCGGGAGAGAGCTCGTCCATGCCCAGGATCGCGATGATGTCGCGCAATTCCTTGTAGCGTTGCAGCGTCGCCTGGACCGCGCGCGTGGTGTTGTAGTGTTCTTCACCGATGGTATTCGGGTCCACCTGACGCGAAGTGGAGTCGAGCGGATCCACCGCCGGGTAAATGCCGAGCGAAGCGATATCGCGCGAGAGCACCACCGTGGCATCCAGGTGGCCGAACGTGGTTGCAGGTGACGGATCGGTGAGGTCATCCGCAGGTACATACACCGCCTGAATCGAGGTAATCGAGCCGACTTTGGTGGAAGTGATACGCTCCTGCAGCCGCCCCATCTCCTCGGCGAGCGTCGGCTGGTAGCCCACCGCCGACGGCATGCGCCCCAGCAACGCCGACACCTCGGTGCCCGCGAGCGTGAAGCGGTAGATGTTGTCGACGAAGAACAGGATGTCGCGGCCTTCGTCTCGGAAGTGCTCCGCCATGGTCAGGCCGGTGAGCGCGACGCGCAAGCGGTTGCCCGGCGGCTCGTTCATCTGGCCGAACACCATCGCCACCTTCGATTCGGTCAGGTTGTCGAGCTTGATGACTTGCGCTTCCGCCATCTCGTGGTAGAAGTCGTTGCCCTCGCGCGTGCGCTCACCGACGCCCGCGAATACCGACAGGCCCGAATGCTGGGTCGCAATGTTGTTGATCAGTTCGAGCATGTTGACGGTCTTGCCGACGCCGGCGCCGCCGAACAGACCGATCTTGCCGCCCTTGGCAAACGGGCAGATGAGGTCAATCACCTTGATGCCGGTCTCTAGCAGCTCGACCGAGGGACTCAACTCGTCGAACTTCGGTGCCGCCTGGTGTATCGAGCGGCGCGCGTCCGACAGGACGGGACCGGCCTCGTCGATCGGACGGCCGAGCACATCCATGATGCGCCCGAGCGTACCCTGGCCCACCGGCACCGAGATCGGCCCGCCGGTACTGCGTACCTTCATGCCGCGGCGCAAGCCGTCGGAGGAGCCGAGGGCGATGCAGCGCACCACGCCATCGCCAAGCTGCTGCTCCACCTCGAAGGTGAGCCCTTTCTCCGCGAGGCCCGCCTCGCCGGATTCCTCGAGCACGAGGGCGTCGTACACCCTTGGCATCGCGTCGCGCACGAACTGGATGTCGATCACTGCGCCGATGGTCTGGACGATGTTGCCTTGTTCTTGATCCATGGTCTTGGTTCCTGGTGACTAGACGGCGGCCGCGCCGCCGACGATTTCAGAGAGCTCTTTGGTGATCGCGGCCTGGCGGTTCTTGTTGTAAACGAGCGTAAGCTCGTCGATGAGAGTGGCGGCATTGTCGGAGGCCGCTTTCATCGCCACCATCCGCGCCGATTGCTCGGAGGCCATGCTCTCGGCGACCGCATGGTAAATGATGGTCTCGACATAGCGCGTCAATACCTGGTCGAGCACCGATTTAGCATCCGGCTCGTAAATGTAGTCCCAAACCCCCCGCGGCACGCCCAGCACTTCGGGGCCGGCGAGCGGCAGCAACTGACTGATGGTCGGCTCCTGCTTCATGGTATTGAGGAAGCGGTTCGACGCAATCATGACCCGGTCGAATCGGTCCCGCATATAGCCGTCCAGCATGATTTTCACCGCGCCGATCAGGCGGTCCATTTGCGGGCGGTCGCCCAGCTGGACAGCCGAGGAGACGATGCTCGCGCCGAGTCGCTGCATGAAGCCCAGCCCCTTGTTGCCGATACAGCAGACGTCGATCTCCTCACCCTGCGTCTGCCAGTCCTTGTACTGCTGCAGCGTGAGGCGCAGCAGGTTCGTGTTGAGCGCCCCGCACAGTCCCTTGTCCGTGGTCACCACGATCACGCCCACGCGCTTGACGGTGTCGCGTTCGACCAGGAACGGGTGCCGGTACTCGGGATTGGCGTGGCTGATGTGCGCCGCAATCGCGCGGATCTTCTCGCTGTAGGGCCGGATTGCGCGCATGCGTTCCTGCGCCCGGCGCATTTTCGAGGCCGCGACCATCTCCATCGCCTTGGTGATCTTCCGGGTATTCTGCACGCTCCGGATCTTGAGGCGGATTTCCTTGGTTCCTGGCATGGGATTATGTCAGCCTGCAAATCGCTCGATGGCGCGGGTGTCGCCGGTTCTCACAGCGCCCCGTTCTGCTTCCAGTCCTTGATTGCACCGTGCAACGCCTGCTCATCCTCGGCAGCAAGATCCTTGTTTGCCTCCATCTTGTTGGCAAGATCTCCGTACTTGCCCTTGACGTAATCACGCATCGAACGCTCGGCGCCAAGCGCCTTCTTGACGTCGATGTCGTCGAAGTAGGCGTTGTTCACCGCGAACAGCGTCAGCGCCATCTCCCATACCTGCAGCGGCTGATACTGCGCCTGCTTCATCAGTTCCGTCACCATCCGGCCCCGTTCGAGCTGCTTGCGGGTGGCATCGTCAAGGTCGCTGGCGAACTGTGCAAAGGCGGCAAGTTCGCGGTACTGCGCCAAGGCGAGACGTACCCCGCCGCCGGTGTCGCGGCGCTTCATGATCTTGGTCTGAGCCGCGCCGCCCACCCGCGACACCGAGATGCCGGCGTTGATGGCGGGCCGGATCCCCGCGTTGAAGAGGTCGGTTTCAAGGAAGATCTGACCATCGGTGATCGAGATCACGTTGGTCGGCACGAAAGCGGTCACATCACCCGCCTGGGTCTCGATGATCGGCAGCGCCGTGAGCGATCCGGTTTTCCCCGTCACCGCGCCCTTGGTGAAGCGCTCGACATACTCTTCGTTGACGCGGGCCGCGCGCTCGAGCAACCGGCTATGGAGATAGAACACGTCGCCCGGGTAGGCTTCGCGCCCTGGCGGCCGGCGCAGCAGCAGCGACACCTGGCGGTACGCCCACGCCTGCTTGGTCAGGTCGTCATAAATGATGAGAGCGTCCTGGCCGCGGTCGCGGAAGTACTCGCCCATGGTGCAGCCCGAATAGGGGGCGATATATTGCATCGCCGCCGATTCTGAGGCCGACGCGGCGACCACGATGGTGTACGCCATCGCGCCGTGCTCTTCCAGCTTTCTCACCACGTTGACGATGGTCGAGGCCTTCTGGCCCACCGCGACGTAGACGCAGAACAGGTCCTTGCCTTTCTGGTTGATGATGGTATCGACCGCAACTGCAGTCTTGCCGGTCTGGCGATCGCCGATGATCAACTCGCGCTGCCCGCGGCCGATCGGCACCATCGCGTCGATCGCCTTGAGGCCGGTCTGCACCGGCTGCGATACCGACTTGCGCCAGATGACGCCGGGCGCGACCTTCTCGATCACGTCGGACATGCGGGCATTGATGGGACCCTTGCCGTCGATCGGCTGGCCGAGCGAGTCCACCACGCGGCCGAGAAGTTCCGGCCCCACCGGCACCTCGAGGATGCGGCCCGTGGTCTTGACCGTGTCGCCTTCGGTGATGTGCTCGTATGCGCCCAGTACCACCGCTCCCACCGAGTCGCGCTCCAGATTCAGCGCCAAGCCGAACGTGTTCTTCGGGAACTCCAGCATCTCGCCCTGCATCACGTCAGCGAGCCCGTGGATGCGGCAGATGCCGTCGGTCACGGAAATGACCGTCCCCTGGGTGCGCGCTTCGGTGGTGGCGCTCAGCCCCTCGATGCGGCTCTTGATCAGTTCGCTGATTTCGGAAGGATTGAGTTGCATTGCTGACTCCTAGCGGGACAGGGCGGCGGCCATCGCATCGAGTCTGCCACGCACCGTCCCATCAATGACCTTGTCGCCTACGATAATCCTGACGCCGCCGATCAACTGCGGATCGATTTCGATCCGGGCGCGCACCTTGCGCTGGTGCCGCGCTTCCAGCCGGGCGACCAGGTCGTTCACCTGCTCATCCGCCAGCGGCAATGCCGATACGATGCGTGCCTCCAGCACCCCCTCGTAATCCCGGCGCAGCGCTTCGTACTGGGCGCGAATCTCGGCCAGTAGTTCAAAGCGCCCGCTTTCGATCAGCACCTGAACAAAATTGCGCGCCGAGCCGTCCAGCCTGTCGCCGGCGACCCCGAGCACCAGGCTTTCCAGCGCCTGCGGGCTCACCTTGGGGTCGCTGATGCATGCCCGCATCAGCGGCTCCTGCACCATGACTTCGAGCAGGCCCAGCGCGTCCGACCACGCAACGAGCGCCGACCTCTCCCGGGCCAGCTTGAACGCGGCTTCCGCGTAGGGGCGGGCGACAGTTGCGAGTTCGGCCATGATTCCTGATCGTCTGGCGTGCGCGCCGCCTACAGCTGGCTCTGCACGCCGCGGAGCATTTCGGCGTGTGCCTTGGCATCCACCTCGCGCTTGAGGATCTGCTCCGCGCCCGCCACCGCGAGTGCTGCGACCTGCGTCCGCAGCGCCTCCTTGGCGCGTGAGACCTCCTGCTGGATCTCCGCTTTGGCGCCGGCGACCAGACGCTCACCCTCGGTGCGCGCCATGACCTTGGCCTCTTCGAGCAACTGCGCGGCGCGCCGGTCTGCTTGGCCGATGATTTCCTGCGCCTGCTGCCGGGTCTGAGCCAGCATCTGGGCCGTCTGCTTCGAGGCCTGCTCCAGGTCCTGCCGGCCGCGTTCTGCCGCGGCCAAGCCATCGGCGATCGTCTTCTGCCGCGCCTCAATCTGTCTCATGAGCCACGGCCAGATGAACTTCGCGCAGAGAAAAATGAACACGAAGAACATGATCGCCTGGGCAATCATCGTAACCGTCAGGCTCATGATTTTCCCCCCAGGGAAACTATCTGAGGCTGCCCAGCAATGGATTGCCGGTTGCAAACCACAATGCGAGCCCCACGCCAATAATGAACGAGGCATCGATCAGTCCAAGCAACAAGAACACCTTTGCCTGCAGCTGCGGCATCAATTCCGGCTGGCGCGCGGCGCCCTCCAAGAACCGGCTGCACATGATGCCCACGCCGATGCAGGCCCCGGCGGCTCCAAGCCCGATCATCAGGCCGATCCCGATGCCGGTATAGGCCTGCACCATCGCGATCAGTTGCAGTTTGTCCATTGCGTTCTCCTTTGTTTAGTTTCAGTCGTAGGACACGAGGTCAATGCTGTTCGTGCGCCATCGCGACATAAACGATGGTGAGCATCATGAAAATGTATGCCTGCAGGCCCACGATCAGGATATGGAATATTGCCCAGGCAAGCCCTAGGGGGATGGCAAACAGGGAACCAATCCAGCCCGTTGCGGCCCACATCCAGAGCAGCAGGAAAATGATCTCGCCAGCATACATGTTCCCATATAGCCGCAGCGAGTGCGACAGCGGCTTGGAGATATATTCGACGAGATTGAACAGGAGATTGAACGGCCACAGCAGCACGTTGCTGCCGAACGGCGTGCAGAACAGCTCGTGCGACCAGCCGCCAATGCCCTTGATCCTGAGATTGTAGAAGATCATCAGTCCCCACACCGACAGCGCCAGCGCAAACGTGGTGTTCACGTCCGAGGTCGGTACCGGCTTCCACTCATGCTGCCGCAGGATGTGGGTGGTAAACCACGCCGCGAGATCGACCGGAATGAAATCCATCGCATTCATCAGAAGCACCCAGACACCCACGGTCAGGGCGAGCGGTGTGACGAAGGCGCGGTTGCCGTGGAAGATACCCTTCACCTGGTCATCGACAAAAACGATGAGAAGTTCCACAAAGGCCTGGCGTTTGCCCGGTACACCCGGTGTAGCGCCGCGAACGACCCACCATAGGAAGCCGAAGCCGATGACACCAAGCGCCGCGGCCGTTGCGACGGTATCCAAGTTGAGCGTCCAGAACGGATCCTCGCCGAGCGCGATGGTACGGTTGGTCAGATGGTGCCCGATGTAGGAGCTGGGTGTCAGTTCGGCAGCAGCCATAAACATTTTCTTGTGGCTATTTTCCGCGTACCGCTATCGCCATGCTGAAAATCACGACCGTCAGGATAAAGGTGCCGATGAATACGCCCGGAACCACCTGTCGGTAATGCGCGAGCACCAGCCACAACAGGCAGACGACCAGCGCGACCTTGCTGACCTCGGCCCGGATGGCGGTGCGTAGAATCTCCCCTGCTGTTCTGCCATGACTCCGCGCAGCGACCCAGGCGAATACCGTACCGGCCACGATATTGATGATCCCACCGAGCAACGCGGATATGGCGCCGTGGTGGCCTTGCCACACCCACGCAATCAACGCCGCTGCAGCCGTAGCGTACACCATGCGCCATAGCGCGGCCTGAATCGGACCGACGCCGCCGAGGTGCGCCACGCGAGTCATCCGCGGAAAAAACCTGCGGATTATACGCTGCGCGTGCGCGCTCCGTCAAAACTCTGCCCCGCGCTCTGCCCCGCAAATCGCGAACGTGCCGCGGCGTGGCGCACCCGGTCGCGCCCTAGACGCGGCGCGCTATCCTCTCGATGAAGTCCTGCAACTGATCCAGGCTCTCGTAGTGGATGACCAGCGTACCGTGACCGGACTTGCCCCGCGTCTTGATGCGGACTTTCGTGCCGAGACTGCTTGCAAGATCGTCTTCGAGTCGCGCGACGTCGCGATCGACGCGGCGCGGTGCAGAAGCGCTCCCCGCGCGTCTTGTCGCGTCCCCCACGCGCCGTTCGACGTCGCGCACCGACCACTGTCTGGCGGCGGCCTCCCGCGCGAGCTCCACCTGCTGCAGCGGCGGCAATGCAAGCAGCGCGCGCGCGTGCCCCATGTCGAGCTTGCCTGCCGCGAGCAGCTCGCGCACGGGGGGCGCGAGCTCGAGCAGCCGCAGGATATTTGTCACTGCGGCGCGCGAGCGTCCGAGCACTTCAGCGATGCCTTGGTGTGTCATCGAGAATTCCTGCACGAGCCGCTGAATGCCGCCCGCCTCCTCGAGCGGGTTGAGGTCCTCGCGCTGGATGTTTTCAACCAGCGCGGCGGCCAGAGCCTGCCGGTCGGGAATATCCCGTACCAGCGCCGGAACCGCGGTGAGACCCGCCATGCGTGCTGCCCGCCAGCGCCGTTCGCCGGCGATGATCTCATAGCGCCCGCCAGGGGCCGGGCGCACCAGGATCGGTTGCATGACACCCTGGGACTTGATCGACTCGGCGAGCTCTGCCAGGCCCTCTCCGCCCGGCCGCATGCGCGGCTGGTACTTGCCGGGCAGCAGTTCATCGATGGAGAGGTGACTCAGCCCGTCGTCGGACCCCGCTCGCGGGTCATCTCCCAGCAGAGCATCGAGTCCACGTCCCAGCCCTTTCGCTTTCACCATGACAGTCTACGGCCTCCCCGGCGGCGCATCGCGGTTAAGCATCTCGCCCGCGAGCGCCAGATAGGCCTGCGCGCCCTTGGAACCGCGGTCGAACTTCAGCGCCGGCAATCCGTGACTCGGTGCCTCGGCGAGACGTACGTTGCGCGGGATGACCGTGCGATAAACCCGCTCGCCAAAATGTTCCAGGAGCTGAGCCGACACCTGCTGTGAAAGAATGTTCCGTGGGTCGTACATGGTGCGCAGCAGGCCCTCAATCTGCAACCCCGGGTTGAGGTGTGCGCGTACCTTGCGGATCGTCGCCACCAGATCGGAGAGCCCCTCGAGCGCGTAGTACTCGCACTGCATCGGAATCAGTACCGCGTGGGCCGCGACGAGGCCGTTCACCGTGAGCAGGTTCAGCGCCGGGGGACAATCGATGAGTACATATTCGTAGTCTTCCTGCACCGTGGCCAGCGCATCCCTGAGGCGCGTCTCGCGGTGCTCAAGGTCGACCAGTTCAACTTCGGCGCCCGCAAGGTTGCGGTTGGCCGGCACGACATCGTACTCGCCGTTCTCGGAGCGCAGCCGGACTTCGATCATGGTGCGCGCGCCCAAAAGCACCTGGTACACCGTGGCGGTAAGCGCGCTTTTCTCGACGCCACTTCCCATCGTGGCGTTACCCTGAGGATCCAGGTCGACCAACAACACCCTGCGTTGGGCCGCAGCGAGGCTTGCAGCAAGATTGACCCCGGTGGTCGTCTTGCCCACGCCACCTTTCTGATTTGTGATTGCGACGACCCTCGTCATGTTCGGCTCACGCTGGCTGGATCAGCACCAGGTGGCGTTCGGCACCCAGGCCAGGAACGGCGAGCGGCACCACGCCTTGAAGCCGGTAGCGTGCAGGCAGCCGCGCGAGTTCCGCGCGAGGATACGCGCCCTTCATCGCCGCGAGTACGCCGTTGACGTCGCACAACGGCCCGCCCAGCGCCAGGAACCGCGGCAGGTCAGAGAGTGCGCGCGAGATGACCACGTCAAACCGCTGGCCCGCCTGCCACTGTTCGACGCGGATGCAAACGACGTTGACGTTACGCAGTCCGAGTTCCAGTACCGCCTGCCGCAGAAACGCCGCTTTCTTGTGACTGCTCTCGACCAGCGTCACGGCGGCGTCCGCGCATGCGAGCGCGAGCGGGATTCCCGGCAAGCCCGCGCCGCTGCCGACATCGAGCCAGGAGGCGCCGCGCACATGGGGAATCACCGCCAACGCGTCCAACAGGTGGTGCGTGAGCATGTCCCGGCGCTCGCGTATCGCCGTGAGATTGTAGGTGGCATTCCATTTTTCGAGCAGCGCCAGATAGTCCAGGAGTTTCTCCTGCGCTTCACCTGGAAGGCTCAGGCCGAGCGCGGCAATTCCCTCGGCGAGGTCCGCTGCAAGGCTCATGCCATCCTGGCTCGCGCTCCGGCAAAGCCGCGTTTGGCGTGAACCAGCAGCACGGATATCGCGGCCGGCGTGACACCCGAGATCCGTGCGGCCTGGCCGATCGTCTCGGGCCGGACGCGATTCAACTTTTGCTGAACCTCGACCGACAGTCCGCTGACCTCGCGATAGTCGATATCCGCGGGCAACGGCACGTGTTCGTGAGCCACACGTCTCTCAACTTCCTCCTGTTGGCGGCTGATGTATCCGTGATACTTCGCCTGGATTTCGACCTGCTCGGCAACCTGCGCATCCTCTACGCCGGGGCCCGCCCCCGGTAGGCTCGTCAGCGCACCGTAGGACACTCCCGGTCGGCGCAGCAGGTCCGCGAGCGTGTAATCGCGCTCGATGCCCTGTCCCAGCACTCTTTCTGCATCGGCTTCAGGCAGCAGGCGCGGATTCACCCACGTCGACCTGAGCCGCTCCTGCTCCCGCGCCAGCGCATCGCGTTTGCGCGAAAACGCCGCCCACCGATGATCATCGACCACTCCGAGCGAACGGCCGATTTCGGTGAGCCTGAGGTCTGCATTGTCCTCACGCAGGCTCAATCGATACTCCGCGCGGCTGGTGAACATGCGATAAGGCTCTGACACCCCGCGCGTAATGAGATCATCGACGAGCACCCCCAAATAGGCCTGGTCGCGCGTCGGGCACCAGGGCGTGCGGTCCTGCACCGCGCGCGCGGCATTGATGCCCGCTAGCAATCCCTGGGCAGCGGCCTCTTCGTATCCGGTCGTGCCGTTGATCTGCCCGGCGAAATACAGTCCCGCGATCGCCTTTGATTCGAGTGAACTCTTGAGCCCCCGCGGATCGAAGTAGTCGTACTCGATGGCATAGCCCGGCCGCGTGATATGCGCGCGCTCGAGCCCCGTGATCGAGCGCACAAGCCTGATCTGCACGTCAAACGGCAGGCTGGTCGATATGCCATTGGGATAGAACTCGTTCACCGTCAGTCCTTCCGGTTCGAGGAACACCTGATGCGAGGACTTGCCGGAGAAACGATGTACCTTGTCCTCCACCGACGGGCAATAGCGCGGCCCGATTCCTTCGATCACGCCGGTGAACATGGGTGATCGATCGAGCGCGCCTCTGATGATCTCGTGCGTATGCGTGTTCGTGTGCGTGATCCAGCATGGAACCTGCGCCGGATGCTGATCGCGCGCGCCCAGGAAAGAAAATACCGGCGCCGGAACATCACCTGGCTGCGCTGTCAGGCACGAGAAATCAATGCTCCGGCCGTCGATCCTCGGTGGCGTTCCGGTCTTCAGTCGCCCCACCGGCAAGTTCAACTCGCGCAGACGGCGAGCGAGGCTTATGGACGACGGATCGCCGGCGCGGCCCGCCTCGTAACGCTGCAGTCCCACATGCACCAAACCCGCCAGGAAAGTCCCGGCGGTCAGGACCACCGCGCGTGCATCGAATCGCAAGCCGATCTCGGTCCTCACGCCCGTGACGCGGTCGTTCTCGATCGTAATGTCATCGACCGCCTGCTGAAAAATCTGCAGATTCGCCTGATTCTCCAGGCGTGCCCGAATTGCCCCCCTGTAGAGGGTGCGATCGGCTTGCGCGCGTGTGGCGCGAACGGCTGGCCCCTTTCGTGAATTGAGGATGCGGAACTGGATGCCGGCTTCGTCCGCTGCGCGCGCCATGACTCCACCAAGTGCATCTATCTCCTTGACCAGGTGCCCTTTTCCGATTCCGCCTATGGACGGATTGCAAGACATTTGACCCAAGGTTTCGATATTGTGTGTCAGCAACAGGGTGCGGCACCCCGCGCGGGCCGCGGCAAGCGCTGCCTCGGTCCCCGCGTGGCCGCCGCCAACCACAATTAGGTCATATTTTTCAGTAAATTGCGACATGTCTTAGATCTCGCGTCACCAGTGGAATGATACCGTATTTCACGATCCCGATGAAGTAACCATGTTGGCGAATCCGCAGCTTGGTCGCGATGTTTCACGTGGAACCGTAAAGACTATTTACCGATGCAAAATCGGGAAAAAATGTTTGCCAGCAAATCGTCCACCGAAAATTCGCCTGTAATGCTGGAGAGACTGAGTTGCGCGAGCCGCAGCTCCTCCGCTACGAATTCGAGCTGCTGCGGGTGCCTTTCAGCCTCCCGCACGTGCGCCTGGGCGCTACCCAGTGCATCCAGGTGACGTTCTCGCGCGAGGTACAGCCCTTCGTAAGTACCCTTCCAGCCGGCCGCCTCGAGCAATACGCCCCTCAAAAAGTCTATGCCTGCGCCGGTCTTTGCGGACACCCAGACCCTGATCGTTTCGCCGACCCGTTCGACCCGTGGAGTTTCCCGTACCAAGTCAACCTTATTCATAACCTTGATGCAGGGAAGTTCCGCCGGAAGACGCTCAAGAATCGTCGCGTCCTCTTTTGTTTCACCGCGCTGGACATCGATTATCAGAACCACCAGATCGCCGCGCGCAATCGCCTCCCACGTTCGGGCGATACCCAGACTTTCAACCACATCAGTCGGCGCGCGGAGGCCCGCCGTATCCAAGATCCGCACGGGAATTCCATCCAAGTCGATTACCTGCCTGATTACGTCACGTGTTGTTCCCGGAACCTCGGTCACAATCGCGAGATCTTCTCCTGCCAGGCGATTCAGCAAACTCGATTTCCCGACGTTCGGTTGCCCAACCAGCACCACATCCATGCCCTCGCGCAGCAAAGCGCCCTGCTGCGAAGCTTCCAGTACAGCCCCAATTTTCTGCAAGACGCCTCGGAGCCGCGCCTGTATATCGATGCCAGTTACGGTATCCACGTCCTCTTCAGGAAAATCCAAATTCGCTTCCACGAGCGTCCTCAGGTCCACGAGATAAACTATAACTGATTGAATTTGCAGTGAAAACTCTCCAGACAGCGACCGCAAAGCGCAGCGTGCCGCCTGCTCTGTGGCGGCATCGATCAGATCGATGACGCCCTCCGCCTGCGCGAGATCGATCCTGTCATTCAGAAACGCGCGCTGCGTAAACTCGCCCGGTTGCGCGACTCGCGCTCCGAGTTCGAGGCAGCGCCGCAGCAAGAGTCGCAGGACTACGGGCCCGCCGTGCCCATGGAGTTCCAGCACGTCTTCGCCGGTATAGGAATGGGGTGCAGGGAAGTAAATGGCAATTCCCCGGTCGATCGCCGTATCCTTGTCATCGTGGAACTCGCACAGCACGGCGCGCCGACCGGGTAGCGTACGTCCGATAAGAGCTTCAATGAGCCCCTGGAGGCTTGAGCCGGAAAGACGCACGATGCCGATCGCTGCGCGCCCGGGCGCCGTCGCGATAGCGGCAATGATTTCTGAGTATGCCATCGGCGGCGAGTATACCGCCGGGAATCTGCCGACGGCCCTACCCCTTGCCGGGGTGCTTGACGTTGCCGCGCTCGAGAACGCGGTTGATGTGCCACTGCTGGAGTATGGACAGCACGTTGTTCACGAGCCAGTACAACACCAAGCCAGCAGGAAAGAAGAAGAAAAATATGCTGAACGCGACCGGCATGATCTTCATGACCTTGGCCTGCACCGGATCCGGCGGTTCAGGGTTAAGTTTGGTCTGAATGATCATCGTCGCCCCCATCAACACGGGCAAGATGAACCATGGATCGGGGCTCGAGAGGTCATCGATCCAAAGCATGAAGGGCGCATGGCGCAACTCCACGCTCGCCAGCAGAACCCAGTAAAGGGCAATGAAGACAGGTATCTGCACGACAATCGGCAGGCAACCCCCGAGAGGATTGACTTTTTCCGTCTTGTACAGATCCATCATGGCTTGCTGTAACCGCTGGCGGTCATCGCCGAATTGCTCCTTCAGGCGCTGCAACTTGGGCGCAAGCACCCGCATCTTGCCCATCGAGCGATAACTCGCCTCCGACAGCGGATAGAAGGCGAGCTTGATCAGGACCGTGAGCAAGATGATGGCCATACCCCAATTCCCTACCCATCCATGCATCCACGCCAGCACCCAGAACAAGGGCACCGCAATTACCGTCAGCCACCCATAGTCCACGGCCAGGTCCAAGCCCGGGGCGAGCCGATCCAGTTTGTCCTGTTCTTGGGGTCCGGCGTAAAGGGCTATCGCGATGCTTCCAGTGCTCCCGGGCGCCACGATGCCCACCGGCACGATCACCCCTGCGGCGTACAGGCCGCCTTCCAGGTAGCGCGTATAAAACTCGCGGGGCGCGCCAGGCTTTGCCAACCACGCACTCAAGAAATAGTGTTGCAGCACGGCTATCCAGCCGTCCGCGCTGTTCTTCGCGTGTGACGCCTTTCCCTTTTCGATGTCGGAAAACGTCAGCTTCTGGAATTTCTCCTTGTCGGTGTAGACCGCCACGCCGGTGAACGTAGGCAACATCGCGGAATCGCCCGCGGGCGGCTTGCTGTCCCGCAGCATCTGGAAATACGCATGGGATTGCAGTTCGCTGGGGCCGGGATTGCGAATCTGGTGTTCAATGTCGATCACGTAACTGCCTCGACGGAAACGATAGATTTTCGCCGCCCCCGCGCCATCCGCGGCTTCGAGGCGCACCTCCAGCGTGTCAGCGCCGGCGGCGAGGCGATGCTCGCGCGAACCCGCGCTATACACGCTACGGTGATTCGGCAGCCCCGCGCCGATGAAGCCGGACTGCGCCACGTAGACATGGTCCGGCTGCCTTTGAAAAAGCACGAAGCTCCTACTCTTGTCGACCGTGTCCCTGTGCTGCTTGAACTCCAGCCGCAGTAAGTCACCCCCGAGCGTACTGACCTCGGCGCGCACCAGGTCCGTCTCGATCCGGATGCTTTCGCCCCGCTCCGCCGGCCCGGCGCCCTCCGGCGGCTTCGCGCCCTGTGCGGACGTCACTTTGTCCGGAGTGGGCACCGGCACCGGCGACCCGCCCTTCTGTTCGGGCTTCGCCGCCGTTTCCTTCGTCGCCGGAGCTGGCGCTCCGCCCTGTTGATCACGCTGCCACGCGTCGTACAGCAAGAACACGGAGAATGAAAACACGAAAAACAGGATTAATCGCTGCGAGTCCATGCCTTCACCCGACTACCGCTGCCGCTCCTGCATGATCTGCCCAAGCATCGCCGCAAGCCCCCCGCGCGCGGCGCACGCCCTGGTACGCCCCCAGGCGCTTCGCACCTGGACTACTACGTCCGCTGGTGGCAGTGCGCCATGCACGGCTCGAAACGTCTCGCGCACCATACGCTTTGCACGGTTGCGGTCGACCGCACGCCCGAGCACTTTACTGCTAACGATGATACCGAGCCGCGCTGGCCCGGCCGGCCGGGCCAGTGCACGCACGATGAAACAAGGGCTCACGAGCGCGGGCAGCGGTGACGCGAGAACTGCCTCGAACTCGCCGCGCCGCCGCAGCTTTTCCATGCGCCCCGCTGAAGACGAAGACGGGCGCCCGAGCGTCGTGCTCAGACCGCGAGACGGGCGCGCCCTTTCGCGCGCCGCGCCCGCACCACTGCTCTGCCGCCGCGCGTCTTCATCCGGACGCGAAACCCGTGGGTGCGCTTGCGACGGGTCTTTGACGGCTGATAGGTCCTCTTCATGGTCTCTGCGTCCCTGGCCAAGTGAAAAAGCGTGGTATTACACCCTTAGTCCCGAGCCCGTGTCAATTGGAGTCTCGCAATCGGCGCAGCCCCTGCTGTAAGAAACGTCGCGTGTGGATGGGCCGGGGTAAAACCGGTAAAATCCCCTTCATTCCCCGCTTCCTTGCCACCCCAACATAACACGCTTTCATCCAAGCAATGAAGAATTTCTGGCGCCATTGCCTCACCCGCTTGGAACAAGAACTTCCCCAGCAGCAATTCCGCAGTTGGATACAACCGCTGCACTGCAAATTGGACGAAAACATCATTATCCTGACCGCGCCGAATCGCTTCGTCCTGCAATGGGTGAGAGACAGGTTTCTCGCGCGCATTCAGGAGCTCGCGGCCGGCGAGATCGGCGAGCGTGTCGAAGTCCAGTTGCGCCTTGGTGAAAAAACCGCCTCCTCCGGCTCTGCACCGCCCGCCCAGGCCGAGCCGCCCGCGCCGCGATCCAACGCGCGCGAGATCTCGCGACTCAACAGCTCTTTCACATTCGATACGTTCGTAACCGGCAAGGCGAACGAACTCGCACGAGCCGCTGCAACCCAGGTCGCAGAGCGGCCCGGTACAGCTTACAACCCCCTGTTCATCTATGGCGGCGTCGGACTCGGGAAAACCCATCTCATCCACGCCATCGGTAACGCCGTCAAGGCACGCGCGCCCGATAGCAAGATCCGCTACATTCATGCCGAGCAGTATGTGTCGGATGTAGTACGGGCATACCAGCACAAGGCGTTCGACGACTTCAAGCGCTACTACCACTCCCTGGATCTGCTGCTGATCGACGACATTCAGTTCTTTGGAGGGAAGAACCGTACGCAGGAAGAATTCTTTTATGCCTTCAACGCGCTTATCGAGGCGCGTAAACAACTTGTGATTTCCTGCGATACCTATCCGCGGGAGATGTCGGGAATCGAAAACCGTCTGATTTCCCGCTTTGGCTGGGGACTGACGGTATCCGTGGAGCCGCCTGAACTCGAGATGCGTGTGGCAATTCTCCTGAAGAAGGCCGAGGCGGAAGGCATCAGCCTGGACGAACCCGTGGCTTTTTTCCTTGCAAAACACGTTCAGTCGAACGTCCGCGAACTTGAAGGCGCCCTCAAGCGTGTGCTTGCGTACTCCCGCTTTGCTGGCCAGGAGATTTCCGTTGAAGTTTGCCGTGAAGCGCTGCGCGACCTCTTGGCAACGCACAACCGCCAGATCTCCATAGAAAACATCCAGCGCACAGTGGCCGACTTTTATAAGATCAAGGTCTCCGAGATGTATTCCAAGAAACGCAGCCGCAACGTGGCGCGTCCGCGCCAGGTCGCCATGGCGCTGGCAAAGGAACTCACTCAACTGAGTCTTCCGGACATCGGCGAGGCATTCGGCGGGCGCGATCACACCACAGTCCTGCACGCCTGCCGGAAAATCGCGCTTCTGCGCTCGAGCAGCAGCGATCTTACGCGGGACATTAATTCTTTGCTCAAGGTGCTGCGCAATTGATCAACAGTATGTATGGTTTGTGCATAACCGCCTCTTCCCGGGAGGCATTCCGATTCATCAACAAACCATCCTCGCTTCTCATCACCATGGTCCACAGGACATTTTGTACCGATGTTCCTGATCAGCAAGGAACTAACCACTTACCCCC
>JACQGN010000075.1 GCA_016199545.1 Betaproteobacteria bacterium | reverse complement strand
GGTGCAATGCGCTTCGCTTATTGCACCCTACGTGTACTAAATTGTCATCGCGAGGAAGCGGCACTGACGAAGCGATCTCGCCGCTGGCGCGGTGACGTTGCCCGCAACGAGATTGCTTCGCGCCTCGCAATGACGCCTTCTCGGGCAGCTACGCCGGCCGGCTGACGCGTTTCTTCCACAGCTCCCAAGGCCGATCCAGGTTGACGTCGTTCGCTGCGGCTGTGTTGGCCGCTTCGTATTCGTTGAGATAAGTGACCGTCCCGAGCCTCATGGCGTCGGACTGCAGGCGCGCGTTGGCTTCCGCGTAGATCGCGCGAAACACGACCTGCTTTAACGACGTACCCACCGCCACCGAGCCGTGGCCGCGCATCAGCGCGAAAGTTGCCGAGCCGAGCGTGCGCGCGAGCGCGGCGCCGAGTTCGGGGCTCCGGATCAGCATGTCGGTTTCGGGGCCGGCTGCATCGCGTATCTCGAACACCGGCGTCGCGGTTCCGAGAAACCCGCCCATGTGGCTCACGGGCTGCAATGGCGTGCCAGTCACCCCGAACGGTATGACCGCCGGCGAATGGCTGTGGACGATCGCAGCCACATCGGGCCGCGCGCGGTAGATCGCGCCGTGTATGAAGCGCTCCAGATAAACGCGCCGGCCCTGGGGATCGATCGGCTCGCTGTCGAGGTCGAACTCCATGATGTCGGCAGCAGTGACATTGTCCGGGGCGATGCTGCGCGACAAACGGAAACGCGTCGGGTCCGTTGCGCTGCGCACGCTGACGTGGCCAAAGCCGTCGACCACACCCTCCCGGTACAGGATGTGATTGGCGGTTACGAGATCGTCGATCAAGGTGTCCATAAAAGCCGAAAGTCATTAGCCACGAAATCACACGGAATGACACGGAAAAAGGTCATGATCGAAAAGGCGGCATGGTAATCCAAACAAATTCCGTGTGCTTCTGTGTGTTTCCGTGGCCGAAATGCGCTACAACTACGGCAGGGCTTCCACCCTCTCCCACGTCAGCGTATTGATGAATTCGCGACTGTCGGTGCCGGCGGTGCGCGGCGTGGTCTCGAGCGTCATGGTATCGCCGTCGAGGTGGAAGCGGCGCACCTGGCGCGTCCCGGTCCACGCTTCGTTCCACGACATCTCAACATCGTGCGTAACGGTGTCGCCTTCGACCGTGTAGGTGCCTGCGTAGGCGCTGACGATGCTCGTGAAGAGCCGGATCCGTTCCTCATCCGTCAGCACCGCACCGGCGGGAGGCGGCCTGTTTTCCTCGACCGTGACCGACATCATGTGGCCCCCCGGCGTGTAGATGATGTAGGCGTGCGGCAGCATGTCGTTGCGAACTTCTCCGGTGTCGAGAAACCGGCGTGAATATGCCTTGAGCTTCCACACTCCGGCGATACTCAGGCTGGCCATTGCTGTTGGCGCGGGATCGGCGATCGACTGCCAGCCAATCTATTCCTGCGCACCGCAAGGCGCAAGGTCTTCGTGTCCCCGCGTTGCGGATGCTTTGACAGCCCGGACGGCAGCATGCATCATCGGCGCACCATCACAATAGGAGTTTGTCGGACTCGGGTCGGACAAACTCCTTATGCAAAACCGCCTGCACGATTAGGAGGGAAAACCGGTGAAGGCCTCATTTCTGGTCTGCTCGCGTGCATTTAAGAGGGCACGAGCGGTTGTTACTCTGGGGTACATTCAATATCCGCAGGCGGTTTTGCTTTTAGCAGCCTGTCGGATGCCAAGTCCGACAGGCTGTTAGGGGGGCGCGATGCCAGTTGCGACTGTACGCCGCGCGGCGATCCATTACCAGATCGTCGGCGAGAAAGGCCCGTGGGTGTCGCTGTCGCCCGGGGGGCGCCGGGCGATAGAAGGTGTGCGCTCGCTCGGTGAGCGCATTGCGCAGGCGGGCTACCGGGTGTTGCTGCACGACCGGCGCAACTGCGGCGCCTCCGACGTGATCATCGACGGCGATGAGTCCGAGTACGACATCTGGGCCGACGATCTGCATGCTCTCTTGACGCAACTCGGCGCGGCTCCGGCATACGTCGGCGGCGCCTCCTCCGGCTGCCGCATGGCTATCCTGTTCGCATTACGCCACCCGCAGGCCGTGCGAGCGCTCCTGCTGTGGCGCGTCACCGGCGGGCGCATCGCGGCTGAGCACCTGGCGCACCAGTACTACACCGATTACATCGAGCTGGCCCAGCGCGGCGGCATGGCGGCGGTGTGCGAATCCGAGCATTTCCGCGAGCGCATCGCCGCCCGGCCTGAAAATCGCGCGCGCCTGATGGCGATGGAGCCGCAGCGCTTCATCGCGGTGATGTCGCACTGGCGCGAGTATTTCATCGCCGGCGCCGACCAGCCGGTGATCGGCGCGTCCGAGGACGAATTGCGCGCGATCCGCGTTCCGGCCTGCATCGTGCCCGGCAACGACCGCATCCACGCGCGGCGCGCCGGCGAAAACGTCGGCCGCCTGATTCCAGGCGCCGAGGTGCGCGACATCATGCCGCCCGGCCCGGATCTCGACGACATCCCGTTCGCCGAGTGGGATCGACGCGAAGGCGAACTCGCTACGGTATTCCTGGATTTCCTGAAGCGCGCCGACGCTGCGCGGCGCTAGTACGCGAATGTTGTCATCGCGAGGAGCAGGCGACGCGGCGATCCCGCGGCGGGCGCGGTCGCGTGGCCAGCCACGAGATTGCCGCGCGTCGCTCGCAATGACGACAATCGGCGCGCTACTGCCAGGGCATGAGCGACGCGTGGATCACCTCCGGAACGCCCTCGCCTCCGACCGACCGGATCGCGAGATCGACGTCCCTCAATCCGAAGGTGTGGGTCGTGACCTTCTCGAGCGGGAAGCGTTTCGATGCAAGCTGCTGCAGGGCCAATTCACACGCCCTGTAACTGTGCCCGCGCGCGCTTTTGATGGTGATGAACTTGACCGTCACTTTTTCGAGCGGGAAATTCGGGAACTCCTTCATCTCCCCCTGCACCACGATCGTTCCAGCCTTGCGCTTCAACGCATCCACGCCGAGCAGAATCGGACTGGTCCCGGCGCCCGCCGTGCAGTCGAGCGCGACATCCACCCCCTTGCCGCCCGTAATCTCCATGATGCGCGTAAGAGGATCCTCTTGTTGCACGTCTATCACGTGATCGGCGCCGAGCGCCCTGGCAACCTCCATGCGCGCGCGATCCTTCGACGTTCCAGTAACGATGATGAGCGAGGTCCCGGCCTGCTTGCAGATCACTGTCTGCGACAGCCCCTGCTGGCCCGGACCCTGGATCAGCACTGTCGAGTTGTAGCCCACGCCGCCGTCGAACAGCGACCACTCCACCCCGTTCGCCATCGGCGTCACCAGTCCCGCCAGTTCCGGCGTGACGCCCTTCGGCACCTGATGCACGACGGCGTTCCACGGGAGATAGACGTATTGGGCAAATCCGCCCCACAGATGGGGCGCCTTTTCGGCTGAAGTGTAGCCGTAACGGATGCCGTCAGGGTTGGAGCGCCAGTCTGTGTTTTCGCAGTGCCGGTACTGGCCGAGGTGGCACCACTCACACTGACCGCACATGACGTAGTGCTCCACGAACACGAGGTCGCCCTCCTTCACGCCCTTGCGCCGGGTGAATTCGCGCCCTGCCTTTGCGATGGTGCCGATGTTCTCGTGGCCCATGATCACGGGGGCATTCGACGGCGGATGCGCGTAGAGCTTCACGTCGGTGCCGCAGATGCCAGCGACTTCCATCTTGAGGAGCGCGCTGTCCTCCGGCACATCGGGCATCGGGTACTCGCGGAATTCGGTCCGGCTCGGACCGGTCCTCACCGCTGCCTGCACTTTTTCCGCCACGACCATCTCCTCTGCGCCGACACGCACTGCCGATCCGGCACGCGCCACCCAACGCCGCAAGTTTGCAACCCCTTCCCCCTTGATGGGGGAAGGTCGGGATGGGGGTGAAATGTGTCCGGTGGAGAGAACTCAACGCTCTCACCCCCACCCCCTCCCCCGTCGAGGGGGAGGGAATCATAGTGCTAACGCTTCAATTCCCACAACTGACGCAAACGCCAAACTTTTCGGGGCCCTCCAGCAAGGCCGGACGATCACTCCAATCAATTAGATCCTGTACGACTCCATCGTCTCCGGCGCGAACAGTTCTTCGGGCTGGAACCGGCGCTTGGACAATCCCTGCTCGTGGTGGTAGCGCAGGAAGGTGTCGATCACGTGACGGTTGCCATGAAATCCGGGAACAGGCGCTTCACCGCCTCGGGGCGCGAATGAAAAGTCGATGGCGTCCGCGGTGAGTGCAATGCGTCGATCTCGCCGGCAGCGAGCATGGCGGAAAGCGTCTGGTCGGGGCCGATCGGACGCAGCCTGAAGTTCGGCGGCAGATCGAGCTCGAGCTTTTCCACGCGCCCCGTTTCCTCTTGCCCGCCGACCCAGTACTCGGGACTGTCGGGCTTGACGCCGTAGTCGTCGGCGAGAATGCCGCGTATCCAGACCGGCGCGGTCAACTGGTATTCCGGCGTGCCGAAACGCTTGCCGGCGATCTCCCCGGGCTCGCGTATCCCGCTCTTCGCCGACACGAAGATCGAGGAATGCCGGAAAGCGCGCGAGGGGAATACCGGAATCGCGATGAATGGTTGCGGCTCGCGTCCCAGCGAAACCGTGTACGAGGACAGCGACATTTCCGCCGCATCGAACTCGCGAAAGCGCGCCATGCGGAAAAATGTCTCTTCCAGCACGAGTTCCAGCACGTTGAGATCGATGCCGTCCGGCTGCACCGAGCCGTCGGCAAGCGCGTGCGTGCGGTCGTAATCCCAGATCGAAAGCGTCAGGCGAAGCTTGGACATGGCAGGAACCTGTCCCAAATGCTTCCCTCACCCTTGGTCCCTCTCCCGCAGGGCATAGGTATCTACACATCTTTTAGGGGCCATATTGGTTGGGGAAGATGACTTTCGCATATTCTTTGAGTTGATCCAGATCATAATGTTCAAGCAACGTCAGAGTCGAGAACAGC
>JACQGN010000074.1 GCA_016199545.1 Betaproteobacteria bacterium | reverse complement strand
TGTCCTCCCAGCCGTTCTTGAAGACGTGGTACAGGACGCCGAACAGGAACGCGACGTCGCTGCCAGAACGGTGGCGCACGTATATGTCGGCTTTCGCCGCGGTGCGCGTATAGCGCGGATCAACCACGATCACCTTGGCACCATTTTCCTTCGCGTGCAGCGTGTGGAGCATCGAGACCGGGTGCGCCTCGGCCGCGTTGGAGCCGAGGAACATCATCGATTTCGAGTTCTGCTCGTCGTTGTAGGAATTCGTCATCGCGCCGTAGCCCCAGGTCTGGGCCACGCCGGCGACCGTCGTCGAATGGCAGATGCGCGCCTGGTGGTCGGTGTTGTTGGTGCCGAACAGGCGCACCCACTTGCACATCAAGTACGACTGCTCGTTGTTGTGCTTCGAGGAGCCGACCCAGAACGTCGCGTCCGGTCCGCTTTCCTTCCTGATCTGCAGCAGCTTCTTCGCGATATCGTCGTAGGCCTGGTCCCAGGACACGCGCTTCCACTTGCCGCCCTCGAGCTTCATCGGGTACTTGAGGCGGTGCGAGTCGTGGGTGATGCCGTGCTCGCGGATCGAGGCACCCTTGGCGCAGTGCGCGCCGAGGTTGATCGGCGAGTCGAACACCGGCTCGTGGCGCACCCACACTCCGTTTTGCACCACGGCATCAATCGAGCAGCCAACGGAGCAGTGCGTGCAGATCGTGCGCTTGACTTCAGTCTTGCCGCCGCTTGCCGGCTGCGCGGCCTGCGCCTCTTCAACGATGTTGAACGGCAGTTGTGCCGCCACCGCCCCGACGCCGAGCGAGATGCCAGAGCGCTTGAGGAAGGTGCGGCGATCGATGGTCTTTCCCGTCATGCCGGCAACGCTGCGCGCAAGCCGGCCCTGGTGGGCGCTCTGCGCGAAAGTCGGGGCGCTGGATTTTCTCGTCAGTAGCATGACTCTCTCCTCGTCAGACTTTCGCAGTGCGGTAGTAATTGCGGATGTGTTCGGTCACGTGGTAACCGGTCGAGCCCGCCGTTTTCCTGTCGCCCGCTGGCGCAGCATCTTTGCGACGCTGATTCAAGAGCGTGGCGGTTGCCACGGCGCCGCCCGCTCCCGCTGCGAGCAGAAAATTTCGACGGGAAAGGTTACGAGATGCAGGCATCATGGCTCCTCCTGTGAAGCGCGAAAACCGCATTGAATTCTGAGGGTGCTAGCTTACTCTTTGGAACAGGTCTATTCAACATATGGAACGCGATTTCACGATTGAACCAGCGTCACGATTCGACCATGTCGAAAGCGGCGCGCTCCAGTTCCAGAAAAGCGCGCGCCAGGGCGGCGACATCACGATAAAAGACCGCGCGCTCTATCCGGTCTATTGCGTCGCACAACGGCATGGCGCCCGGCAGCACGAACCGCGAGAAAAACGCCTTTTGAACATCCAGCGACTGATTGCGTTCGACCAGCAATCGCATGACATCGCATATGGCGGCGATGTGGTCTTCCACTTCGAACACCATCTCGCGCCGCACGAGCCCGAGCTCAGCCAATGCTTCCCGCAGTGCAACAACCTGCTTGTCCGGAGCCGTGCCGGCGACGTAATGCGACGTATAGGGTGTCACAAGCGCCCGTCCCACCCCTCCAAACAGCTCCTCGAACTCGTCCCTGAGACCCGAAACCTGCGCGTCGACGGCTGCTCGCGCCAATCGGCGCCAGGCGCGCGTCACGTCATCCTCGACACCCGTGATCGCGTTCGATTCCGGCGGCCGCAGCTCGGCCAGCAGGCTCTCATCCGGCGCCGCATGGAACAGGCACCCCAGTACCGCGTACATGTCGGCCCGGGCCTGCTCCTCCTCCGGTATCGCTTCTGTGCCGGCGTGCGGATCCGCGCTCATCAGCCTGGGTTCTTGCCGTCGTCCACGTCGAAAATGTTCGCCTCGCCTTGAGCTTCCATCATGTCGATGACCCGGCAATCGCCGCACATCTGCAGGCGCCGCAGCGTGCCGGCGGCCGCGAACATGGAATGCGTATTCAATCTCCCGAGCATCGTCTCCACCATCTGCCGCGTCGCAAAGGGCTTGCCGCAACGCACGCACTCGAACGGCTCGGCATGGTTCAGCACCACCTCGGTCTTCGCATCGCGCGTAAGCAACAAGCGCGGCGTCAAAGTTATGGCGTCCTCGGGGCAGGTCTTCTCGCACAGGCCGCACTGCACACAGTTACGCTCGATGAACTTGAGTTGGGGCGCGTCTTTCGCGTCGAGCAACGCGCCCTCAGGACACGCCCCCACGCACGCCATGCACAGCGTGCAGGTGTTGACGTCGACGTTGATCCGTCCGTACGGGGCGCCGCGGGCGAGCGGCAGCTCGTCCTTCGGCGCGGGCGCGTGGCGCAGCAGATGATCCAGCGCGAAATCGAGCGTAGCCCGTTTCTCGTTGAACAGATTGAAGCTCGCCGGCTTGAACTCGCCTGCCGGTTCCATGCCCCACAGTACCGATTCCAGCTCCTTGGCCTCGTGCGTTTCGATCAGCCTGAAGCGACCCCCGCCGTAGCCGAGCCCGGACACGATAGCCGTCGCGTCGCCCAGTACACGATTGAGCGTAGCGCAATACTCCGGCGCTTCCGAACCTGCCGCAAGGACCACGAACTGTGCCGCGCCCAATGCCACACTCCCGAGCATGAGGTCGAGACCCAGCGCGGCGACGTGCTGCACTTCGAGCGGGATGACGCGGGCCGGCAGTCCTCTGCCCCGCCGCCCCAATGCCATCACCAGGTCTCGGCCATCGGTCCCGTTATGAAACATGAGGCACGGTGAGCTTCCGCGGGCGTCGCGATAGGTCTGCAGCACGGTCTTCACCCGTGCGCCGAGGTCGGCCATCCGCGGGTAGGCGTAGGTCATCGCGCCCGAGGGACACACACTCGCGCAGGCGCCACAGCCCATGCACAGGTGCGGCTCGACGCGCACGCGATTTTCCGCCGCCTCGCTGAAGATCGCGCCGGTCGAGCACACGTCGATGCATGCGGTGCAGCCGACGATGTTGGAGCGGCTGTGGGCGCAGATCTTCTCCTTGTAGGCGAAGAATCGCGGTTTTTCGAATTCTCCGACGAGTTGCGCGAGTTGCGCCGCTGCCAGCGCCTGATCGAGCGGGTCGCGGCCCGGAGCGAGATATCCCTGCGGCGGCTGATGGAGCTTGATGAGCGGCTCGGCCGAAAGATCGAGCACCATGTCGAACCGGTCGCTGCGCATGCGCTCGGCACGCTCGAAATCGATCGCCTTCACCTCGCCGCACGCCGCCACGCACTTGCGATGCGCGCGGCACCGCTCCAGGTCGATCTGATAGCTATAATCGATGGCGTGCTCGGGGCACACTTCGATGCAGGCATTGCAGCGCGTGCAGGCCTCGAGATCGATCGGGTTCGACTGTTCCCACGACACATCGAACGCGCCGAGGTAACCCGAAACCTTGATGCTTCGTCCGGAAAACACCGGATAGCGCCGCACGAAGGGAAGTTCGGCCTGGCCGCCGCCTGCGATCAGCACCGCAACCTGCAACTGCGCGGCGAGCCGCTCGGCCCACCCCAGCGCCGCGCCAGCCTGGCCCACAATCAATAGCGCACCTCCGGAACGGTACGACACGACCGGCACCGGCTCCGGCTCCGGCATGCGTGCGAGCGCGAGCAGTGCGGCCATCTTGGGCGCGGTCTGCTCACCCTCGTCCGACCAGCCGGCAGCCTCTCGAATGTTCACGAACTTGATAGCCGCGTCCGCATGGAACTCGGACTGCAACTCGCTGAAGAGCGGGGCTTCCTGCGTGCAGGAGACGATGACCTCGCCCCCCGTCTTCACGGCGCTCTCGAACGCCGCCAGATGGCGCCGGCACAATTCACTGTGTACGATTGGCGGCGATTCAAGCCTGAGCGCATTGCCGACACGCTTGCCGTCGACCGCGCAGGTATGATTGCAGTTGCACAACAGGACTTGCGAGTCGGTCATGATTCCCCGTTGCGCCGGCTCAACCTGCGGGACGCGGTTGAATGACTTCGGCGGGTTGATCGCCTGGCGCGTCTGGAGTGACCACCGGCGCAACTGACGCATCGGATTCTGCCGATGCAATCTGTTGCGCATTCGCGGCCGCCGGTGGCTGTTCCGCCGAGCCGGCTTCGGTTCGCTCGGCGTCGGCCGGTTTCTCCCGCGCCCAATCCAGGATTTTCTGCGCCTGCTTGAGCTGCGCCAGCATGGCTGCCGGCAAGGGATCGGACTTCGAGTAGTCGTCGATATAGACGTCGAGCCTGTCCATTACGTTGAAGTGCGGGTCGCTGAAAAGCTTTTTCAGCGCGGCGCGCCTCAGATTCTCATCCACCTGGGGATGAAAGAAACCGCGGAAGTCGGATTCCAGCGTCAACTTCTCCACCGGCGGCAGCTCTGGCGGCGGCGTATCCGCCTTCTGCACAGGTTGCCGCGCGGACGTAGCCGCCGGCGGCTGCTCCTTCGCCTCCCGCTTCAGCCGTGACCAGCGCCTCAAGAAATCTTCTTCTGCTTCGCTCATCCCTACGTGTGCCCCATCCGCCCGCGATCCTTGCTGCTCGCGTACTTCACTTTCTTGCGCGGCTCGGGCCGGTAGTGCTCGGCCACGAACTCGGCGATCCATGGCAGCAGTTCCGGTGGGAGCGGCACTCCATCGACGTGCGCCTCGCTATCCATCCAGCGCGCGCCCTCGTGATAACTGACCGTGAGCTGCACCGGGCGCACCGCGCCGTCATCATCGCGCCACATGACGAATACCTTCGGCTGCGGCGAGGTGATGTTGTAGTAATAGCCTTCGGCCTCGTCCCGCTGCAGCCTGATCGTCATCCCCGGAAAGAGCATCTGCATGAGCCGCTCTTCCTGCACGATCACGCGCTCGCCCTTGTCTGAAGCCGCGCCATCGGGAACGACGCCCTTCGCCTCCCACCGCTCGGTCGCCCAGCGATTGGTGAGGGTGACGCGTTCCATGATGACCGCCACCGGATAGCGTGGAACCTGGATCGTGGGAGCCGTATCCGACATGGGGCGGATTGTGCGCCGGCCGCGCCCGACATTCAACCACCACCGTGCGCCAAATACCTGATTCGTAAGTGATGCTTTCCTTGCGCCGGCCGAACGATTCTTGCCATAATGCACCGTGAACCCGGACATCCTGGCGATCTCCTCTCATGCCTGACGCCCGACTTGCGCCCGTAGCTGGCGCCCCAAACGTTGCGCCCGTGGACCGTCTTGGGCGGCCGTTGCGCGACCTGCGCATCTCGGTCACCGACCGCTGCAATTTCCGCTGCGTGTATTGCATGCCCAAGGAAGTGTTCGGTAGCGATTACCAGTTTCTGGAACGCAAGGAACTGCTCACGTTCGAGGAGATCGCCCGCCTTGCGCGGCTGTTCGCCGGTTTGGGCGTCGAGAAGGTGCGGCTTACCGGTGGGGAACCGCTGGTGCGCCGCAACCTCGAGCAACTGATCGAAATGCTCGCGGCGATTCCCGGACTCGACCTCACGCTCACCACCAACGGTTCGCTGCTCACGCGCAAAGCCGCGGCGTTGAAGCGCGCCGGCCTCAAGCGCGTCACGGTCAGTCTCGATTCGCTGGACGACGCGGTTTTCATGCAGATGAACGACGTCGACTTTCCGGTATCGAGAGTGCTGGACGGTATCGACGCCGCGGCGGCCGCGGGCCTCGCGCCCATCAAGATCAACATGGTGGTCAAACGCGGCCTCAACGACGCGAGCATCGTGCCGATGGCGAGATTCTTCCGGGAGCGCGGCCATATCCTGCGCTTCATCGAGTACATGGACGTCGGGCACACCAATGGCTGGCGCATGGACGACGTGGTCTCCGCGCGGGAGATCGTGGAACGCATCGGCCAGGTGATGCCGCTGGAGCCCGCCGATCCCAATTACCGCGGCGAGGTCGCCGAGCGCTGGCGATACCGCGACGGCGGCGGCGAAATCGGCGTCATCGCTTCGGTCACGCAGGCATTCTGCCGCGACTGCACGCGGATGCGCGTCTCTACCGAAGGCAAGCTCTACACCTGCCTCTTCGCCACCGCCGGCCACGACCTGCGCGCGCTGCTGCGCGGCGGCGCCTCCGACGCCGAGATTGTGCGTGAGATCGGAACGATCTGGTCCGGACGGAGCGACCGCTACTCCGAGATTCGCACCGCTGCGACGGCGAAGCTGCAGAAGATCGAAATGTCCTACATTGGAGGGTGAAACGTGAATAGTGAAATGTGAAAAGCGGAAAGTGAAACGTAACCGTTCGCGTGGGAGAGGGTTTTCGTTTCACATTTCACGTTTCACGTTTCACGTATCACTTTTCACGCATTTCCTTGACTCTCCCCAAACTCACCCGCGCCACCCGCCCCCTCACCTTCGAGGTCGAGTCGGTGAACGAGCGCGGGGAAGCACTCGCGACCCCGATCGCGGGCGAGCATCCGCTGACGCTGTACGTGGACAAACGCGAGATTGTGACGCTGATGACGCTCGGCCAGGCGCCCGAAGCGCTCGCGATCGGTTATCTCCGCAATCAGCGGCTGATAAGATCGATTGAAGAGATTGCCGAAGTCCAGGTCGATTGGGAAACCGATGCGGTGGCCATCACCACCCGCAAGCGGATCAAGGGGCTCGCGGAGCGGATGAAAAAGCGCACCGTCACCACCGGCTGTGGCCAGGGCACGGTGTTCGGCGACTTGATGGAAGAAATCGAGACCATCACCTTGCGCGACGATGTGCGGCTTTCCGAGGACACCCTTTACGGCCTGCTCGATGCGGTACGGCGCCACGAGACGATTTACAAGAGCGCCGGGGCGGTTCACGGCTGCGCGCTCGCCGACGGCGCGGAGATCCTGACGTTCGTCGAAGACGTCGG
>JACQGN010000073.1 GCA_016199545.1 Betaproteobacteria bacterium | reverse complement strand
TGCTGGAACGGCAGACGACAGG
This sequence comes from Betaproteobacteria bacterium, assembly GCA_016199545.1. Lineage (GTDB taxonomy): Bacteria > Pseudomonadota > Gammaproteobacteria > Burkholderiales > SG8-41 > DSOT01. The sequence continues at coordinate 12,144 of JACQGN010000073.1, read as the reverse complement.
CCAGGGTCAACATGTGACGGGTGGTCTATTCGAGACCGCGTTGTTCTATGTGGGACAGCACATGTCCAATGCGCAGCTCACCGGAGAAGCCCCTGTTCCCATGTCCGCGCGGGCCGGCCCCAAGGGGGGACGCACGGCAGTCTACGATCTCTTCAACTGCGGGGACGGGAAGCAGGTCTTCATCGGCATCGTGAGCGACAACCAATGGCGTCGCGTGTGCTCGGTCTTGGGTATGGAAGACTTGGCGGACGATCCCGGGCTTCAGCACAACTCGGGCCGTCTTTTGCAGCGGGAGACGCTCTTGACTCGAATCGCCCACGCCGTCGCGGGACGGGCGAGCCAGGAAGTGGTGGACCTGCTTGTGCGCGCGGACGTGACTGTCGCGCCCGTGCACACGCCGCTCAGCGTGCTGGACGACCCGCACGTGGCCGCCGAGGGCCGCACTCTTCCTGCGCAGATTGGGAATGTGACCGGACGCCTGCCGCCTCTCCCATACGAAAGCAACGCGTACCGTTTCTCGGTGCGCCGCCACGCGCCCGCAGAGCCGGGTCAGCACACCAGCGAAGTGCTGCTGGAGCTGGGTTACACGGCCGAGGAGGTGGCGGCCTTGGCGCGCAAAGGCGTCGTTCGCGGTCCGGACCTCCCGGTCGGAGGGGTCAGCGGTCAAACTGACGTTTCAGAGTAGATACCTGGGTTCGAATCCCCGTGGGAACGCCAGATTAAGCGGTCGTTTTCGGCGCCCCCGTGTTGCTCGGCGAGCGGCGCGGCTTCGATCGCTTTGCGGCACTCGTCTTCACGGCTCTTATCCCATCCTCTTGAAAACGCATCGTTTGATTCTACACCGATGCGACGAACGACTTGCCCGTCATTCCGCGGCGTCAACGCGAGTGATATCATGAGCGCATCGCCATGAGTACCGGGATCTTGTGATGGTCAGTGATCCGCCTTGTTCCTCACTCGTGGTTCGCGATAAGCGCGCCAATGGGGAATCGCGACCTGTCGGCGCGTTTTTCAAGGCGGCGTCCGCACGGAAGCTGGTCGGCAGTGTTTCAGGTCCCGCCGATCTGGCGGAGAACCACAGCAGGTACTTGAAAGCCAATACTCAACATTGGGAAGATATTCCATGACCGCGACAGCAAAGGCAGCACGCTTGTCCGGGCGCGCGCGTCCGGCGCAGGCCAGGCCGCGCCTGCGCGCGGTGAAGCGCAAGGTGCTCGATGTTGATTCCGCCCAGCTCAACCGGGCCGTGCAGGCCATCAACCGGGCGGACAAGCGCGACGACTGGTTCGACTTCCTGCGCAACGTCGAATGAGTCTGCGCCGTGGCGACCTCGTCACGGTCGCCGCCAAGGGGCCGTACACCGGCAAGCCACGCCCCGCGCTCGTATTGCAATCGGACCGCTTGTCCCAGCTCGCCAGCGTGGACATTGCGATGCGATTGCTGCACGAAATCTGATGCCTGTATGCGATCAGGACGCCCGCCGCCATCGCGGCCGTAGGACGGTTTCCGACTCCCACTCGATAGGCGGGGTTGATTCGACATTCCGTGGGGACGCCACTCCGGCACGAAGCTGGGCACCGCGTCCGGCTTCGCTTCTTTCGATAGCGTGATGGTCCGCGCCAGGGCGCGGTAGCTGCCCTTGATGCGAACAACCTCACTGCGAGCGCGCGGGAGGCGCGATCTATTTGAAAAGATTGAATTATCGTAGTGTAGCTACGATAATGGCGATGTAGTTAATGTCTTGTTCCCAATAGTATTAGAAAAGTAAGTATAATCGTAGCGTGGCTACGACTACTGAAAACAAATTAAACACTCTTTACACCCAACTGCCCGCGGGCGCTCCGGTGACCTCCCCCGAGCTTGCCTCGATGGGGATCTCTGCTGACCTCGCGGTTCACTATGCCCGTTCCGGGTGGCTGAGGCGGCTCGCGCGCGGCGTGTATTGCCGGCCCGGTGAAGAGCTGGCGCGTCACCCCAGCCTGGTTGTGCTCGAAAAACAAATCGCCGGGCTCCACGTCGGCGGCAAGACGTCACTGGAGTGGTATGGCGTGCGCCACTACGTTTCACAGCAGGCCGTGCTCCATCTATACGGCTGGGCGGCTGCGCATCTGCCGAATTGGTTCGTTCAGCATTTCCCCGCCGAATACCACCGGAAGCGGCTGTTCGATGAAAAGCCTGAACGGATGCTGGGTGTCGGTCGTTTCGAAAACCGCGACAACGCACCGCTGGTGTCGACACCTGAACGGGCGCTGCTCGAACTGCTGGACGAGGTCGGCGTTCGCCAACCGCTGCAGGAGGCGAGGGAAATCGCCGAGGGCACGTACAGCCTGCGCGCCGAAGTGCTGATGGACTTGCTCAAGCGCTGCACGAGCGTCAAGACGGTGCGCCTCTGCCTCACGCTCGGACGCGAGCTGTCGCTGCCGTGGGCCGGCAAGCTCGATGAGGCAGCGCTGCCCAAGGGCAGCCACCGGCCGTGGATATCTAAATCCAAGGACGGCTTGCTGGTGCTCAAGCCATGAACCAGGCCTATCTTGATACCGCGCGCCTGCTGACTCAGGTCGCGCCGCTGGTGTTCGCAGACAACATCTTTGCCCTGAAGGGCGGCACTGCGATCAATCTTTTCGTGCGCGACATGCCCCGGTTGTCGGTGGACCTGGACTTGGTGTTTGTCGATCACCGTCTTGAACGGGAGGAGGCGCTTGGCAGAATCAACGAGGCGATCCGGAACGCCGTCGATCGGCTCAAGAAACGCGGATTCCAGGCGCATGCGGCCACGGTGCCCGACGTTGGCGAAACGAAACTCTTCGTGCGTCGCGGCAAGCTCGAAGTGAAGATCGAAGTGAATTTCGTGCTGCGCGGCACGGTACATCCGGTTCGCCTGGCGTCGCTCACGGCCAAGGCGCGAGAGACGCTGCTGGCCGATCTGGAGTTACCCGTTGTCTCGCTGGAGGACCTCTATGGCGGCAAGCTCGTCGCGGCCATGGATCGGCAGCATCCGCGGGACCTGTTCGACGTGATGCAGCTTTTTCTCCATGAAGGGATCACGCCGGGCATTCGCCGCAGCTTCGTGATCTATCTCGCGTGCCACAACCGGCCGATTCACGAAGTGCTTTCTCCAACCCTCCGCGACATTTCCGGTGAGTTCGACGCGACCTTCCGGGGAATGACCGCGGACCCTGTGGAGTTGAAGGCGCTGCTGTCTGCGCGAGAACGCATGATTGCGGAACTGCAAGTCGGTCTGGATGCCGATGAGCGGGCGTTCCTGCAATCGCTCGCGCATAACGAGCCGAATTGGGGCTTGCTCGGCATCGAGCATCTTGAGCAGTTGCCCGGCATCCGCTGGAAGCTCGCGAATATTGACCGGCTAGCGCGGGCGAATCCGAAGAAGTTCAAGGCGCAGGCGGAGGAACTCGAAGGATTACTCCCTCATGGCTAAACTTGCGCCGCCTCTTCCTGTTGTTTCCGAAGTGCGCTTGTTGGAAAGCCTTTCATATTTGGAACGCCGAACGGGTATCAGGCGTCGGATGCCGGGGCAGTACCCTCGGTTTTTCTATAAATTCCGCTCGGCAGATCTCAAGGACGAAAACGCGCGCTTGGCTCGGCTTCGTTCGTACTTCGTCGATTCGCATCTTTGGCTCAGCCACCATGAAAGTTTCAATGATCCTTTCGACATGAAAGCGCACATATTCGTCGGAGGTTCGCGAGAAGAAAAGGAGGCGCGCTTCAAAGCGTTAATAGCGGATCACAGCGGTGCAACGTGGAAGAAACGCAGAGAAATGCTGAGAAACTGGATGGCTACCGATCCCGACAAAGCTCAGCTCAGCACGCGCAAAGGCTCGTGTCATTCCACCAATTGGAACGGCGCTTGGCAAGCCCGCTGTGACTCGGTAGTCTTCGCGAATGGGTAATCGGAGGTTGTTGGCTTCGCCCATGTGGGGCGCATAGCCGACATTGGCCTGAGGGGGGCACGGATGAACTTCTCCACCATGATCGTGCGTGTCGTCGCGCTCGGTTTGCTGCTCGCTGCTGCCGGCACTGTGATTGCCCAGCAGCCTTATCCCAGCAGGCCGGTCCGCTACATCGTTCCCTTCCCGCCGGGCGGCAGCACCGATCCGATGGCGCGCATGGTTGCCGCGAAACTGACCGAGAGGTGGGGCCAATCGGTGATTGTGGACAATCGCCCCGGAGGCAACACCGTCATCGGTACCGATGCCTTGGCCAAGGCTACCCCTGACGGCCACACGATCGGGTGGGCGGGTCCGTCGTTTTTCAGCACCCCCAGCTTGATTCCTAAACTTCCCTACGACAACTTGAGAGACTTTGTCGGGGTGACGACCATCGCCAGGCAGCGGAGCCTGCTCGTGCTCCATCCGTCGGTGCCGGCCAATAACCTGCAGGAAGTTATCGCGCTGGCAAAGTCCAAGCCGGGGCAGCTCAACTTCGGCTCGTCGGGCATCGGCACCAATGTGCACCTGGCGGGCGAACTCTTCAAGATCATGACGGGGACAGATATTCAGCACATCCCTTACAAGGGATCAGGCCCGCTGGGCACGGACCTGATCGCGGGACGGGTGGAGATGTCCTTCCAAGTACCGATCACCGTGATTCCTCACATCAACAGCGGCAAGCTCAGGCCGATCGCCATCTCCGGGGATACGCGCCTGCCACCGCTGCCGCAGGTGCCTACCTTCAGTGAAGCGGGTCTGCCGGGTTATGGCTTGACGAGCGTGAATGCGATCATTGCACCGGCCCGGACACCGCAGCAAGTGATCGGCAGGATCGCAAGCGAGGTGGCCGCCATACTGGCCCGGCCCGACACTCTGGCCTTCCTGGCCAGACAAGGCGCGGAACCTTTCATCTCGACGCCTGAGCAGACCGGCGCGCTGATCAAGAAGGAGATCGCCAGGTATGCCAAGATCATCAAAGACGCCGGCATCAAGTACCAACCATGAGCGACGCCTGATCGCCGCCCGCAGCGGATGATCGGATTCGGCAGGCCGCGAATTACTTCCGGGCGCGCTTGGGTTTGTGCGGGTTCGGGGGTCCCATGCCCAGGCGCGGCATGTCGATCGCGGGGCAGCGATCCATGACGACCTTCAACCCGGCCGCCTCGGCTCGCCTGGCGCCCTCTTCATTGATCACACCGAGCTGCAGCCACACCGACTTGGCGCCGATCGCGATCGCCTCGTCGCACAGTGGCCCCGCGGCCTCCGACCTGCGGAACACGTCCACCATGTCGACCGGCTCCCGGATATCCTTCAGCGAGGCCACGGTCTTCTGCCCGAGGACCTCCTTCACGTTAGGGTTGACCGGGATCACGCGATAGCCGCGGTCCAGCATGTAGTGCATGACCGCGTGGCTGGCCCGTTCCGGGTTCGGACTCGCCCCCACCAGAGCGATGGTCCTGGTGCTGCTGAGTACTTCGCGAATCCCGTCATCTGAATTGATTGGCATTGTCATTCACCCGTGCTGTGAGTCCCAGAGTATAGGCGGCTTTTCATAAGGAATTTGTCGGCGCCAAGGCCGACAAATTCCTAGGACTTCCGCTCCTTGCGCACGAACCCACCGAGCCGCTCCTTCCACTCGTCCGAGTGCATGCAGCCGACCCAGGCTTCGACGTCGAAACGCAGCCCTGGTGTGAGCCCGACTTCCATGGATTGATTCAGCGCGCGCTTTGCCTGAATTACGCCGATCGATGGGTGCGACGCAATCTTTCTCGCCATGGCCATCGCCTCGTCCATTACCTTGTCGAGCGGTACAACCTTGTTGATAAGGCCGAGTTCCTTCGCTTCCTTCGCATCCCAGCGCCGGCCGGTCAGGATGAGTTCTTTTGCCATCTGATAGCCGACGAGGCGCGGCAGCCGCTGGCAGGCGCCGCCGCCAGGGAAGAAGCCGTGGGTGACTTCCGGCAGGGCGAAGATTGCATTGTCGGAGGCGATCGAGATATCGCACTGGAGCACCATCTCGTAGCCGCCCGCCATGCAGTAGCCTTTAATGGCAGCGATCACCGGCTTGCTGACACTCGAAAGGATGCTGGTCGTTTTCGACGTCAGATAGTGCCGGTCGTACACCATCTCCTCGGTCGATCGGGTGGAGCGCTCCTTGAGATCCGCGCCGGTACAGAAGGCCTTGTCACCGGCGCCGGTGATGACGATCACCTTCACGTCCTTACGCAGGTCGAGCGCGGGGTACAGCTCCAGCAACTCGAGGCGCAATGCCCTGTTGATCGAGTTGAGCGCCTCGGGGCGATTGAGCGTCACGACGGCGATACCATCTTCGACGCTGAGTAAGTGCAGGGGAGCAGCGGGCATGGAGGCAGCCCGTCAGCGCGCTACCAGCTTCGGCTGTGCAGGCGCTTCCTTGGCTTGGGCAGGCTTCTCCTTGTACCCGGGCGCTTCGGAACGCATCCAGCTCGTGATCGGTTCTTTCCACGGCGAGTGCGCGCCTTCGTACGCTTTCGGCCCGCGAATGAAGTGCTTCGCCTGCTCCAGCGTTTCGATGTGGGGCATGTCCATCGCATACAGCTTGTCGAAGCGCGGCCGCGGTCCAGCCTTGGAGACGAAGCCGAAGAGCGGATGGCCGACAATCCCTTCGGCCAGCCAGACCGCCTCGATCAGCTTGTACAGATCGACTCCTGTGTGGATACCCATCTCTTCGAGCATGTGCATCAGGTCTTCGGTCGCGATCATCATGGCAGCGCGCCCCATGCCGCAATAGGGGCAGCCGGCCATGCCGCCGATGGAGGACTGCATGCGCAGCGTGTCGTCACCATCGAGAACCTTGAGGGCGGCATAGATCGAAGCGAGCGCAACACCGCGGGCGTTGTGCAGATGCAGGTTGAAGTCCTTGATCGATGGCCAGCGCTCCTTGATGCCTTGGAGCGTACGCTCCACCTGGTGCGGCATGTTCCAGCCGGTCGCATCGGCCATCCCGATCTTGGTGACCTTGATGCCGGCTTCCTCCCACATCCGGTACATGCGATCGAACATCAGCATGTGCTGTTCGAAAGGCACTTCGCCGATCCAGTTCGACCCCCACACATTGCTGATCGACATCCCGCCTTCGGTCGCCCCCTTCGCGACCGCCTTCTCGATTTGCTTCGGCCACGCAGCCATCTGCTGCGCCTGGGTGCGATTGGTATTGCGTTGCGCGAACGCATCGCACATGTCGACCCGGGTCGAGAACTCGTGCACCCGCGGGCTGAGCGGCGGCGTGTACGCCTGCGCACGCTCGACGCCCTTGTCGTTCAAGGCAGTATAGGTGTAGCGCACGCCCGGCTTGGGTGTAAATCCGGTGACGAGTTCGTCGATTCCCGCCATCTGCGGCGTGTATTTGGGGCTGACGAAGGAACCGACGTTGATTTCCTTCAGTCCGGTCTCGGACAGGGCGTTGAGCAGGCGAATCTTTGCGGCGATAGGGATGTCAGCGCTCTCGATCTGCAAGCCGTCGCGCATGCCTTCTTCGGTGTGAACAATCTTGGGATAACCCATGGCAGGCTCCTTCGTGTGAACTAGGGGATGTGAATCGGTCAATTCTCCTCCCATCGCCTCGATCGGCACCGTCAGCCTTTAACGCTGGCAGGGAGGAAACGCAGCGCTAAGATAGCACAAACGGGCGTCGGGGAACGCTTCTCGTACCCCGGTCTGCGCTGTGAAGTATTCGAGACCCAGGTGGGCTACCGTGCCGACACCCGAGCTTCCATAGTTCACCGGCTGACTCATCGAATAGCCGCGAGGCGGGTCCTGCGCCCGGCTGGGTGCATGCCACCCGAAACTCACCAGCAGCAGGGACCCCATCAGGATCCGGAATGCGAAACGCCTCATATGCTGCTCCTTGCCGAGTGCTTGCGTCGAACGTTACTGAGGCTCGATGCGGGCGGCCTTGACCGCGGCACGCCAGCGCTCGGTTTCGCGCCTGTGAAAGTCCGTGAAGTAGGCCGAAGTGCCGCCTGCCCCGATCATATTGGTGCGGCGATAATGAGCTTGCGCCTGGGGCGTCTGCGTATAGCGGTTGATGGCATCGCTCCAGCGCTGCACGAGCCGGGCAGGCAGCGCCCTGGGACCGTAGATTCCGTACCAGACAGTCGCCTCGAATCCGGGCACGCCGGATTCAGCGACCGTGGGCAATTCTGGCGCGAAGCCGGCGCGTTGGGCACTCGTCATGGCGAGCGCCCGCAGTCTCCCTGCCTTCACGTGCGGCAACAAGGTGCCCGGCGTGTTGAAGTGTACTTTGGTCTGTCCTCCGATGAGATCCGCGATCGCTGGCGCCCCGCCTTTGTAGGGCACATGCAACAGATCGATGCGCGTCATCGATTTGAACATCTCGAGCGTCAGGTGGTTTGTGGTGCCGACTCCCGAGGAGGCGGCCGCGATCTGTCCCGGCTGTGCTTTGGCAAGCGCGATCAGCTCCTGGACCGACTTCGCCGGCAGGCCTGCATTGACGACCAGCATGAAGGGGCTGACAGCGACGAGCGCGACCGCGCTCAGATCGCGTGCCGGATCGAATCGCATGCTCTTGTACATGCTCGACAGTATCGCAATGGCCGTGCTGGTGCAGAGCATGGTATAGCCGTCGGGCTCGGCTCGCACGACGATCTCGGTGCCGATCAAGGTACCCGCGCCCGGACGATTGTCCACGATGACCTGGTGGCCCCAGATGTCGGAGAGACCGGCCGCGAGCGCTCTGCCCACCAGATCGACCGACCCGCCCGGCGTGTAGGGATTGACCATGCGCACCGGGCGATTCGGAAATCCCGCTTGAGCCTGCGCGCCCGCCGCGAAGCCGAAGATCGTCGCGGCGCACACGATGCACGCCATTGTGAGCCGCCTCAAACGACCAAGCATGGTCCTCATTCCACGATTTGAACTGACGCCGCATGCCCCCGGTGGCGACAGGAAAAATGCAGCGATAGCCAAGTATGTCCGCTCCCGGGAGCCGCGGTCAACCCGGGATTACGTACACTGTGACGTATACCGTTGTGGCGCGGCAAGCGGCGAGCGCGTGATGAGAGCGATTGTCGATTGGCGCGCGCATGATAAGGAGTCCACATGATGATCTCCCGAATCGAGCTGATGCGACGATTCTTGCCAAGATCAACTACATACTGGTGGTCAATCCGGCGCTGCCGGTGAATAATTTGCAGGAGTTCATCGCTTAACGCCATCAATGTCATCCCCCACATCAAGAACGGCAGACTCAAGGGTTTGGCGATCACGGGCGAGAAGCGGACAGTGGCCCTGCCGAAGTTGCCGACCTACGCCGAAGCCGGCCTGCCGCGCTACGACCCGAAGAACTGGCAGGGAATTCTGGCGCCGGCTCGCACCCCCAGTGCAATCGTCACCAGACTGTCGGGCGAGGTTCGGAAGATCCTGGACATGCCCGACATCAGGGAAAGGCTGGTCAACTCCGGCATGGAACCCTTCCACACCGGCCCGGAATTGCTCGGTGATTTACCGCTGATCCCGCTTACGACCCGCCTGGATCGCGGTTTTCTCCTGGGGAGGAGGAAGCCGGCATGAACATAAGACCCATGATGCGCACCCGGCGAGCACTTTTGCACGGGCTCCCCGCGCGTGGGCTCGGCGCGGCAACAACGCTGCCGGATTGATTTTCTTATCGGTTCTTTCGCACCGGCTCCCGGCGCACGGACTCAGCCCGGTGGAATCGCGAGCGGATTGATTTTCTTATCGGTTTATCGGTCATTGCCTATTACCTGAACAAATTCGAACGCGGATTATCGGTTTAGGAATGAATAGTCTAGAATTGACGGCGCAGCTCCCGCCGCTGCTGCATTCTGACCAACAACAAGGAATCGTACATGACCAGTCAGGCAAAGTCCGATCCGCGCCTTGCACCAATGCCCATCGACGCCAACCCCGACCTGAAGGATGCTTTCGCAAACTCAGTACGTTCCCTGGGGTTCGTTCCGAACAGCATGCTCATCTTGCAGCGTAAGCCGCAGATCGTCAAAGCACTCTCGCAGCTCTCGGCCGCCGTGCTAGCCCCCGATGGCGAAGTCGACCGCGGCTTCAAGCGCCTGATCGCACACATGGCGAGCCGCGCTTCCGGGTGTACCTATTGAATGGCGCATACCGCGGGCGGTTCGCTCCGCGCAGGCATCGAAGACAAGAAACTCGACGCGATTTGGGACTATCGCATCAGCCCGCTATTCAGCGAACGGGAGCGCATCGCTCTCGATTTCGCACTTGCCGCCGGCTCGCAACCGAATGCCGTCACCGATGAGTTGTTCGCGACGATGAAACAGCATTGGAGCGATACGGAGATCGTCGAGATCGTCGCGGTGGTGTCATTGTTCGGTTTCTATAACCGCTACAACGATACGATGGCGACACCGCTCGAGGCTGAGCCGATCGAAGTTGGCGAAAAGCATCTGGCAGCTCACGGCTGGAGCATAGGCAAGCATCGGCGCTGAGCCGAAGCGGTATCAGCGCATATACAACAGGAGGAAGAAGAATGACGGCCAGGCCCGTTGTGCTCGTACTGCTGCTCGCTGCCGGCAGCATCAGCGCGCCGGAAGTGCGTGCTCAGTCCTTTCCCATAAAGCCGGTGCGGATCGTCGTCGGCGCCTCCGCCGGAGGCGGCATCGACATCGTCTCGCGCACGCTGGGTCCGAAGATGAGCGAGCGCCTCGGCCAGCAAGTCATCGTCGATAATCGGCCAGGGGCTGGCACGACGATCGGCGGTGAAGTGACCGCTAAGTCCGCGCCGGATGGGCACACCATCTTCATGGCATCGACGAGCTTTAGCGTCAGCGCGGCACTTTATCGCAAACTCGCATATGATCCTGTGCGTGACTTGACGGGCGTCATGCTGATCGCTTCGGGGCCGTTGGTGCTAGTGGTACATCCATCGGTGCCGGCCAAGAGCGTCAAGGAACTCGTCGCCCTCGCCAAAGCACGCCCGGGGAAAATGACTTTTGCTTCCGGCGGCACGGGCACTTCCCTGCATCTCGCCGGTGAGCTGTTCAAAGCCCGGGCAGGTATCGACATGGTGCACGTGCCCTATAAAGGCGGCGCGCCGGCTGTTGTGGATCTCATGGGAGGCCAAGTGGACATGCTGTTCGATGTGATGCTGGCGGTTCTGCCGCATATCAAGGCCGGCAAGGTGCGCGCGATCGCAGTCACCAGCGCGGCGCGCTCCGGTCAGTTGCCGCAGCTTCCGACGATCGCGGAATCCGGGTTCCCCGGATTCGACGTCGCCGGCTGGTTTGGTCTTCTTGCGCCGGCGGCAACACCGAAGAACGTGATCGGCGCACTGCATGCTGCGGCGCTAAACGCTCTTGAAAACCGGGAAGTCCGCAGCCGTCTGACCGGCTTGGGGGCGGATCCGGTCGGCAGTTCGCCGGAGGCGTTTACGAGCAGTTTTCGCGGCGAGGTTGCGCGCTGGCGCAAGGTGATCGACGCGATCGGCATCGCGACTCAATGATGCTGCCCTACGATGCCGTGCGCGATCTCTCGCGTTCTCTTGCAAGGTACGCTGCTTCTGCCCGAGCTGCCATCAGAAGCGCGTGCTTCTCTACGGCGAGTGGGTTGCGGAGAATGTGCTTGCGCCGGTGCCTCACCGGCAGTATGTCTTCACCCTGCCTCGGCTCGTTCGACACTTCTTTGCAAGGCGCCGCGAGTGGCTTGGGGAGCTCTGCCGCATCGCGGAGCGGCTGCTCTCACACGCGTACGCCCGGGTGCTGCCAGGAGGCAGGCCGGCGCTGATCGTGTTCGTGCAGACCTTCGGCGACCTGGTCAACTTCGATCCGCATCTGCACGTGCTCGCTGTCGACGGGGTGTTTCTTCCCAGTGGGCGCTTTGTCGCGCTGCCGCGGGTGCCGGGAAACCTGCTTGCCGGGGGCTTTCGGCGCGCGGTGCTCGATTTTCTGGTGAAGAACGAGGCGCTAACGGAAGAGCTGCGCGCCCGCATGCTCGCCTGGCGCCACGGAGGCTTCTCGGCGCACAACGAGGTTCATGCCGGGCGAGGCGCCGGCGACTGAATTGGCGGCTCGCGCGAAAGCTGTCTGGGCGCGGCTTATACCCGGTGCCCGACATCGCCTGAGCTGCCGTACCGGCAGTAACGCCTCGGATGAGCCGGGGTGCGGCAAAGCGCTTGCCTTGCTCTCGCGGGTGGAATAGATTG
>JACQGN010000072.1 GCA_016199545.1 Betaproteobacteria bacterium | reverse complement strand
GCGGTGCGCCGGCAGGCAGTGCATGAACAGCGCGTCGGGACGCGCCGCGCGCATCATGTCGCCGTCCACGCGCCAGTCCTCGAAATCGCGCCGGCGTTCCGCGTCCTCCGCTTCCATTCCCATGCTGGTCCAGACGTCGGTCGTGATGAGGTCGGCGCCCTTGACGGCATCCATGGGGTCTGCGAATACCTCGTAATGGTCGGTGCCGTAGAGCCCGGCGCGCCCGGGTTCGATTTCGTAGCCCGGCGGAGTCGAGACATGCACGTTGAAATCGAGCACTTCCGCCGCCTGCAGCCAGGTGTTGCAGACGTTGTTGGAGTCGCCTATCCACGCCACCGTCTTGCCGCGTATGCCGCCGCGATGCTCGACGCAGGTGAAGATGTCGCCCACGATCTGGCACGGATGGTATTCGTTGGTGAGCCCGTTGATGACCGGGACGCGCGAAAATTGCGCGAAGCGCTCGATGATCGACTGCTCATAGGTGCGGATCATCACGAGATCGACCATGCGCGTGATCACGCGCGCGACGTCCTCGATCGGTTCTCCCCGGCCCATCTGCGTGTCGCGCGTCATCAGCGTGATGACCGAGCCGCCGAGCTGGGTCATGCCCGCCTCGAACGACACGCGCGTGCGGGTGGAATGCTTCTCGAACACCATGGCGAGCGTGCGGTCGCGCAGCGGATGGTGGGGGATATAGCGCTTGAAGACGTCCTTGATCCAGCGCGCGCGCGCGAACAGGTACTCGTATTCCTCGCAGGTGAAGTCCTTGAATTGAAGGTAATGCCGGACTTCCATGGGAGAACCTGCGGTGGTCTTGACGCAGCGCGGCTCACGCAGCGGCGGGCTGCGCGGCGGGCTGGCGGGCGAGAAATTCGAGAATGAGCGCCGACAGCTCGGCGACCAGCATGGCCGTCTGTTCGCGGCTGAAGTTGAGCGGTGGCAACAGGCGCACGACGGTATCGGCGGTGACGTTGATGAGAAGCCCGCGGTCAAGCGCCTGTCGCACCAGTTCACCGCACGAATGCGCGAGTTCCACGCCTATCATCAGGCCCCGGCCGCGAATTTCGCGCACGCCGGCCTGGCCGGAAAGTCTGGTGCCGAGTTCCGCACAGATCAGCCGGCCGAGTTCGACCGCGTTGTGCATCAGCCCTTCGTCCTCGATGATGCTTAGCGTAGTGAGCGCCGCCATGCAGGCGAGCGGATTGCCGCCAAAGGTCGAGCCGTGGCTGCCGGGCCCGAACAGGCCGGCGGCCGGCCCGGCCGCCAGACAGGCGCCGATCGGCACGCCGTTGCCGAGGCCCTTCGCGAGCGTCATGACATCGGGACTGACCCCTGAGTGCTGGAACGCGAACCATCTGCCGGTGCGGCCGATGCCGCTCTGCACTTCGTCGAGCATCAGCAACCAGCCGCGATCGTCGCAGATCCGTCGCAGGCCATGCAGGTAGTCGTCGTGACACAGGATAATGCCGCCTTCGCCCTGGACGAGTTCGACCAGCACCGCCACCACGCCGCGGTTGGTTTCCGCCACCCGCCTGACCGCTTCGAGGTCGTCGAACGGCACACGGATGAAACCCGCCACCAGCGGCTCGAAGCCGGCCTGCACCTTGCGGCTGCCGGTCGCCGAAAGTGTCGCCAGGGTACGGCCGTGAAAGGCCTTGTCCATCACCACGATGGCAGGGGATTCGATCGCCTTCTTGTGGCCGTAATACCGGGCGAGCTTGATCGCCGCCTCGTTCGCCTCACAGCCGGAATTGCAGAAGAACACGCTCTCCATGCCCGAGAGCGCGGCGAGCCGGTCGGCAAGCTGCTCCTGCAAGGTGATGCCGTAGAGGTTCGAGGTGTGGACGAGTTTCCCGACTTGGTCGCGCAAGGCGGCCGTCAGCTTGGGATGGCAGTGGCCCACGCCGCACACGGCGATGCCGGCGAGCGCGTCGAGATAGCGCTTGCCCTGCGTATCCCACAGCCAGGCGCCCTCACCGCGCTCGAACGCGACCGGCAACCGCGCGTAGGTGTTCATCACGTGCGACATGGTTTAAGTGTCCAAAAAACTACGGCGGCCAGTGCCGCCGTCCCGCTCCGTGTATCACTGCGTATTCTTAGCCAAACCTCGACCGGGTGGCAAGCAAAATTTGCGGGCCTCCCTGCTGCCGGCGCGCCACCGGGAAGCGCGCCATCGCTCTGGTAACATGCGCGCTTTCGCGTGGAACGATGACCCGATCGGCGCTCGAAAAAGTGGACCCGCCTGCCTTCAGGTTTCTGATGTCTTTCGCGAGCGACAATGAACTGAACTTGCGTCCCGGCCGCAAGGCGAGGCGGCCGGACTAGACCGGGAGCACCGCACGGGAGTGGGTTTGCAAGCCGAAAAGTGCCAAGCCAACAGCAGGCACTCCAGAATTTCCGGCTGTCCGCGTAAGGAATTTGTCGGAGCGAAGCCCGGCAAATTCCTAGGCCATCGCCTTGATGGCGGCAGCAAGGCGGCTCTTGTGGCGGGCCGCCTTGTTCTTGTGGATGATGTCCTTGTCGGCGATGGAATCGATGACGCCGGATGCGGCTTGGAGGACGCCCCTCGCGGCACTCTTGTCGCCGGCTTCGATTGCCTTTCTGACGTTCTTCACCGCGCTGCGCAATTCGGAACGCAGACTCGCGTTGTGCTGGCGGCGTTTCTCGTTCTGGCGCGCGCGTTTTCTGGCTGATGCGATGTTGGCCATGTAGACTCCGGGATGGAGATCCGAAAAAGGGCGACATGATACGGATATTTCAGGGGATTTGCAAACGCGCCCCGCTTGCAGGGATTCGCTTATCCGGCATGTCGGATCAGAGGCCGCTGCCGGAGCGTGGGGCAAAGTTCGGCACAACGTGGTGCAGGGAAACCATATTACAAGGCGCCCGGACCGGCAGATGAACCTCCTCAAAGCTCTTGCCACGGTGAGCGGCATGACGCTCATCTCGCGCATACTCGGATTCGTGCGCGATGTCGCGATCGCCCGGGTATTCGGCGCGGGACTGGCGACTGACGCCTTCTTCGTGGCGTTCAAGATCCCCAACCTGCTGCGCCGGCTGTTCGCGGAAGGCGCATTCTCCCAGGCGTTCGTGCCCATCCTCGCCGAGTACCGCAATCAACGCGGCGAGACGGATACGCGCCTGCTCGTCGATCACGTCTCGGCATTGCTCGCGCTCGCCCTGTTTGTGGTCACGCTGATCGGCGTTGGGTTCGCACCGTACATTATCTACATCGGCGCGCCGGGCTTCGCGGAAATTCCGGAGAAGTTCGATCTCACTGTGAGCCTGTTGCGCATCACCTTTCCCTACATACTGTTCATCTCGCTGGTCGCGCTTGCGGGCGGCATCCTGAATACCTACAGCCGCTTTTCAGTGCCGGCTTTCACACCGGTGCTGCTCAATCTATCTTTCATCGTTTTCGCGCTCTGGCTCGCACCGTACTTCGATCCCCCGGTGTCGGCGCTGGCGTGGGCGGTAATCGCGGGCGGCGCGCTGCAACTCGCGTTCCAGGTGCCATTTCTGGCGCGGCTCGAATTTCTCCCGCGCTTCAGGCTCGATCTCAAGGACAGCGGCGTGTGGCGCATTGTCCGGCAGATGGGTCCTGCCGTGTTCGGCGTGTCGATCGGGCAGGTGAGCCTGCTCATCAACATGGTCTTCGCGTCCTTCCTCGTGACTGGCAGCGTGTCATGGCTCTATTACGCCGACCGCCTGATGGAGTTTCCGACCGGCCTGCTGGGGGTCGCGCTCGGTACTATCTTGTTGCCGGGCCTGTCCAGGTACCACGCGACGCGCTCGGTCGGGGAATATTCAAAGCTGCTCGACTGGGGTCTGCGCCTGACGCTCGTGCTTGCGCTGCCGGCCGCGGCCGCGCTCGCACTCTTGGCCGTTCCGTTGACCGCAACGTTGTTTCACTATGGCGCGTTTTCCGCGAACGACGTGTACGCGACGCGCAACGCGGTGATCGCCTACAGCGTCGGGCTGACTGGATTGATCCTCGTCAAAGTGCTGGCGCCGGGCTTCTACGCGCAGCAGGACATCAAGACCCCGGTCAAGATCGCGGTCGTGACCCTGGCAGCCACGCAGGCGATGAATCTTGTCTTGATCTGGCCCCTGAAGCACGCCGGACTCGCGCTCGCCATCGGCCTGGGTGCGTGCCTCAACGCCGCGCTGCTGTATCGCGGACTGCGCCGGCGCGGAATCTACCTGCCGCAGCCCGGTTGGCCGGTCTTCCTGTTCAAGGTGCTGATTGCCATCTATGTGATGGCCGCCGTGCTGTGGCTGACGATGGGAACCCCGCCCGAATGGCTCGCCAGCGGCGCCTTGCAGCGCGCGCTCCGACTCACCGGCGTGGTGACCGCGGGCGCAGCCAGTTACTTCGCCGCGCTCTGGCTGCTCGGATTCCGTGTGCGCGACTTTGCCGGGCGCAGCGCGGAGTAACCGTGTGCGCAAAGGACCGGCTGGTTTTTCTTGCGCGGAATGCAAACAAGCGGTAGATTCGCGTGCAGGCTGCGGGCCAGCACGCCGCCTGGAAAGTCCCTCATACTTAATCGTGCATTAAGAGATCACGTGAATTCAGTCTCTGGCGCATCCTGCGCCACATCCAATACTCTTGCTGTTCAAATGGAAATTCCCTTCCGGGCTGCGGCGAAGCGTGCGACTTTCGGAGGCATCCTCCGCGTTCCTCTGGTCGTGCTTTGCGGGATGGCGCTGTCGGCCACCGTCCTCGCGCAGGGGGTACTTCGCATATCGGCCATACCAGACGAATCCCCGACTGAGCTTCAGCGCAAGTTTTCGAAGGTGGCGGCCTATCTCGAGAAGGAAGCGGGAATGAAGGTGCAGTACACCGCGGTCACCGACTACGCTGCAGTCGTGGAGGGGCTGGCGGCAAAGAAGATCGATCTCGCCTGGCTGGGTGGATTTACCTTCGTGCAGGCGCGCTTGCGCACCGGCAATGCGATTCCCATTGCGCAGCGCGTTGAGGACGAGAAGTTCACCAGCAAGTTCATCGCCAGTAGCGCGAGCGGCGTCAAGGAGCTCGCCGACCTCAAGGGCAAGAACTTCTCGTTCGGCTCCGTGTCCTCGACATCCGGCCACCTGATGCCGCGGTTCTTCCTGCTTGAGAACAAGATCAACCCCGAGAAGGACTTTAAGCGTATCGCCTATTCGGGCGCTCATGATGCGACCGCATTGCAGGTCGAAGCGGGCAAGGTCGAAGCGGGCGTGCTCAATGCTTCGGTGTGGGACAGGCTGGTCAGCGAGAAAAAAGTGGACCTCAAAAAGGTCAGAGTGATCTGGACCACGCCGCCGTACTACGACTACAACTGGACCGTGCGCGGCGATCTTGATCCGGCGCTGGTGAAGAAACTGACGGACGCTTTCCTCAAGCTCGACCCCAAGAACCCGGCGCACAAGGAACTGCTCGACTTGCAGCGTGCGAGCAGGTTCGTTGCCACGAAACCCGAAAACTACAAGGGCATCGAAGCGGCGGCCCGCTCTGCGGGGCTGCTCAAGTAGATGAACGCCTTCCCAACGAGCGCTCGGGGCGCGAAGTGAGCCTGAAACTGGACGGGGTCGGCCTGGTGCACGCCAACGGCAACCGTGCTATTAACGCGGCCAGTTGCGAAATCACAAAGGGCGAGCGCGTCGCGATCATCGGCCCTTCCGGCGCGGGCAAGACCACGCTGCTGCGTCTGATTGCGGCTGCGCTCAGACCTACCTCGGGTTCGCTCAAGGTGCTCGATCAGGATCCGTGGCGCCTCCATGGGTTCGCGCTCCGGCGTCTGAGGAGCCGCATCGGCATGGTGCACCAGGCGCCGCCGATTCCGCCGCGGCAGCGCGTGGTGACTGCGGTGCTCGCCGGGCGGCTCGGCCAGTGGCCGGTCTGGAAGGGACTCGTGTCATTGTTCTATCCAATGGATAGTGGGGGCGCACGGCAGATGCTGGCGCGCATGGAAATCGCCGACAAGCTGTTCGAACGCTGCGATCAGCTGTCCGGCGGTCAGCTTCAGCGCGTCGGGGTAGCGCGGGTTCTCTACCAGCAGCCTGAGCTGATTCTTACCGACGAGCCGGTATCGGCGGTTGATCCGGCGCTTTCCGACCGTGTCGTCGGCGAACTCAACCGGGAGGCGATGACGCGTGGGGTGACGTTGGTGGCCAGCCTTCACGCGGTCGATCTCGCGCTGCACTGGTTTCCGCGCGTCATTGGCGTCCGGAACGGTGAGATCGCCTTTGACCTGCCGCCGGTGAAAGTGACCGATGGCATGCTGAAGGAGTTATATGCATCCGAGTCGGAAATCGTGCCGACCCAGGATAACCGGCCGCTCGCCGTGCAGCCGCCCGGCTTACGGCGCAAACCCCTGTGCTCCTAGGAGTTCGTCGGACCTAGGAGTGTGTCGGACTTAGCTCCGACACACTCCTTATGCAAAACCGGTGCCGGGAGAAATGCGAGAAAATGATGAAAACTATGCGATGTCCCCCACGCTTTTCCTCAAATTCGATCGCTTTGGCTC
>JACQGN010000077.1 GCA_016199545.1 Betaproteobacteria bacterium | reverse complement strand
GCGCAACCGGCAGCAATGGCAGGATTTCCAGAAGAGCACGCATTTCAACAAGGCCGGCATGAGTTGCCTCACCTGCCACACCTTCCACGGCAAGTGGGAGAGGGCTCAGTTGCGCCAGAAGCCCGAGGAGATGTGCGTCAACTGCCATTTGAGTACCGGCTATGCCGGGCGCGGGAATACCGAGCTGTTCGCCGGCAGCCCCATGCACAAGGCGGGCGCGCAGTGCGTCGATTGCCACATGCCGAAGATCGGCTATCGCTCGGACAAGACGGCGAATGGCCCGCACCAGTGGGACACCTCGTCTCACACGTTCATGGTGGCGCTGCCGGCGATGGCGAAGAGCCAGGGCATCCGCAGCAGTTGCGCCTCGTGCCATGAGGGGCAGGGCCGCAAGCTGCCCAGCGGCGTGCAAGCTCCTGCCTTCGACGCGAACACGCTCGACATCATCCTCAAGCAGAGGCAGGCGACGACCCGAACGGAGATCGCCGCAGTGGAGAAACTGCTCGCCAAGGCGAATGTCCGCGATCCGCGGGTCAAGAAACTGACCGACGAGGCGCACGGGAAACTGAATGTCGTGCTGCTGGACGGAAGCCTGAGCTTTCACAACCACGAGAAGGCGATAGCCTACGTTGCCGAAGCCAGAAAGCTGGCGGAAAAGGCGGCAAACTTAAAGTAGCGGTTCGCCAACTCAGATGGGGGGCTGGCGGCGCATTACGCAACCAAGGCCACGGTGGAACGGGTTTAGGACTGACAGGAGACAGCAATGGCCAAGTGGGGAATGGTGATCGACCTCGAAAAATGTACTGGCTGCCAGGCCTGCACAGCGGCCTGCCAGATGGAAAACAACCGGGCACCGGGCGAGAGCTGGCAGGACGTCCTCTTCTACACCGAAGGCGAGTATCCGAGCGGGACGCTGAAATGGTTCCCGCGCCCGTGCATGCACTGCGAGAACCCCTCGTGCGTGCACGTCTGTCCGGTGAAGGCGACCTACAAGACCGAGGAGGGCTTCGTCCTCATCGACTGGAACCGCTGCATCGGATGCAAGTACTGCGTGATCGCGTGCCCGTACGGAGTGCGCTTCTACTCGGACGAAAAGCCGCTGGTCGAGCCGGACCTGCGCAGGATCTTTCCGAGCGGAGACGATCACGCCTGGAGCCCACCCTGGCGGATGCCCGCGCAGCAGGAGGATTGGAAGCACGGGGTCGGAATCTCGCCCAAGGGCGTGGTCACCAAGTGCACGTTCTGCTACCACCGCGTGAGCCAGGCGCCCAAGGGGGTCAAGGATCTCGATCCGGCCGATCCGAAACTGCGCGATTACACGCCCGCGTGCGTGGTGACCTGTGCGCCCACCGCGCGCTATTTCGGCGACATCGGCGATCCGAAGAGCAACGTGTCCAAGCTGATCGCCGAGAAACGCGGCGTGCGCCTGCTCGAGCAGACCGGAAACAAGCCGCAGGTCTATTACCTGAGCGGCGAAGCCGGAGCGGTACCCGGCTCGCGCGCGCAGAAGAATTCCTGAGGAGCCGCCATGTACGCGCCAATCATGAAACGCCTTGCAGTGAACGGCACGGCAACCACGAACAGCGTTCTCGCGGTGTCCGGGATCGCGCTGCTCGTCACGCTCGCCGCGACGTTCTTCTACCTCATCACCCAGGGACACGTCGCCTTCAACACCCGGAGTGAGGGCGTCGCTTGGGGGCTGCCGATCATCACCTACGTGTTTCTGGTGCTCACCTCGACCGGCCTCACGTTCATCGCCTCGATGGCGCTGCTGTTCGGGTTCGACGACTTCTATCCGGTAGCCAAGCGCTGCGTCTGGCTCGCGGTCGCGGCGCTCGTGGCCGGCTTCACTTCGCTCGCGCTCGAGCTCGGGCATCCGTTCCGCATGATCTGGGCGCTGCCGACGGGGATGCAGTACGTCTCGCCGATGTTCTGGATGGGCGTGTTCTACAGCCTGTACCTGGGCTTCCTGCTGCTCAAGTTCTGGCGCATGGAAATCGGCGACTGGCACAGCGGGCTCAGCCGCGCCCTCGGTGCCGCCTCGTTCGTCTCGGTCGTGATCGCGCATGCGACGCTCGGCCTCGTCTTCGGCATGATGTCGATGCGGCCGGCGTGGTACAGCGACATGATGCCGGTTTATTTTCTCGTGACCGCGGCCTTGAGCGGCGCGGCGTTCGCCGTGTTCTTCACGTATCTTGCCTACGGGTTCGACCGCCAGGCGATGCCATCGGGCGTTCGCGACCTCAAGTCGAGCAGCCGGCTGCCCAACATCTTCGCCACCCTGATCGGCGTCACGATCCTCATGGTCGTATCGCGCGCGATCACCGGCTACTGGACGAACCTGGAGGGCATGCAGGCAGTGCGCGAAATGGTGGCCTCGCCCTGGTTCCAGTTCGAGCTCTGGGCCGGCCTTGTGCTGCCGTTCGTTCTGATGGCCACGCCGCGGCTGCAGACCGAGCAGAAGTGGCAGATCCTGGCCTCGGCGCTGGTGATCATCGGACTGTTCATCGGCCGCTACGACTACATGGTGTCCGGGCAGCGCGTGCCGCTGTTCAAGGGCGCCTGGATCCCGGGACTCGCCGAGTACACGCCGTCGCTCGCCGAGTGGATGATCGCGCTGGTCGCGTTCTCGCTCGTGTTCTTCATCTACGCCGCGGGCGAGAAACTGTTCAACCTCGCCGCGGCGCCGCAGCGCGAGTCCGCCGCGGGCGCGCCGCTCGCCACGACTTGAGGAGGATCACATGAACGCCAGGACAGCAATTTTCGGACTCGCGGCCGCGGCGCTGCTTGCGCTCGGCGCCGCGAGCGCGCACGCACAGCAGACGCCGTCGGCTCCGGCCAGGCCGGAGAGCGGCTTGTCCGACGTCGGGTCGTTCGAGGCGGTTCCGTACGACATGCGAGGCTCTGTCACGCTGCGTGCCGAGGAGAAAGTGGCGGTGCGCAGGCTCGAGGACAAGCACATCGCCGAGGTTCGCACGCTGGAGGACCGATTCGACAAGGAGTTGCGCGCTCTGCGCCTGAAGCAGAGCGCCGAGCGCGAGGTGCTATTCAAGTCATTCACAGCGCGGCGCTGACCCCGCAGCGGCGCGGGGGCCGTGAAAGCCAAGGGCGGTCTCGGCTGCCACGAGGTGGACAAGAAGAAGGTCGGTCCCGCGTTCAAGGACGTAGCCGCGAAGTACCAGGGCAAAAAGGATGCCGAGGGCAATATCGTCAAAGCTCTCAAGGACGGCAAGGTCGGAGACAAGGCCCATCCCAAGGCTACGGCCTCGGATGCCGAACTGAAAGCTGCTGCGCAATACGTGCTGTCCCAGAAGTAAGTCTCTGTTTGTCTGGAAAAAAGCGGGCGGCAGCCCGCTTTTTTTATCGGAAAGTCCAATGCCTTCTCGCATCGGGGGCTGGTCGGCCCAAAGCCCGACGAATTACCATGCCGTTTCGGTATTTATTGATCTTCCTCAAAGCGGCCGGGACCCCGTGCTGCCGATAATCGCCCGATTACCGTGCATCCGGACGCCACTTTCAACCCAGCCTCGGCCGTTGCTGCATTCGCCTCCGATATGCCGCGGTGGCAAATCAAGGGCCGCGAACTCCTGCCCATCGTGCAAGGCGGCATGGGAGTGGGCATTTCCGCGCACCGGCTGGCCGGAACGGTCGCGAGTCTCGGCGCCGTGGGCACCATTTCGAGCGTGGACCTGCGCCATCACCACGAGGATCTCCTTACGCGGGCGGAGGGATGCACCGACCAGGACGCGCTTGACGCGCTCAACCTGATCGCGCTCGAACGCGAGATCCGCGAGGCGCTCGCCATCACGCAGGGCCGCGGCGCGATTGCGGTGAACGTGATGAAGGCAGTCGCCGCGCACGCCCAGCACGTGCGCCAGTCCTGCGAAAGCGGCGCGCACGCAATCGTGATGGGCGCGGGGCTCCCGCTCGACCTTCCCGACATGACGAAGGAATTCCCGCAGGTGGCCCTCATCCCGATTCTCTCGGACGTGCGCGGTGTGGCGATCGTGGTGAAGAAGTGGCTGCGCAAGAACCGCCTGCCGGACGCGATCGTGATCGAGCACCCGCGCTACGCCGGGGGCCACCTCGGCGCGACTCGACCGGAGGAGATCGCCGATGCCCGCTTCGATTTCGAGCCGGTGCTGGCGGGCATCTTCAAGCTGTTCCGGGAACTCGGCCTCGCGGACGCCAGCATTCCATTGATTCCCGCCGGCGGCATCAACACGCACGAGAAGGTGCGCGCGCTGCTCGGATGCGGCGCTGCCGCTGTGCAGATCGGCACCCCGTTCGCCGTCACTGTCGAAGGCGACGCCCACCCCAACTTCAAGCGGGTGCTGGCGGAAGCCAAACCCGAAGACATCGTGACTTTCATGAGCGTCGCGGGGTTGCCTGCGCGCGCGGTGCTCACCCCGTGGCTCAGGAACTACCTGCGCCGGGAGAATGCGCTTCAGTCCCACGCCAAGGCCGACCCGCGCCGCTGTGTGCCGGGACTGAACTGCCTCACTTTGTGCGGGCTGCGCGACGGCATTGCGAGCATCGGCCAGTTCTGCATCGACACTCGCCTTGCTTTCGCCCTCAAGGGCGACGTGAAGAAAGGTCTCTTCTTCCGCGGCTCGGAAAGCCTTCCCTTCGGCACATCGATCCGCACTGCCGCGGAACTGATGCAGTATTTCCTGACCGGAATCGCGCCCGCCGTCTGAACCGCACACAAATGCACCCCTCCGCAGGAGCACCGTTCACACCCATGCACGCGCCTATGGAGCTCGTATGCCCCGCCGGCAGCCTGCCGGCGTTGCGGGCCGCAGTGGATAACGGCGCCGATTGCGTCTATCTCGGACTGCGCGACAACACCAACGCGCGCAACTTTGCCGGGCTCAATCTCGACCCGACGGCGGCGCAGGAAGGCGTGCGCTACGCGCACCGGAGGGGCGTGAAGGTACTGCTCGCCATCAACACCTTTCCGCAACCCGGCGCCTGGCAGCGCTGGACCTCGGCGGTGGACACCGCGGTTCAACTCGAATTCGACGCCATCATCATCGCCGATGCCGGGCTGATGCGTTATGCCGCGCGCAAATATCCGGAGCTGCGCCTGCATCTTTCGGTGCAGGGATCGGCAACGAATTACGAAGCGATCAACTTCTACCGCACCCGTTTCAACGTGCAGCGCGCGGTGCTGCCGCGCGTGCTGTCGGTGTCCCAGGTCGAGCAGGTGATACGCAACACCGAAGCCGAGATCGAGGTCTTCGGCTTCGGCAGCCTGTGCGTGATGGTGGAAGGCCGGTGCGCGCTCTCCGCCTTCGCAACCGGGCACTCACCCAACACCACCGGCGCCTGCTCCCCTGCTGCGGCGGTGCGCTGGCAGGAGAAGCCGGACGGGCTGGAATCGCGGCTCAATGGAATTCTGATAGACAAGTACCGGGAGGGCGAACGCGCGGCCTACCCCACGTTGTGCAAAGGACGTTTCAAGGTCGCGGGTGAAACGTATTACGCGATCGAGGAACCCGCGAGCCTGAATGCGCTGACCTTGCTGCCGGAACTCGTCCGCATCGGCGTACGGGCGGTGAAGATCGAGGGGCGGCAACGCAGTCCGGCGTATGTCGCGACGGTTACGCGCATATGGCGGCAGGCGCTCGACGCCTGCGCGCGGCGGGGCGAAGCGTTCTCCCCTGCTCCGGCGTGGATGGCTGCATTGCGCGGGGTGTCCGAAGGCCAGCAGGACACGCTGGGCGCCTATTACCGGCCATGGAAGTAGCCGTGGGACCGACATGAAGCTTGCGCTGGGTCCCCTGCTCTACTACTGGCCGCGTCAGGAAGTTCTGCTGTTCTACGACGCCGTCGCGCTATCGCCGGTGGACGTCGTCTACCTCGGGGAGGTGGTCTGCTCGCGCCGGCATGAGCTGCGGCTCCCCGACTGGCAGGCGCTCGCGCGCATGCTGGCTGACGCCGGCAAAGAGGTCGTGCTGTCGACGCAGGCGCTCATCGAGTCCGAGTCCGACCTGAAGACGCTCAGAAGAATCGTCGGCAACGGCGAGTTCCTGGTGGAAGCGAACGACATGGGCGCGGTTCATCTGCTTGCCGGAAGCACGCCATTCGTCGCCGGAACGCATCTCAACGTTTACAACGCCGAGACGCTGGCGCTCCTCATCGAACTCGGCGCGCGGCGCTGGGTGCCTCCGGTCGAGATGCCACAGGCGATGCTGCAGGCGCTCCTGCGTGAAGCGCCGCGCCCGCCCGAATGCGAGGTGTTCGCCTACGGCCGGATGCCGCTCGCCTTCTCGGCCCGCTGCTTCACGGCGCGCCGTTACAACCTGCAGAAGGACAGTTGCGCGTTTCGTTGCCTCGATCATCGTGAGGGGCTCCTGTTGAAAACACGCGAAGGACAGCCGTTTCTCGCGCTCAATGGCACCCAGACCCAATCGGCCGCGGTGTGCAATCTGCTTGCCCACCTGCCCGAGCTGGGGCAATCGGGCGTCGGAATCATGCGGATCTCGCCACAGGCGCGGCATACCCTCGACGTCGTGGCGCTGTTCCGCGAGGGGATCGACAACGCCTCCCGCCTCGACGATGCGGCGCGTCGTATCCAGGCTCTCGTGCCTGACGTGGCGTGTGACGGTTTCTGGCGGGGTCGGCCTGGCATGGAAGCCGGAGCGTCCTCGTGAAGCTGCCGCCATTTCCTCGCGCGCTGCGCGAGCTGGTTGCGCGCTTGCCGTCTTACCCTCCCGCAGCGGTGGCGGCATTCCTTTCAAACCTGCTGCTCGGCGATACCCTCGGCGCAGGGAATCTCCCCTCGGCGCGCGGCAAGGTCATCGCCATTCACGTGCGTGACGCCGGATTGCGGCTCGTCTTCGCCGTGCAGGACGGCGGCCTGGTTCCGCTCGGCAACGTGCAGGCGGATGCGACTATCAGCGCCAACGCGCGGGATTTCGTCGCGCTCGCGCTGCGCGCCGAGGATCCGGACACGCTCTTCTTCAGCCGCCGCCTCACGCTGGAAGGCGACACGGAACTCGCGCTGC
Organism: Betaproteobacteria bacterium; assembly: GCA_016199545.1. Classification (GTDB taxonomy): domain Bacteria; phylum Pseudomonadota; class Gammaproteobacteria; order Burkholderiales; family SG8-41; genus DSOT01. The sequence goes on along the minus strand of JACQGN010000077.1, from coordinate 36,130 downwards.
AGGTCAAGAACACGCTCGACGGCATCGACCTGCGCGCGCTCACCTTGCCGCCGCCCGCGCGCGTCCGTGCCGCACTGCACCTCCAGTTGCGGGGCCGCCTGTAACTGAAGGCGCCGTCAATCCCGCGATTCTCCTGGCGCGGGAGTTGCTGGACAAGCCTGAAAACGGCAATCTTGCCGCCGAGAACACAGAGAGATTCAACGACGTGAATCGGCACGCTGCACGCACCAGATGGGTGAGGCATGGTAAGCACTTTCGTTCCTGATTTTCCTCTGTGAACTCTGTGATCTCTGTGGCTAACTGCTTTTTCGAGGATAATGTGCCCTTCGCGCAAATCGGGGAGGAGCGGGTTCACCCGCCGAGCCGCGTGCCTGCAACGCCGATCAAGACGCAGTCGTTTCTCGCGAATCTTCCGCTGTTCAGGGAACTCGATCCGGCCGAGATCGACCGGCTCGCCAACGGCACCCGCGAGGTGCACCTCGCGCGGGGCGGGACGCTGTTTCGGCGGGGCGACCCCAGCGAAGGTTTCTACGCCGTGGTTTACGGGCAGATCAAGCTCGCTTTCACTTCACCCAGCGGCGCCGAAAAAGTGGTGGAGATCATGGGGCCCGGACAGAGTTTCGGCGAGGCGGTGATGTTCATGGAAAAGCCCTATCCCGTGTACACCCAGGCGCTTGCGGACTCGATGCTGCTGCACATCGCGCGGGCGACCGTCTTCGCCGAGATCGAGCGCGACCCCAAATTCGCGCGCAGAATGATCGCGGGGCTTTCGCGCCGCCTGCACAACCTCATCACCGACCTGGAAGCGCATACGCTGCTCTCGGGCACCCAGCGCGTCATCGGCTACCTGCTGCGCGACGAACCGCAGTCGCCGGCGCCGGGCAAACCCATCGAGGTGGCGCTGCCGACCAGCAAAACGGTCATCGCATCGCGTCTCAATCTCACGCCGGAGCACTTCTCGCGCATCCTGCACGACCTGTTTGAGGGCGGTCTGATCCGGGTGGAGGGCCGCAGCATCGTGATACTCGACGCCGACGCCCTGCGCCGCTACGAGGGGTAGGCGGCCTCAGCTCGTGCGCGGCCCGGATCCGGAACCTGCAGCGACCGCGGCCCTGGCCACCACTGCGGCGAGTTCACCCGGTAATGTGATGAGCGTTGCCGCCGCATGGCGCCCCCGCGACGACATCTTTCTGAAAGTCTTTTGCAGGATGTCCACGTACTTCGCTTCGTCGTAGACCGGGTGCCCCTTGACGAAGTCGGCAAGGTAGTGCTGCAGGAACACCAGTCCTATTACGTCCTCGAGCAGTTGGGCATCCGGATTGCGCTTGAGCCGCTCCTTTCGCACCACCGACGCGACGCTGGCGACCATGGCTTCGTCGTAGCCACAATCGCGCAGCACGGCGGCGCTGATTTCCGCGTGGTAATCGAGGAGCCGCGCGCGCCATGCCTTGTAGCCCTCGGACGTGGCGGGATAGCTCGCGCGCGGAATCTCCCAGCGCCGGATATGCTGGCAGCGCGCGGCAAGCCGTACCGTCTCGGATGCGTCCGGCGCGAACCGTTCCAGCATGGCGCTCATGCGCCGCGCGTACAGCAACTCCTTCGGCTCCCGCGCTGATCCCACGGATTCGAAATTCGGGTCCGCGGCGTTGATCGCATCGAATCGCGCGATGGCTGCCGCGTAGCGCTCGGAGTCTGTAATCATGCCGCACCTCGCCGCAGCATACCTGCGGCGAGGCTGGGTGACAATAATTGGCGCTGCCCGTCGGCGCCCTGCCAGGCACAGCATCGAAGAGGCGGAACGCGACGTAGGGATGTTCCGTCCGCGATCTTGCCTGCGTGGCGGCCCGTACCGCTCAATGGCTCGTGCCCTCCGACCGCGTGATCTTGTTGTAGACGTTGTACTTGCCCGTCGTTCAAGCTGACTCATGCGACCGAAGGAAGCGCGCGTAAGGCGACCAGCCCGCCCCAGGCATCCGCACAGTCGGAGCCGAGGGTTTGCGCAGGTCATCGAGCCCCAATTGCTGGGTTTCGTTGACGTAGCCGTCGGTGACTCAGATCTCGCGCGCGGCGCGTATGGCGCCGATCGCGTAAACGCACACCCCCGCGACAAATAGGATGAAGTAGTGATCGGTGTCCGCGATACCACCACGCCAGGAGAGCATGCTGTCGAGCGCTCCCAGCGCGCCAAGGACGACACCGAAGAGCTTCAATACGACGCCCTTCCGCCCCCCCTCGCCCGCCGCAGGGTGCGAGACAGCGGCGGACGGATCAAACCGGACTCCGGTCACGACCGGCCACCCTTGAGATGTTTTGACACCGCGGCCGCGAGGTTGCCCGGACTGATGCCGTGTCGATACGCGGCGAGAAAACGTCCGTCCGGTCCAAGCAGATATATGACCGCAGAATGATCGACAACGTAGTCCCCGTGCTTGGCGTTCGTGCCGCGTCGCGCCGGCATGACCTTCACATGGATCACGCCGAACGCCTGCGCGGCGAGCGCGATCGCCTCGGGCGTGCCGGTCAGGCCGAGAAATCGAGGGTGGAAGTGGCGAACGTAGCGGGCGAGCACCTCGGTCGTGTCGCGCTCGGGGTCGAGCGTGATGAAAATCGGCTGCACGCGCTCGCCCGCCTTGCCGAGCGCATTCAGTGCCGTTCCGATCGTCTGCAGGTCGGTCGGGCAGACGTCGGGACAGAACGTGTAGCCGAAGAAAGCGATCAGGAAGCGGCCGCGTAAGTCGGCCTCATTCACGCGTCGGCCGGTGTGATCGACGAGCGAGAACGAACCGCGCGCCGATCGGTCAATTGGGATTTCATCGCGTCCCCGGGCATCGATCTGCTGCGCCGCCAGAGCCGCAAGGAGCGCGCCAAGAGCAAGAACGAGCGCCGCAGTTCTCACGCGCATCTCAGCTCTCGCGAGGTCGACGCGCCGTTGCGGCGCGAGCCCACCATGCTTCTCCGCCAACGATGAGGAGAAACACGCCCAAGGCAGCGAACAGCGGTCGGTTGCCGCGCGGCGGCTCGAGCAGCAGCCAGTACCAAGTCGTCAGTGTGTGGCGCGATTCCTTCTCGCCGTTGCTGCCGTCCCAGGCGGAAAACGCGATCGGAATGAACACGCCCTCGGCGAAGCGGATGTCGTCTTTCGGGTCGCCGGCGGCGAGCGGCCGCTTCATCACGACCCGCCAGGTTCCGTCCCGGTAGGCGCCCTTCGCGGTCAGCCCGCCGGCGGCCGCCGCGCGCGCTTCGACCTTCTCGATGCCGCGCGCTACCGCCAGCGCGGCCGACTCCGCCGTCTTCGTCGTGCCGCTCGACCACTGCCACAGGGTGACCGGGTGCGCGGCATCACCCATGATGAAGTACGGCTTTTCCATTCCCTTGGGAATCTCGACCGGCAGCTGCACCGCGATGCGGTCCTCGGCGATTTCGGGATCGGCGATCTTTTCCGCCCGTTCGTCGCCCGGAATGCTTTTCGTTCGATCGTCCCACTCGAGCAGCAAGGCGATGTCCTTGTCGCCGTACAGGGCGCGTATCGTCACGGTGTCGTTCGAGGGCGTGAAAAAGCGTTCCTTGGCGATCAGCTGCGGAACCAGGAAGAAGGTTGCCGGTTCCGCCTGCTTCCAGCGCGCGTCCTCGGGTGTCGTCGGCACCTCGCCTTCGAGCTTCGCCGCGCGGATGACCGTCCTCTCAGGCCGCACTCGCATCCCGGTCTTGCCGAGCGACGCGACGTAGTTCGCGATGTGCCAGCGCTGCTCGATCGTCAGCTTGTCCTTGCTCGCCGGCTCGACGAAGGAGGGCATCTGCGTGCCCGGAATGCCGTTGGTGATGCGGGCGAAGATGTCCTTCGGATCGTTGCTCGCGCGGAAGGTCCAGGGCTTGGTGAGGTTTCTCGGCCAGGTGCGAAACCCTGCATCGTCCTTGAGCGACTTGATGCCGTCGCCCTTGCCCTCCTTTCCGTGGCACTCCGAACAGCGATCGCCCTCGAGGAACAGTTTCTTTCCCTGCTCGATGCTCTCGGCCGACGTAGCGATCCGCGTTCCGTAATCGACCTGCTTCTTCGGTTTATCCAGCTCGACGAACGTGGTGATGTGCGCGGTCACGTCGCGGATATCCTGCTCGGAGAGCACGTCCTTCCATCCTGGCATTGAGGTGCCGGGCATGCCGTCGCGGATCATGCGAATCAGGTCGTCCTCGCGCGCACCGAGCTCGTCGAATCCGCTCGACTTGATCTTGTACAGGCCGAACGTGAAATCGCGCGGCGGCGGAACCAGGCGCGCAGCGCCCGGGCCCTGCCCGTCCCCCTTCTCCCCGTGACACCAGGCGCAGCGCTGCGCGTAGATCTCGGCGCCCTTCACCTTGTCGCCGCTCTGGGCAAAAGCCGGCGCGGCAAGCGCCCCGCAGACGATCAGCGCGATGGTCGCAAGCTGCGTTATCGCCCGTGCGCCGCGGCGCATCGCTGCTTCGTCAATGTTTCGAGTGGTCGGCATTCTCGCTCCACAAGCGCGGCCGGTGCCCGGTGTAGTCGTACAGGAACAGGATCACCTTCCAGATCTCCTCTTCGCTCAGGAAGGTCTCCCATACCGGCATCGACGAGATCCACGGCGCGGCGTCCGCCGGCAGCCCCGGGCCGCCCGTGGCGATCCGCCAGAACAGGAACGACTCCTGCAGCTGCGCGATGGTGCCGACGTCCTGGAAGCTCATCGGTACCGGATTGAGCCCTTCGGCGTACGGACCCCTGCCGTCGAGCTTGTCGCCGTGGCAGAAGTGACAGTTCTCGACATAGACCTTCGCGCCCTCGGCGACGAGCTGGCGGAATTTCTTCGGCTCCTCCTTCTCGAGCTTGAGCAGGTCGAAGCGCTTGCCGAACATCTTCACCGACGAGGGCGGCGCCGGATGGATCGATCGGAGCTCCACCGGCGCCTCGATGCGCGGCTGCAGGCCCGCGTAGGTGAACCATGCGGCGAGAAGCGGCGTGAGGGCAAAGACGACATTGCGGATCGGCTTGCGGCGCGGGTCCTCCACGAGCGCCCGGATCGGCGCGACCAGCTCGCGCGTGCTCTCCTCGGTAAAGGTGAACACCATGTACACGCCTGCCACGACGAAGAACATGTACATGGTGAGCAGGCTCGAGGGAATCGGCTGCCCGAGCAGCACGTCGAACACGAGCCGGAAGGCACCGTAGATGCCGACGATCGTCAGCACCGCTTGAGCGAGCCTCGGTATGCGCCGCGCCATGGTCCGTCTCCCCGGCTACTTCAATGCGGCGAGATAGGCGACCAGCACCTCGAGCTCTCTTGCGTACAGCTGCTCGCCGTAGGTCGCCGGCATCACGCCGGGCGCGAACCCCTTGGGGACGTCGGCGTTGGGTTCGAGGATCGCGCGCCGCAGGTAGGCGGCATCGCGGCTCGCCCCGATCCTGCTCAGATCAGGGCCGATCGGCCCGCCCGCCTGCGCGCCGATCTTGTGGCAGGCGGTGCACGCGAACTGCGCGATCAGCTCCTCGGCGTTCTTCGCCGGCGCCCGTTGCGCGGGCTTGTCCTGCGCCTTCGCGGTCGCGCCCGCATCGGTCGGGATGCGGACCGTTACCTCGACCCCGCTCAGGTCCTGGAGGTACGCGACTACGGCGCGCAGCTCGGCCTCCGACAGACGGATGCTCCCGGCCGAGGCATCGGGCATCGGGCTCTCGGTGTCGTTGGTTCCCGCCTTGCCGAATCCGGCGACCACGTACGCCGATGGCTTGACGAGAGACTCGTACAGGTACTCCTCGACGCTCTTCGCGGCTCCCCTATAGCGCGCGTCCTTCATCCGTTCGACGGCGGCGATGCCCGCGCGCTCGAGGGCCGGCGCGCGGCCCCCCACCGGGTTGTGGCACAGCGTGCAAGCGCCCTTGCCGTCGAAGATCTTCTTTCCCAGCGCGACGAACTGCTCGATCGTCATCGCGCCGCGTTCCACCGCCTCTTCCTTCGGCGGCGGCGCCGGCTCGATCTGTGGCACGCCGAAAAACGAAAAGCCCGTGAAGAAAGCGATCACCAGCAGGCTGAAGGCAACGACCTTGAGAAAGTGGCTCATCGCGCCGGCTCCGCTTTCCAGTAACCGACCGCCGTGGTGTGGCGGGCGCTGACCTGGCTCACCCAGAACACGAAGATCACCAGCGCCATGAAAATGATCGCTCCGAGCGATACGACGTTGGCCGCGTAGCCGAGCGTGGGCGTGAACGCATCGGGTGATGCGTCACGGAAAACGTTCGTCACGTGCCAGTGCTGGCGCAGGCTCGAGCGGATGTAGCCCATCAGGCCCATCAACCAGGTGAACGCCACGGCGAGCAGGAACAGCGCATATTGCGAGCGGTCCGACACCCTTCCCCAATGCAGCGGTGCGACCTCTTTCGCGCCGCGGTACATGAGGGTGTCGATGACGGTGCTTGCGACGATGATGGCGAGCGTGGTCAGCACCTGCGGAATCGACGAGGCGACCTTGTACACGGTGTTCGTGAAGTAGCCGTGATACACGCCGAGGAAGAAGATGTTCAGCAGGCCGGCGGTGAACAGCGCCGCCTGCGTGGCATTGCCGGCATTGACCCACGACACGGTCGGTATCTTGTTGGCGCGCCGGTACATGAGGAAACTCAGCGTCGTGAACAGGATCATCGCGTTCACGGCGATGTTCTTGGCCGGCATGATGCCGAGCGGCCCGAGGATCTTGTGGTACGGCCCGCCGAGCGCCTTAAGCTCCTCGTTGGTTAGGATCAGCGTGTGCGGCGTGAACCAGACCAGGAACGCGACGATGATGCCTGCGGCGAGGTACTTGACGTAGCGGTTGTAGCGTACCGCGCCGTCGCTGCGCCCCATGCCGCACCACAGGTAGTAGTTCGCCGCCAGGAACAGCGTGCCGATCAGCACCGCCTGGATGATGAACAGCCAGGCGAAGATGCCGCCCATCAGGGTGATGCCCATCTGCTGGCTGTAGGCGTAGATCTCGGCGGTGAGGTAGTAGCCGGCGAAGGGCAGCGGCAGCAACGCCGAGATGGCGATGAAGTTCGCGGTGTAGCCCATCCAGTCGTACTGGGCCTTCTGCTCGGCCGTCGTGGCGCTGAGAAAGCGGTAGGCGGCATACGCGCCGACGATCGAGCCGCCGAAGGCGACGTTCGCCACCACGCGGTGGATGTTGATCGGATTCCACAGCGCGTTGTGGATCGCCGCCCAGGTGTTGCCGCTGAAGACCCCTGCGGCATCGACCCCCGCCGGGCTCATCATGAACGTCACCCAGGCGTTGGCGAGGAACATGAGCGTGGTGCCCACGGCGTTCAGCAGCAACCCGAGCGTCAGGTGCACCCACTTGGCGAAGCCCCCCTGCAGCCAATGCCAGCCGTAGTAGTAGAGGTAGAGAATCGCGCTCTCGGCGAAGAAAAGCAGCGCGTACCAGATCATGCTCTCGCGGAAGATGCCGGCCAAGTACTGGAACAGGTGCGGGTAGAAGATGACGAGGAAGAAGAGCAGCAGCCCGCCGAGGATGGCGGTGAGCGAATACGCCGTGATGCTCACCTTGATGAACTCGTAGGCGAGCCGGTCGTAGCGCTCGTCGCGCGTGCCCATGCCGATCGCCTCGATGATGAATACGAAGATCGGCACTGCGAGCACGAATGCGGCGAACCAGAGGTGAAGTTGCGCGGCGAGCCAGACCGCGATGCGGCCGTTGAAGCCGCGGATCTGCGGGTAATCCGCCGTCGTGAGCGTCGGGGCCGGCGCAAACGCGGACGCCTTCGCGCCCTCGGCAGCCACCGGTTCCGCGGCGAATGCCGCCTCCGGCGCGAGCGCGGCCGCGCCCAGAAACACCGTCACGGCGGCTGCGAGCGCGAGCCTGGGCAGGGCGCGCCGGATCCCGGTCGCGATTCTCATCTTGCGTGCCTCACGGCTGATAAATGAGCGAAAGGCCCATCATCTTCATGATCGAGTAGTCCAGCCCGAGGAAAACGATCGCGCAGACGACGAATGCCACGGCAAACGCAAGGACGTGCTCCTTCATGACGGGCCCCGGCCTACAGAAACCACCAGAAAAAGGCGGTGAGCGCGAGCACGACCGCCGTGAACAGCGCAGGCCCCGCCCAGGGAAAACGATCAACGCCGCTTCGTTCGCTCTTGTGCATGGTGCGATCGCCGCCCGCGACGCTAGATCACGTAGAAGCAGACGATCAGCGCGATCACCACCGCGTTCACCGCCATGCCGGCGAAGATCACGTAGTCCGCGATCGTCCTTCCGGCCGATGCGCCCGGAGCACTCACGACTTGCCCTTGCACTTGCACAGCGCGCGCAGCTGCTTGACGAGCGCATCCACCTCGTCCTTGGCCAGCGTCTTGCTCCACGGCGGCATCATCGGCGACTTATTCGCCACCGGTCCGCCGTCCAGGATGACGTTGCGGATGTCGGCGTCCGAGAGCTTGTTCATCTCGTCGGCCTTGGTGAAGTTGCGCGGATCGACGGGAAAATCCTTGACGACGTTCGGCCCGTCGCCCTTGCCTTGCAGGCCGTGGCACTGAGCGCAGTAGAACTTGTAGAGTTGCCCGCCGTCGGCCGCATGCGCCGGCGTCCCGACGAGCAGACCCGCGGCAACCAGCAGCACCGCGCTGTTGAGTGTTCTTGGCATCTGTCATTCCCTCCGTAATGTCCGGCGGACGAGCACTATTTGAATGTGGAAACGAATTCGGCGACCGCTTGCATGTCCTTCTCGTTCAATAGGCCAGCAAACACGGGCATCTGCCTCACCGGCTTGAAGGTCTTCGCATCCTTGAGATAGGCGAAGATCCAGTCGGGATTGAGCCGCTCGCCCGCGTCCCTGAGTGACGGGCCGTTCAGCCCGCCGGTGAACTTCTGTCCCGGAAACTGGTGGCAACCGCTGCACGGCATGCTCTTGGTGAACACCAGCCGCCCCTTCGGATTCATTTTCGGCTTGACGACACCTGCCTTGACGTCCTTCGAAACGAGGCTCATCAGGAAGTCGGTCACCGCGGCCGCGTCGGGGCCCGCGAGTTTCGGATGATCGCCGGCGTTTTTCGCGGTGAGCGAGTTGTACTTGAGCGCGCGAATCGGCTTCGGGTCCTGCAGCCATTTGCCGAGCCACGCCTTCTGGAACTTGCTTCCCGCGTACCACAGCTCCGGGCCCTTTTTCGCCAACTGATCGGCGATCGTCTTTTCCTTCGCCGGACCGTCGGTGTAATGGCAGTCCTGGCACCTCTTCACCTGGAAGACCTTGGCCCCGGCCGCGGGGTCGGCCCACACCGTGCCACTCCCCGGCGCGAGCATGACCGCCACCAGCAGGACGATCTTCGTCTGTCTCATGTCTTGCTCTCCTTTTGCACTTTCTTCATCAGCCCGAAGCCGACCAACCCTGTCGCGAGCACCGCGAATGCGGAATAGCCGTACACGCGCACCGGCGTCGGCGCCTCGAGGAACACGTAATGCCATGTCGAGATCGCCATCGCCAGGCCGTGCTCTCCGTTCGAGCCGTCCCACAGATTTAGCGACATGGGGATGAACACCCCGGGCACGAACTGGATGTCCGAGCGGTCCTCGGTGATGAGCGGGCGTTTCATCACCACGCTCCAGCGGCCCTCCTTCCACAGCGCCTTGCCGCTCACCTGCTGCTGAGTCTCGGCCTGCGCTTTGGCCGGCTGTTTCCAGCCGCGCGCGATCGCTTCCTCCACCGAGCGCTTGCCCTGCTCTTCGAGGTCCGCCTTCCACACCCACAGGTGCACCGGATTGGACGCGTCGCCGCGCAGGAAGTGCGGCTTCTTGGTGCCCTCAGGCCGCTTCACCGGGAACTGCAGCGCCACGGCGTCGCGAAACGTCTCGAGCTTTCGCGGCACCATTTTGTACGGATCGACGTAGGAATTGTATGCGCCGACCTTGGCGATATCCTTCGGGTTGAACTCCTGATCATCCTTGTGGACCACATCCTTGAACGGATCGTCCCAGTGCACGAGAAACGAGATCTCCTTGTCGTTCGCCACCGCCCTCACCGTGGCGAAATCGACGCTCGGGTTTTGCCAGCGCGGTGGCACCACCACCTGGCCCGCGAGCCGCACGTCCATCGGCGGCGCCTTCGCCCACGCCGGGTCTTCGGGGATCAACGGCACCTCGCCTTCGATGCGCAGCGGCCTCAGCACCTGGTGCTCGGTCAGCTTGTGCTGCAGCGATTTGATGTAGGTGGCCAGCGCCCAGCGATCCTCCGCGCTCTTGACTCCTTCGACGAATGAAGGCATCGGCGTGCCGTTGATTCCGGTGGAAAATCGCATGTAGATGTCTTCGACCGTATCGCCGCCCTTGATCTTCCAGGGGTGCGTGACGTTGCGAATTCGGATCGGGAAACCCCAATCGTCGGTGCGGTCGAACGCCTTCTGGCCGTCGCCGCGCCCCTGCTTGCCATGACACTCCCAGCACTTTGCGTGCTCGAAGACCTCCTTGCCCTTGGCGATGGTCGCCTCGCTCATCGCCGGCAGATTCTGCGGCAGCGCCACGGTCTGCTTGTAGGGATCGAACTGCGGGTCATTGAACTCGCGCGCGAAGGTCTTGATGTAGGCGATCACGGCCCAGCGCTCTTCCTCGCTCAGACCGTTCTTGATCAGTTCGTTGTCAAACGCCTGCATGGCAGTACCGGGCAGGCCGCGGCTCACGGTGCGGAACAGGTCCTCGTCGGTCGGCAGCTTGCCGCTTTGCGTGGTGCGAAACTTGTACGTGCCGAGCGTGAAATCGCGTGGACGCGGATCGAGAAATGCGGCCGCCGGACCCTCGCCGTCGCCGAGCAGCCCGTGACAGAAACTGCAGCGCTGGAAATAGACGACGCTGCCCTTTTCCAGTAGCTGCGGCGTCTCGGGTGGCTTCGCCTTGCTCGGGCGGTCGGCGGCGAGTGCGCCTGCGGCGAACGCGAGGCCGAGCCCCGCCGCCGCGACGATGCCGAGCGCTCGACGTTTCAGTCGGGTGCGCACGTTCATGTCAATGGCTCTCCGGGATGCGAGGCGTCTTCTGCGCCAGGTCGTACTCGGCGAAAATGATCTTCCAGCGCTCCTCCTCGGTAAGGCTCAGCTTCCACTCCGGCATCGCCGAGTCCCAGGGCGTCGCCTCGGTCGGCAGCCCGGGACCGCCGTTGGTCACGCGCCAGAAGGTATAGCCCTCGACGATCGTCTCGATCGTGCCGTTGTCGGTGAAGTTGATCGGGCGCAGCTTGAAGCCGTCGGCCATCGGGCCGTCGCCCGCGGTGCTGTCGCCGTGGCAGGCGCGGCAGTTCATGGCGTAGAGCGCGCGGCCTTCGAACAGGGTCTTCTCGAGCAGCGCCGCCTTGGCCGTGGACTGGTCGACCGAGTCCGACTTCAGCGCTGCGACGAACTTCTTCATCGGCGAGGTCGGGATGAAGTCGAGCGCGTGCTTGCCGGCATTCGCTTCTCGCCAGCGCTTGACGTCGGCCGCGACCTGCGGAATGAACGCGACCGTGTTCGCCTTCGCCTGCTCGATGAACGCCTGGACGTCGGCGTCGCTCGGGCTGGCGAGCGGATTCTTGAGCGTCTCGAAGCTCTTGGGAAAGTTGGACGACGGATGCTGGATGCGCAATGAAGCCGGTACCGCGACGTCCGGAACCGTCACAGCGTAGACCTGCCATCCCACGAGCAGCGGCATAGCGACGAGCACCACCATGCGCGGCACCCTGCCGTAATCGCCGCGCAGGAATTTCTTCACCGGCCCGACGAATTCGTTCAGGTACTCGTCCGAGAACGTGACCAGGATGGCGAGCGCGACTACCGCCAGCGTCATGTAGATGAACACCAGCGCGCCCGGCACCGGCAGCGGGAACGGCAGGCCGGTGACCTCGCGCGAGGCGGCCGGGATACCCCACTTGACCAGTGCGTAGATAACGACGAATGCCCCCACCGTCGACCAGAAGCGATTGACTCTGGGCTTCGCCATGTCGCGGCCCGCGCTCATTCGCTCTTCTGCAGCATCATGTAGGCGAGCACGTCCTGCAGATCCTTGACGGTCATCGCCTCGTTCAGGTTGTCTGGCATCACGCTCGCGTCCTTATCCTGATCGAGTTCCTTGATGTCCGCCTTGGCGACTCTCACCTTTTCGCCGTTCGCCTTGGTGATCTCGACCTCGCTTGCCGTGTCGGCGGTCTTGAGACCGATCGTTTTGCGTCCGGCCTTGTCGGTGAGCGTCCAGGTCTCGAAGCCCGGCGTGATGGATTTCGCCGGGCGCAGGATCGAATCCTCGATGTACTTGGCGCCCTTGCCGGCAACGCTCGAAAGTTCCGGTCCGATCTTGCCGCCCTTGCCCTTGATGACATGGCAGCTGGCGCAGTTGCTGGCGTAGACCTGCTCGCCGGCGCTCGGGTCGCCTCCGCCTGCGGCCTGCGCAGCGGCCATCTTGGCGAAAAACTTCTTCGATACTTCGTTCGGCTTTTCCAGCGATTCGAGATCGAGCTCTCCGCCCTGGCTTTGCAGGTAGGCGATCACCGCCTTGACCTCCTTCAGGTTGAGGGCAATCGGCGGGGCATAGACGATCGCCATCTCGTTCTTGTAGCCCTCGACGACGTAGGCGCCCGGCTCGGCGAGGCTCTCGACCAGGTAGTCGGTCGCCGTGTAGGTCTGTCCGGTCTTCTGCGAGCGCTCCTTTGCACGCTCGGCGGCGCGCGCACCGATCGGCAGCGGAAAGTTTTCGCCGAACACGCCCTGGTTCGGGCCACGTACCGCGCTGCCCCGGTCGCCCATGCTGTGGCAGGTGAAGCAACGCCCCTTGCCCCAGAAGATCGACTCGCCACCCTCGGGCGAGATCTCGACCGCGCTGGCGGCCGCCTTCTCGCCGCCCGTGAGCGCGGTCACCGCCTGCCCGATCCACAGGAAGGTCGCGAGCAGGAGGAGCAGAAAGCCGAACACCTTGCCGACCGCGCTAGACATCGGTCGCGCTCCCTGTCTTGCGTCGCGTCCGTCTCACAGTCAGTCTCCAGCGCCCATCGCCGCCGGCGCGCGTGCGCCAGCCTCGTCCTTAACCGCATTGCCCTTTTCGACGATGCCACCGAGCCAGAACATGAAGGCGATGCTCACCATGAAGACCAGCACCGACAGGCTCACCATCTGCGTCATGGTGAAGTTGCTCGGTGTGTAGGACCACGGCGAAGTGTCGCGCATGACGCCGAAAATGTGCCAGTCGCCGCGCAGTCCGGAGCGGATGAAGCCCATCAGCCCCATGTTCATGGTGATCACGAAGGTGAGCGCGAGCAGCGCGTACTGGCTGCGCACCGGGATCTTGCCCCACTGCAGTCGGCCTATTTCGCGCGCTCCGCGGAACAGGAACACGTCGATCGCGGTGACCACGATGAGGCAAGCGATGATCTGCAGGAACTGGCTCACCGCGACGTTGCGCAGGAAGGGGGAAGCCTTCTCCATGACGACGAAGCCGTACACGCCGAGAAACAGAACGACGTTGAACGCGGTCACCGCCATCAGCAAGTTCTGCGCCAGTTTGCCCCGGTCCTTGAGCGCGAGCAGCACCGCGATGATCGAAGCCGCGCAATGAGAGAGCAGCAACCAAGCGATGACGCGGAAGTATGGTGCGCGATCGGCCGGCAAGTCGAGTTCGGCGGGCTTCATCAGAAACAAATTCACCGCGTACTGGCCCGCAAGGTATACCGCCGCGGCCCCCGCCAGGACGATCACCCCTCTCGCCATCCAGCCCTGCGTGCTGATCGCGACCGCGTCGAGCTTGTTGCCGCGGCGGTAGAGCAGGAAGCTGAAGAAGGTGGACAGGATGATCAGGTTGATGACCGCGTTCTTCGCCGGCATCAGCCCCATGAACTTCAGCGTCGGGTGATACTGGCCGCCCCCCATCTGACCGACCTCGGCGCCGGTCAGCGGCAGGTTGTGCGGCGTGAGCCAGATCGCGAACGAGACGATCAGCGCGCCGAGGATGTACTTTATGTAGCCGTAGTAGCGCTCGGCGCCCGGGATGCGCGTCATCCCGGTCCAGAGGTAGTAATTGCTGAGGATGAACAGCGACCCGACCAGCACCGCCTGGATGATGAAGGTCCAGGAGAAGTCACCGCCCATCATGTTATTGCCCATGACCGCGCTTACCGAATAGACCTCGCGTCCCAGGTAATAGCCGGCAAACGGCAATGGAATGAGCGCGCTGATGGCGACCAGATTTGACACGTAGCCCATCCAGTCGTAGTGCGCCTTCTGCTCGTCGGTTTTCGCTCCGATGAACTTCACCGCCGCATAGGCACCGACGACCAGCCCGCCGAAGGCCATGTTGCCGAGCATGCGGTGCACCGCAACCGGCGTGGCGAGCACGTTCTCGAACGCCTGCCACACCGTACCGGTCAGCGCGCCCTCCTTGTCCACCCCGACCGGACTCATCATGAACCCCGCCCAGCTGTTGGCGATCTGCATGATCGCGGTGCCGGCGACGTTCAGCAGGATGCCGATGAAGATGTGCACGCCCTTCCGGTCGCGGATGATGAGCAGCCCGGCGGCCACCGGCAGGAAGTACAGCAAAGCCATGAACGCGCGCGTGTCCCCGCGCATTTGGGGGCCGAAACCGCCGAGGAAGAATACTACGGTCAGAACCAGGGCCGCGATGCCGAGAACCTTGAAGATCCACTGGACGTTCCTGCTGAACGGCTCGCGACTCGAGAGCCAGTGCCAGCCGTAGTAGTACAGGTAGAGCGTGAAGGTCTCGGCGAAAAACAGCAGCGCGTAGAGGAACATCACGTCGCGGAAGATCCCGGTCATGTAGCCCATGAAGGTCGGGTACAGGCCGTAGAGCGCGAACGCGAACAGGCCGCCGAGCGCCGCGGTGGTCGCGTAGGCGACGCTCAGCAGGCTCGTGAATTCGTGCGCGAGCTTGTCGTACTTCGCGTCGTTGGTGCGTGCGCCGACGTACTCGATGAGCACGGCGAACAGCGGCACTCCGAGCACGAACGCGGCAAAGAAAAGCTTCACCTGCGCGAGGAACCAGATCAGCTTGCGCGAGTCGAGTCCGAGGACCTGCCGGTATTCGTTCGGCTCGAGCGCCCAGGCGGCCGTGGCGCCGAGCACCGTGCACAGCAACGTCGCCGCCGCGGCTCGCGGCGCAAGCGAGCGGCGGCACCCCCGGATTCCAATCATCGCGGATTCTCCGCCGCGGCGTGCAGCTCGCCCAGCGCGTCGGCGGACATCCAGTGGCGCTCGTCCTGCGCCTCGTCCGAGAGCACCGCAAGCAGCGCGTCGGTCGCAGCGAAGTCACCCAGCCTGCGCAGTGCCGCCGCCGCCTCGGTGCGCAACTCGCCGGAGAAACGGAACATGAGACTCACGATGAGGTCCCGAAGCTCGGCCGTGCAGGTCGCCGGCGAGAGAGCGCGCAGCGCCGCGCGGCAGACTTCCCTGCTCTCGTCCTGCAGCGCACGGGCCAGGCGCGGCGCCGCCTCCAGCGGCGACGCGCCGGCGAGCGTGCCGACCGCGCATGCGCGTACCTCGCCATCCGGGTCGTCGCACAGCATGGCGATCCGCTCAGCGAGACGCGGAGTCTCGCGCAGCGCCGCGAGGCCCTCGAGCGCCGCAAGCCTCACCTCGCGCGCTTCGTCCTCGAGCCCGGCGAGGAGTGCCTCAAGACCCTGCGGATCGCCGATGCGGCCGAGCGCAAGCAGGGCCTCCCGGCGCATCGCGGCCTCGGGCGCGGCGCCCAGCGTGCGCAGCGCCTCGAGCGCCTCGGCCCCGGGCCGCTCGCAGCTGCCCAGCAGCCGCACGGCAAGCATGCGCAGCGCTTGCGAGCGCTGCGGCGCCGGCGCAGCCGGCGTTGCGGCCGGCTGCACCGCGCCGCGCGCGGCGAAGATCGACGCCAGCGTCGAGGTCTGCGCGCTGTGGCCCAGCACGAGATCGCTCAGCTCCGACGGGACCTCGGACGTCGATTCGCCGCCGCCATGCTCGGCAGGCTGCGCAGGCGCTTCTTCGATCAGCGCCACGAGCCTGCGAGGCGCACCGGCCGGATCGGTTTCCACAAGCGCGCAAAGCGCCGCCTGGCTCACGCATTCCTCGCGATCGCGCACCGCCGCGGCGAGCGTTTGCCCGGCCTCGGCGGGCGCCTCGCCCGGCTGCCGTGCGCCGTCGCGGTTCGCGAGGATTCGCCCCAGCGAGCGCGCGGCCAACGCGCGAACGCTGTGGTGTCGCTTCGGGTCGGCAAGGATCGCCGCCAGCCTTTTCTCCTCACCCGTGCGGCGGATTTCCCCCAGCGCTCGGACCACTTCGGCGAGCAGGTCGTCGTCGTCGCTGCCAAGCAGCGCTGCGAGCGGCGCCACCGATGCCGGATTGCCGATCTCTCCGAGCACCCGCGCGACGAGTCTTCTCAGTTCCGTTTCGGGCTCGGCGAGCATTCCGTGCAACCGAGCGAGCGCGCTTTCGGTGCGCAGACCACGGACCAGCGTCGCGACCGCCTTGCGCACTTCGGCGTCGCGATCGGCCAGGAGCAGGGTGAGCGCCACCTCGGTGCCGGAAAGCCGGCTCGCCGCCAGCGCCCGCGCGGCCTCGATGCGAACGCCCGCATCGGCATCGAGCAGGGCATCCATGAGCGGCGGCATGAACTCGGGCGGGAAATCGCCTCGCTCGCCGCGCAACTGTGGCAGCGTGGCGAGCGCGCGCGCCGCGCGGCAGCGCGCAAGGCGCTTACCGCTCCGCAACTCGCCAAGCAGGTAGCGCCCGGCGTGCGCGCCGCCGAGCCGCGCCAGCGCGCGAAAGGCATCCTCCTGCATCGACTCGCCGTCCTCGCCGGCGAGCGCCTCGATCACCGCATCCGCGGCGCGCGCATCGCCGATTTCGCCGAGCGCCTCGAGCGCGCGGGTCAGGACTTCCCAGGAAGGCGCGTAGCCGTCCCCCGCGAACGTGTCGAGCTCGGGACAACCCTGCTTCTGCACGCAACGGATGAGCGGCTCGACGGCCGAGGGCGAGCCGATGCGGCCGAGCGCCCGCGCGGCCTCGATGCGCACCTCGCCTTCCAGGTCGCCTTCCAGGCTTCCGGCCAGCGCCGCGACCGCCTGCGTCGCTTGCATCCTGCCGAGCGCCGCGGCCGCGTCGACGCGCACGTCGGGGTCCGCATCCTGCAGCCGCCCGATCACCCCTTCGACGGTCGCCGCATCGCGCGCATCGATGCGGGCGAGCGCACGCACGGTCGAGCAGCGCGTTACGGCGCTCGCGCTCGCGAGCGCATCGAGCAGCGAGGCGATCACCCGGGAGCGAGCCGCCGCCTCGGCGGTGTCCGGGGCGCCAGGCGAGTCGCCTCGCGTGCGTAGCGGAGACGGCAAGACGGGTCCGTTCATATCACTGGGCCTCGCTCGGCGGGGTCCCCGCGATCAAACGATATCCCGCCTTGCAAAAGTCATCTGGTCGAAGCGGTGCTTGTACTGGGACACGCCGATCTTCCTCACCGTGCCGTGGGCGATCTTGAAGCGGTAGTTGTTGGTGATCGGATCGGGGACCCTTGGCGTGATGGTGTTCGCCGGCGCGTTCTCATTCAGGAAGTTCGAGAACGCAACGCCTTTCTTGATCGCCGGCGTCACGATCGCCACCGCCGTGAACTGCCCGGAGGCGAGGGTGATGTGACCGCGCTTCATCAGGCCGTCGAACCACATCTCGCCGTCCTTCACGCCCAGGTTGAGTTCCTTCTGGACCGGCACCCGGTCGGACTCGATCGCGACCCAGTCGCCGGACTCGATGCCTCTCGCCTTGGCGTCCTCGGGATGGATCTCGAGGAAGTTCTCGGGCCAGCGCTGCTGCGTGTACGGCCGCCGCGCGTAATCGTCGAACCCCGACTCCCAGATTTCGTTGATGCGCCCGTTGGTGACCCACAGCTCCTCGCCCCTGGGCTGCATGAACACGTAGAAGTCCGACCAGTACTTCCACGGCGACTTCAGCATGTTGAGCTTGCCGGTGTGGGTGTTGAAGGCGAGCAGGCGCTTGTTGTGTATCGTCGCGCCCTCCGGCCCGGTGTCCGGGATGTCCTTGCGGTTGTAGTCGTGCAGCCGCTTGGTCTCGACGATCCTGTCGCCGTCGATCAGCAGCGGTGCCTGCAGCCCGGTCGTGCCGTAGGTGCGCAGAAAATCATGCGCCCGCATGCCCTTGCGCCGGGCGATGACGCGGATGGCGTTGTAGTCCTTGCGCGAGCCGCGCGAGAACCGGCAGCACTCCTCGAAGACATCGTTCGAGTCCTTCCAGTCGTAGCCTTCGAAGCCCATCTTCTGGGCAAACATCGACACGATCTTCCAGTCCGGCAGCGCCTCTCCGGGCGCGTCGCAGAACTTGGAGTACAGCCGCAGGCGCCGTTCGCCGTTCGCGCGCACGAAGTCTTCCTCGCCCCAGGTCGCCGCGGGCAGCACGATGTCGGCGTACTGCTTGCCGATCGGGTCTCGCAGGTAGATCTCCTGGTTGACCACCACCAGGCCGCCGCTGTCCACGCGCTTCTTCAGCGTATCGATGATCGCCTGCTTGTCCAAGGTCCTCACCTGGTGCGGATTGAGCTTGGTGTAGCGCTTGAACGCGTCCTGCAGCGCCGACGATCCGGCCATCGCCTGGATCCAGGTCGTGCCGACGACATAGGCGAATCGCACATGCCCGGACTCGAGCCACCGATCCACGTCGAGCTCCAGGCGCCGCCTGCCGGGCACCTTGTACGGCGACTTCATGCCCGGGTACGGGCCGCCGTTCGAGCCGCCGCGCTGGTGACCGCCGAGGCGACCGATGGCCTGGCCCGGCCTTCCGCCGCAACCGAGGATAATGCCGAGGTTCCCGATCGAAACGGTGTTCAGGTAGTTGTTCGACCAGTAGCAGCCCTTCTCGATGCAGATGGTGGTCTTCACCCGCTGGCCATTCGGCTTGGGCTTGGCCATCATCTCGGCGGCCTGGTAGATCAACTTCGGGTCGATGCCCGCGATCTTCGCCGCCACCTCGGGCTTGGATTCCTCCTGCGAGAGCAGCCACTTCTTCCAGTCCTCGTAACCGTTCACCTGGAACATGCCCCAGGTCGTGCGCCACTGCCAGGGCGTGTTGCGGGTGCCGCGGCCGAAGCCCGAGTCGGTCTCCCAGAAGTTGTTGACCCAGTTCTTGATGAACTCCTGGTCCTCCCAGCCGTTCTCGACGATGATCCGCGCCATCGCCATATAGAGCGGCGTGTCCGAGCCCGGCATGATGTCGAGATACAGGCCGCCGTGCTTCTCCGCGTACGCCACACCGGTGGTCTTGCGCGGGTTGACAAAGATCAGCTTGGTGTTGTTCTCGCGAATTCCCTTCAGGAACCAGTACTCCCACAGGTTCGACTTGGTCTCGTAGGGATCGGTCCCGGAGACGAGGATGCAGTCGGCCAGCGCGTAGTCCTCGTACGCGGGGGCGAACATGTCGTAGCCGATGTCGGTCCAGCCGGGCGTTGCGTCCACCTTGGAGGGATGGTCGTGCTCGGCGATCGCCGGCGTGTTGATGCTCTTCAGCGCGAGCCGCGTGAGCGCATAGGTGTTCTCGAAAAACTGGTAGCTGTAGTACTTCATCGCCCACGCGTCTTCACCGTGCTCTCGAATAACGTGCTTCGAGACTTCGGCCGCGATGTCCAGGGCGAAGTCCCAGGTCACCGGCATGAGGATGTCGTTGACGCGCACCATGGGCTGGCGCAGCCGGTCCTGGGTCGGTTTCTGCGGGTTGTACACCTTCTGGGCGATGCAGCCACCGCGGATGCTGTGGGTGCCGCCGACGTTGACGACCTTCGCATCCGGGTCGGCGACGACGACGAGGTTGTAGAGCTTGCCCTTGTAGGTCGCCTGCGTGTACTGGTTGGGCCCTACCCAGCCGCCTTCCAGCGGCTTCAGCGGGTAGTCCCGCTTGAGGGCGTTCTGGTTCTTCTTCGGTCCGCCGCCGGGAGCGTTCGCGGGCCAGCGGTACACCTTGAATCCGCAGCCGACGATGCAGTAGTCGCAGCAGGTCGTGAGCACTTCCGCGTTCGCCGGCGGAAGCGGGACCTTGTCCGGCGGCTGATAGAACGGGGTCGAGTCTTTTGCGCCCATGGTGGTCCTCCTATGCCTTTGCTGCCAGGTTGTCATGGCGACCGTAGATGAGTCCGAGGAGCCCCACGGCGTAAATGTCGTCGCCTTTCAGCTCGAGCAGCACCTGCGGCAGGCTCTCGGTGGCGTGGCCGGCGATGACGATGCCGTGCCGCCTCAGGTCGAACGACGTCTGATGAAACGCGCAGGCGCCGAGCGCCTTGTGCTCGGGCTGGTAATTCCCGCTCATCGGCGCGCCCATGTGCGTGCATTGCCCGTTGAACGCGACCACGTCCTCGGCCGGTCCGATTCCGCCGCCGGCAGGCACGCCGAGCTTGACCAGAATGCTCTGCGCGCTCGGGCTCTTGTCGGGGTAGCTGAAAACCACCGGCTTGTCGGTGACGAGCGCGCTCAGCCTTCCGATCTTCATCCTCGGGTAGCGCGCCACCTGCGCGGCGAGCGCCTTGCCCGCGAACCCGGGAAGGATCGGAAGCACGACCGTGCTAACCGCCGCGGCGCCGCCGCGGAACAGGAACGCCCTGCGCGTCATGCACCCGCCCTGGAAACCACCGTCATTCTTGCACGTAGCCATTTGGAACCCCCTATTTCTTCCCGATTGCGGAGAGATGCCGCTCGAGGCCGATACGCTTCGCCTGCGCCTGCGTCAGCCCGGGCACATCCGGCATCACGCCGTACGGCGGCACCTTGGGAACGGCTATCTTGATCTCATCGCCGCTCAGCTCTTCGAGAAACGCGATCAGCGCCTCCTTCTCATCCTTGGTCAGATTCAAGGGCTTGAGGACCTTGGTCTTGTTGCCGTAGCGCTTGGTGAACTCGTTCTCGCCGCCCGCCTTGTCGTAGAAGTCGATGACTTCTTCCAGGGTGAAGAACTGCCCGGCGTGCATGTACGGAGCGGTGTACTTGATGTAGCGCAGCGGCGCGGTTCGGAACTTGCCGGCGTCCTTTTCGCGCTTGGTGCCGAAATACAGGCCGGGATCGTCCTTCCACTCGCGATATTTCTTCTCGTGCAGCCCCTTCTGGTAGATCTCCCAGCGGAAGGTGATCTGGTTGAGGCCCGAGTCCTCGAACTCCTTCGGCCGCGGCACGCCCAGGTTGTAGTACTTCTCGTCCGTGAGCAGGGGGCCGTTGTGGCACTGGATGCAACTCGCCTTGCCCTCGAAGAGTTGCTTGCCCCTGACCGCCTTGGCCGAGAGCGCGCTCTTGTCGCCCTTCAGGTAGCGATCGAGGGGATTGTCCTTCTGCACGAGCATCGCGCGCTCGAAGGTCGCGACCGCGAGCCAGGCGTCGTTGATGAGCGGCCGCTCGGTGCCGAAGGCCTCCTTGAAGCGCTTGACGTACTCGGGCGTTTGCCGCAGCCGGGCTTCCATTACGTCGTTCGAGCCGTTGCCGGCGACGGCGCCCGTGTTGGCGGTCTGGGCCTGGGCCTCGGGACTCCCCGCATCGCCCTGCCAGAACAGCTTGCTGAGATAGACGCTGTTCACCGCGGTCTGGGAGTTGCGCCAGTGGACGGTACCCGGATAGCCGCGAGAGATCGGCTCAGCCAAACCCCAGCCCTGCCTCGGTGCGTGGCAGTCACCGCAGGAGAGGCTCGCATCGCCGGTGATTTTCGGATCGAAGAAGAGCAGCTTTCCGAGCTCGGCCTTCACTTTGGTCGTCTTGTTGTCGGGCGGCTCCGGCACCGGCGGCAGCGGCGCCAGCCGCGGCGGATCCCCCGCAGCCGGCACGTTCGCCGCGCCCGCGGCCAAAACCCCGCACATCAGAAGCACCGGCAGATACGGCAATACATTGCTCGGTCTCATCGCTCGACCTCCATGCTCAGTTGTGCGCGCCCAGGAAGTTCTTGATCGGCGCGTACTCTTTGGGAATGTCCGTCACCGGTTTGACCGCCACCGGGGTGGTGCTGCTCAGGCTCTCGAGAAAGGCGAGCAGATCCTTTTTTTCGCCCGCGCTGAGCCCCAGCGGCTTCAATTCCTTCGCCAGCGGATCGTCGCGGCCGCCGCCCTGATCGTAGAAATTCACGACCTCCGCGAGCGTCGCGAACGTGCCGTTGTGCATGTAGGGCGCGGTGTACTTCAGCTCGCGCAGCGTCGGCGTGATGAACCTGCCCACGTCGGCGTAGTTCTTGCTGACGATGAAGTAGCCCACATCGCGCCGCCAGATCTCGGTCCTCGGAACTCCGTGGTTCGACATCGCCGCGCGGTAAGTCAGGTGCCGCACCGGATTCTTGAAGACCTCCATGTTCTCGGGCACGCCGGTGTTGTGCGGCTTGCCGTCCGAGAAGTACGGCCCGTTGTGGCACGCGGCGCAGCCCGCCTTGCCTTCGAAGAGCGCCCGTCCGCGCTTCGCCTCGGCGGACATCTTGCCGGTGTCGAACGGCGCGTCCTTGGACACCAGGCTCCCCATGAAGGCGACGAGGGCGTTACGCGCCTTGCCGGAGCTGCACTCGCCCTTGAAGTTGTCCTGGCACATCTTGACGTACACGGGATCCTGCTTCATGCGTTCGTGCATGAGGCGCATGTCCATGTTCATCACCAGCGTCTCGGTGAGCATGTCCCGCACCACGTCGTTCAGGTCCGCGCCCATGTGGCCGGCCCAGCCCCAGCCGACGTTCGGAAAGCCTGCCTTGTAGGCGGTATTGAGGAGCGTCGGCGCGTTGCGGAAGTGGCTCGTGCCCGGGTAGGCGTCCGAGAGCTGCTGCGGCTTGCCCTTGTTGTCCACCTGCCGCGTGAATCCCTGCTTCGGATCGTGGCAGCTCGCGCAGCTGATCGCGTTGTCGCCGGAGATGCGCGGATCGAAGAACAGCCGCCGGCCCATCTCTACCTGCCCCGGATCGGGCGCCTTCTTGGCCGGCAGCGGACCGATCGCCGGGAAGCCCTGGGACCAGGAAACCCCGGACAGGCCCACGAGGGCCGCAGCCGCTGTGCCCCAAAGCCCCAGCCGCAGCAACGAAGTGGCTCTTTTCGAGGTGCTCATAGCCAACGCCTCCTTTGCGAGGTGTCGATTCGATTCATTTGGCGGAGAACGCGAAGCTCGCCTGCGCCTTCCCGCCCGCAGGCACATTCACCTTCGCTTCCTTGAGGCCGAACTTCGGATGCCAGGCGAGGACCGTGTAGTCCCCGGGCGGCACGTCGTCGAGCGTGTAGGACCCGTCCTCGTTCACGACCACGGCGTAGGGGTGCTCGGGGGTCATCATGAAACCGAACATGAAGTTGTGCGCCTCGCAGTTGAGCGATACGTAATGCGAGCGCCTGATCGTCAACTGCTTGACGATCTCGCCCGGATCGGGCTGGGCGAAGTTGAAGATCGTGCTCCTCACCACGCGCCCTTTTTCGACACCGATCATTTCGCGCGCGTTGATGTTGTGCAGCACCGTCGCCGGATCGCTGTGCTTGATCGTCAGCGGTCCGGGCTTCACCACCTGCGCCCAGGGACGGAAGCGGCAGCCCTCCTGGTTGACGACGAATTTCCCGCCCTTGGGCGCGGGCCACTTCTTGCCGGCCTTGATCTTGTCGATGAACACGAACGCGCCGCGCAAAGCGCTGTCCTTCACGTCCACCCAGACCACTTCGCGCGCCCCGGTCTTGTCGACGTCGCAGACCTCCGGGTTCTTGGAGATGGTGATCTTTTCCACCGCGTCGGGGGGAAGTGCGCCCTGGAAGGTCACCTTCCCCCTGACGCTGCCGCCATTCGCCACCGCCTTCTCGATATATGCGGCCTGCGCCAGCGGCAACGCCGATGCCAGTACGAACGCCGCCACGGCTCTTGCTAGTCTGTCGGGTCTCACGCTCAAAATCTCCTCATGTCATTGATCTTCCGTTTTTGCTACGCAGTATTCGTGCCAACTTGCTCACGCGCGCCACCGTGCAGAAAATGATCGCGACATCAGAAACTTAGAAACGGCCGCCGGGCCTCACGATGCGCATGTCGGCGACGCGTTGGAATGATCCGTTTCAGCCGTCCCGACCCAGTGGGCGATTTCGTTCCGACGCGCAGCAGCACGCTGGATGCACCTCAGGCAGAGGACCGCGAACTCGCCAGTGCGTGCGCCAGCACTTCGTCCAACTCGTTGATGTCCAGCGGCTTGGGAAGGCAATCGGCGGCGCCGCGGCGCCTCGCCTGGAGCACGGTTTCGCGGTCGTGGTAGGCCGTCACCATGATCACCGGGGTTTCGGGGAACGCGCGCTTGAGCAGTGGCAGCCCCTCGAGCCCGCTCGTGCCGGGCATGCGGTGGTCCAGAATGACGAGGTGCGGCGGATCTGCCTGCGCTGCGGCAAGCCCGTCGTCGAAGGTATGCGCGAGCTGCACCGTGTGCCCCTGGCTGCCCAGATGCACGCTGAGCGTGCGGCAGCTCGCGTGGTCGTCGTCGATGATCAGGATGCGGCTCATGGGCCAGTGGCCGATCAGGCTTCGGCAAGAACAAGGCAGTTCGGGACATCAACCGCGGCGCGCGGGCGGTGCGCCAGGACCGCCGCGACCCGGCGCGCCGTGGCGCGCCCGCCCGCAATCCGGTCACACACCGAGACGCCGTCGCGATAGTTCGCCGCCAGGTGCAGCCCGGGCAGGCGCTCGAGGCGCGCGTCGATCGCCGCGAGCCTTCCGAGGTGGTCGCCGTAATACAGCGGCAAGGCCTCACCGTGTCGATCGACGCGCGCCATGGCTGGCGCCCCGCCGATGCCGAGCAACGGCTCGAGCGTTGCGAGCACGGTCGAGATCGCGCGCTCGTCGCTCCAGTCCAGCGCGTGCGGCTGGCGCGCGCCGCCCAGATACGAAGTGAGCAGCGCGTGACCCGCTGGCGCACGCCCGCCGAACATCGAACTCGTCCACAGGTTGCCGTTCAGCGGCAGCCGCTCGCGTCGTGGCGCGAGAAAGCCGGCGCCGTCTAGCGCATGGCTGATCGCCGCACGCGCGAACCCGAGATGAACGACGCTGATCGGCGCGTACGCGATCCCTTTCAGCAATTCGGCAATCGTACCGTCAAGCGGCGCGAGCAGGCTTGCCGCTGCCGGCGCCGGCACGCTGAGCACCACCTGCCGCGCGAGGATGCTGCGCTCGCCCCCTGCTCCGGTGCCCGTGGCCCGCCATCCCGATGTATGCGGCTCGAGCCCGACCGTGCGCAGCCCGGCGCGAAAGCCTACGCCGGTCACGCTCGCAAGCGCGCGCACCAGCGTCGTCATTCCGCCGGCGAAGGAAAAGCTTTCGGTCGGGCACGCCGTGCGCCGGCCTGCGAGCTTGTGCAGCAGCACGCCGAGCGCGACGCTGCCGTAGCGTCGCTCGAGCGCCGTCAGGCGCGGTAGCGTCGCGCGCGCGCTCGCCCGGTCGGGGTCCGAAGCGAGAGGGCCGCTGACGAAGGGCTCCATCGCCTTTTCGAGCAGCTCGCGCCCGAAACGACGCGTCACGAACTCGCTCACGGTCTCGGCATCGTGCCCGCCGCAACCCACGAACGGCTCGAGCAGCAGCCGAAGCCGCCCGCGTGCGCTCCAGAGCGATGAACCGAGCAATCCGCCCATTGCCATCGGCACCGGAACAAGGCGTTGCCGGTCAACGAGGTAACGATGCTTCACCGCGGCGTCGCGCGGCGCCTTGTGCGCGTCGAGCCCGGTCTCGGCGACGAGCTGCGTGACCTCGGGCCGGAAGTTCATCAGCACTGCGGCCGCCTGCTCGGTGAGGTAGCCGCCGACGAGGTCGGTGCGGATCTTTCCGCCCGGGCGCGCCTCGCTCTCCCACAGCGCCACCGACAGCCCCTCGCGCTGCAGCCACCACGCGCTCGCGAGCCCCGAGATGCCACCCCCGACCACGAGCACATCGAGGTCCGCTGCGTCGTCGCATCGATCGCTTCGCAGGAACGCCGGTGTCACCGGCTCTCTCCCGCCGCAGCGTCCGCGCGCGCCTCGGCCTGCAGGCGCCCGGGCCGGCCAGGCGCCGCACCGCCGAACCGTTTCGCGGTGAGCTGCGAAAGGTGCTCGGGCGTCACCGTCGCCTCGCCCAGCTCGGCCACGTAGGCTTCGGCGCGCCTTTTCACCAGCGCCCGCAGGAACGCCGGCACGCGCGCGAGGCGCTGCTCGGCCGCCGTGCTCCAGACGGGTGCCGGGAGCGCCGCAGCGGCGAGCGGCGCGATGAGTTCGCCACCCCGCGGCTCGTACGCGCACACCGGATCGGCCCCCATCAGGTCGCCGCTGCAGGCGCGCGCGCGCGCGCGGCAGCCGCCACACAGCGCGTGGAATTCGCACTCGCCGCATTTCCCCCGCAGCGTGGGGGCGCGGAGCCTGCGGAAGTCCGCGCCCTCGTCCCAAAGGCGCAGGAACGGGGTTTCGCGAACGCTTCCCTGCGCATCCTCGATGTATGGGCACGCGGTGACGCCACCCTCGGGCGTGATGCGGCAATAATGGATTCCCGCGATGCAGCCGTCGCCCTCCCGGCCGCTTATATGGTTGAGTGCCGGGCCCGGTCGACGCTGCCAGGCGATGCGCTTGAAATGCGGCGCGCAGCGCGCCCGGACGATGAGGTCGGGACTGGCTTCCTGCAATTCGATCAGCTGCTTGATGACTTCTTCGTAGCGCCGGGGCGAGAGATCGGTCACCGATTCACCGCGCCCCGTGCACACCAGAAAGAACACGTTCAGCGCCCGTGCCCCGACGGCGCTGGCGAACTCGACCAGCGCTGGCAGTTCATGTGCATTTCCTTCGGTGACCGAGAAATGAATCTGAAATACTAGGCCGATGCGGCGGCACACGTCGATGCCAGCCATGGTCTTGTCCCAGGCGCCAGGCAAGCCGCGGAACCGGTCATGGCACGCGGCATCGAGCGAATCGACGCTGATGCCCAGGCCAAGCACGCCTGCCTGCTGCAAGCTGCGCGCGCGCCGCCCGGTGAGCAGGGTGCCGTTGGTGCCGACCACCATCGCCAGGCCAAGTCCGGCGCCACGGGAAACGATGTCCTCGAGATCCCGCCGCACGAGCGGTTCGCCCCCAGTGAGCACTACCATCGTGCCATCGCCCCGGCTTGCCACCTCTTCGAGCACGGACTCCACCTCGACGGCACTGAGTTCGTCCTTGCGGTTGCCGCGCAACGTTGCAGCGTCGAGGTAGCAGTGCGCGCAGGCCAGATTGCACCGCCGCGTCAGGTTGATCGCGAGCAGGTGCAGCGGGTTCACCGGGTTGGCGCCCGCGCTCAATGCGGCGCGCTGCTCAGTCGGCGCCCGAGTACTGGTCAGCATTGAATTCTGAATGAAACCCGGCCGTAGCCGTCCAGGCGCCGCGGGCACGCTCGAGCACCGGCGGCGTCACGGTGTCAAGCCCCATCTCTCGGGCACAGCGCTCCACCTCCTTGATCACCATGCCGCGAACGAATTCGGGGATGCGTTCGATGCGCTCGCGGCTCTCGGGGTCCCAGCCGAGCGCCATCGCTTGTTTCTGCGAGCCGGCCTGCCATTCGGCGTACTTCTCGTCGATCAACTCCGGAGCGATCTCGCCGATGCCCTTGCGCCGCGCAAAGGCTTCGATGCGGCTGCGCGTGAGCTCGCGCATGACGCCCGCAGGAACGCGGGTCATGCGCGCCTCGGCAGCTGCGCTCCAGCGCAGCGCCGCCTCTCCCGGCGCGGCCGGCGCCACCGCTTGCGCGCCGTACGGACAGCGCAATGTCTCGCCGCCGTGCCCGCCATCGGTCGGGGCCGGATCGCGGATGAATTCGTGGACGTGCCCGGCCTCGACGGCGGGCGCCCCCGCCTGCCGCGCGCGTTTCTCCGCGCGCAGCCTCAGGTTATCGCGCAATGAACGATCGGCAACCGAGGCAAGGACCGCGCTCGCCGCCTCGCTCCACGCGGGGGCTTGGAATGCGCCCGCACCGCGATCAAGCGCGCCCGCGTCGTGCGCCGCAACGATCTCTCCCATCGCGCGCGCCGCGTGCGGGCACAGGGCGGCGGTCGCCTCTCCCGCGATGCGCGCCGTGATGACCGTGTGGCCGCGCTCCTGGGCGTAACGCAGGATCGCCATCCGCGCCATGTCGCGCGCGAAGTCCGGCACGCGTTCCATCTGCGCCTCGGCCTCCCGTGTCCACGAGGTCGTCACCTCGGCCAGCCGCTCGACGGAAGGCTGGTGCGGGCGCCGGCTGAGCAGCACGGCGCAATCGGCATTACGCAGCAGGTTCTCGGCGTTTCCGCCGATGTCGAGGCTGTCATCGGCATGGATGCCGGTCTTGCCGATCACCAGTAGGGAAGGATTCTCGCGCCGGACCCAGCGCTCGATCGCTTCGTGCGGCTTGCCGTCAAGCAGCTCGGTCTCGATTCCGATGCCGTGGTCGGCGGCGATCGAACGCGCGATCTGCAGATGACCCTCGTAGATCTTCGCCAGGCCCGAGTCGATGATCTCCTCGTGCAACTTTTCCTGCTCCTTGAAGCGGAACACTTTGCCGGCCTGCTCCGAGAGCACGCCGGCGATGCGATTGAAGGCGACGTAGTGGTAATAGGGGTCGAAGGCGGCAACCACCTTGACCGGGGCGCGCCAGGCGAGTCCGAGCGCGAGCGCGGTCAGCAGCCCGCCATAGGCGAGCGGCGAGCCGTCGATCGCGACCGCGATCGGTCCATCGGCAAGTGACCGCGCCGGATCGCGGATCATCAGGGTGTCGATTGTGCTGCCTCGCGCGACCCGCTGGGCGACGCTGCCCACGCGGCTTCCCTGCACCGCCCCGAGTCCGAGCGCACCGAGTATCAGCAAATCGTGCGCCCCCGTGTTGGCCTCCTGCAGGATGCCGCGGTAATTTTTGCCTTCCGGAGCACGCGGCGAGAAGCGCAGCCGCCGCTCGCTGCACAGGCGCCGCACCTGGTCGAGATACGAATCGCTGATGATCGATAGCCCGCGGCTGATCAGGCTGTCGTGCACATCGCGCTGGCGCTCGAGCTCGTGCTCGTCGCGGAACTGCGCGGGCAGCCCGCCCTCCATCTGCCGGAAACGCAGATCGTGCAGCTTTGCCGCATAGACGTGGATCCCGGTGAGCTGCGCACCCCAGAGCGACGCGATGGCGGCAGCCTCGAGCGCGGCCCGGTTGGCATGGTCCGAGGAGTCGGTTGCGAGCAGAATCGCCCGGTATGCCGGCAGCGCTTGACGTGCTTCAGGGCTCAATTGGGGTAATCTCCGTTGTCCCGGCAGGATCGCCACTGGCTCTCAATTTCAGCTCGTAACCGATTCGCCTCGATCGGTTACGTCGATGGGCAATACCAGCCCGGCCCGCGGCCTTTCCTTTTCCACGCTTTTGATGGCAAAATCTGTGCCACGAAGGTTTAGGGACTCAAAAAAGTGCTTACCCCTTGAAGAATAGAGCTAATTTTCCAGAGTCCTGAAAATACCGCGGACAATCATGGAACAGACCATACCGCCAAGACCGTCTTCATGGCTACAATGGAACAATTCGTTCCAGCCCGTTACCGATAGGTTCGAGCTACCGGCGGTTCTCCCGGCAACCCAGTGCGTATGCTTCCCCGGTTTCCTGAGTGATTCATGATCGGCCAAATTCCCACGACAGCAGTCGAAAACCGGCGGGCCGTCCTTGCCCTGGTGATCCGCTACCTCTTGGTTGCCGCTGGCGTCGTGCTTGCCGTAGCCGTGCTGCACTACACCTCCGCCCGGCAGGTGGAGCGCGCAACGCGTGAGACGGCGGAGCGCCTGAACGTGGAACTCGGTCGAATTGCGATCGCGCGCACTCTGGATACCGTTGCGGACGATCTGCGCTATCTGGCCGAGCATTCCGAAAGCCGAGCCCTCTTCCCCCCCGCGACGCCGGACGCTCGCGCGCGGCTCGCCAGCACATTTCGTATCTTCGCCCGCCAGAAGCGCATCTACGACCAGGTGCGCTTCCTCGATCTGCGCGGGCTTGAGATCGTTCGCGTGAATGCCGCGGCCGGCGCGGCGGTCGTCGTTCCGGACGCAGAATTGCAGAACAAGGCCGACCGCTATTATTTCCGCGAGACCGCCCAGCTCGCGCCAGGCGAGCTGTACGCATCGCCGCTCGATCTGAACATCGAGCGCGACGAGGTGGAATACCCGCTTCGGCCCATGATGCGGTTCGGTACGCCCGTCACCGACCGCAACGGCAGCAAGGTCGGCGTGCTGGTTCTCAATTACCGCGGTGATGCGCTGCTCGATGCGTTCCGGGCTGCGATTGCGAACATCGGCGATCACGCGATGCTGCTCAACGGTGAAGGTTTCTGGCTGAGCAGTCCCACGCGCGGTGAGGAATGGGGGTTCATGCTCGAGCACAGGCGCAGTTTCGCGCTGTCCCACCCCGAGGCATGGCAGCGCATCCGCGCGCAGGACAGCGGGCAATTCGCGGCTGGAGACGCGCATTACACATTTTCCACGTTCAAGCCCGGCTTCACGGCGCGCGTCGAGGCGCCGGCTGGCACCGCTCCCACTGCCTACTCCTCCGGGGCAGCGCCCTGGAAGATCGTCGCACGCCTCCCGGCGCACCACTTCGCCGCGGCAATGGGCGCGTTCGCTCGCCGCTATCTCCTGCTTTATGCAACGCTGTTCGCTCTGGCAGCGGCCGCGGGGGCGCTCCTTGCGCGCGCGGTCCATCGACGCCGTCTGGCCGAGGCTCAGGCAGCGTTCGGGCAACGATTCCGGGAGATCCTCGAAAACGTCTCGCTTCTCGCCCTCGGACTCGATAAGTCGGGAAAGATCATCTTCGTCAACGATGCGCTTTGTCAGCGGGTCGGCTACCATCGCGAAGCGTTGATCGGCTGCGATTGGCTCGATGCACTGGTCGCCGACGAACACCGCGAGCGGAGCCGAGCGCTGTTCAACGACGTTGTGCGCCTGCACAAGCACGCGCCCCGGCACGAGTGCGCTCTGCGCACCGCAGCAAGCGGAAAGCGTCTGATTGCCTGGAGCATCACCCGGTTGACCGATGCGGACGGGAACGCCATCGGCGTGACCTGCATCGGCGATGACGTCACCGAGGCGCGCGAGGCGGAGGAGGCATTGCGCAAGGTAACCCGCGCGGTCGAGCAGAGCCCGAGCACGGTGATGATCACCGATACGCGTGGCGCGATCGAGTACGTCAACCCGAAATTCACGCAGCTCACGGGCTACACGCTCGACGAGGTGCGCGGCAAGAATCCGCGACTTCTCAAGTCCGGCGAGACGAGCCCGCAGGAGTATCAACGACTGTGGGACACGGTCGTTTCGGGGGGCGAATGGCGCGGCGTATTTCACAACCGGAAGAAGAGCGGCGAGCTGTACTGGGAGGCGACGTGCATTTCGCCAATTCGCGATGCCAGCGGCGCGATCACCCACCTACTCGCCGTCAAAGAGGACATCACCGAGCGGCGCCGCCTCGAGGAGGAAGTCGAGCAACGCAAACGCGACGGCGCCCGCAACCAGGCGCTTGCCGAGGTGGGCCGTATGGCAAATATGGTCGCACACGACTTGCGCAACCCGCTCTCGAGCGTGAAGATGACTCTGCAGATCTTCGGCCGGCGGCCGGCGGAGCGCTGGGACCCCGAGGAACGCGAGCTGCAGCAGATCGCCCTCGAGCAGGTGCGGCACATGGAGGAAATCCTGTCGGATCTGTTGACCTACTCGCGTCCTGACTCAATGGTGCCGGAATGGCTCGGAATCGACCGGGTGCTCGATGCGGCGATCCTCATCGCGCAAAAGCACATCACGGATCACCGCGTGACGGTGAAGGCGCGCTACCGTCCGGGGCTGCCGACCCTGCTCGCCGACTCGGCGAAGCTGCGCCAAGTGTTCGCCAACCTGCTGGAAAACGCGGCCCAGGCCACCGAAGGCATCAACGACCGGGCTCACGAGATCGACGTCGCGACCGAACTCGAACTGAGGCCCGACGGCTCCTGGATCCGGGTCGAGATCTCCGACAACGGCGCCGGACTGGCTCCCGGCTATGAGGAAAAGGTTTTCGAGCCGTTCTACACCACGCGAGCCCGGGGTACAGGACTGGGCCTCGCGATCGTCCGCCGCATCGTGGAACTGCATGGTGGGAAGGTGACCCTGCAACAGCACGGTAAACACTGCACCTGCGCGACCGTCGTGCTTCCGTCGCGAGCCGTGGAGGTCTGTTGCACATCGGCAGACCCGGCTGAGGACTCGACCGCAACTTTACTGGTCGAAACAGGCGCGAGCGCCTCCACCGTCCACGGGAACTCGGCATGAGCAGAATCCTCGTCATCGACGACGACGAGGCCATCTGCAGAACACTGCAGGTCCACCTGCGCTCGCTCGGGCACGAACCGCGCTCCGCGCACGCTTTCGACGAGGGTCTGGCGATGGCAAGGCGCTGGCGGCCCCAGTTGCTGATCCTCGACGTGCGTCTGCCAGGCAAGGACGGCCTTGACGGACTCGAGGAGATCAAACGGGAGCAGCCGGGCATCCCGGTCCTCATGATTACTGCATTTCACGACATGGTTACGACCGTAACAGCGATGAAACGGGGGGCGAGCGACTACGTCACCAAGCCCATCGACATCGACGAACTCGACCGCATCGTCGCGCACCTGCTCAAGGGAACGGACAGATCGCATGCCCCAGAGTCCGCCCCGCTGATGACGGGGGCCAAGGCCGGCGCCAGTATCATGGTCGGCCGCAGCCGCGCCATGCGCGAGGTATTCAAGACCATCGGCATGGTGGCTGGCAGCAACACCACGGTACTCATCGTCGGCGAGAGCGGGACCGGCAAGGAGCTCGTCGCCCGCGCCATCCACCATGCCGGCAAGGGCCCTGGCGCCCCGTTCGTCGCCGTAAGCTGCGCCGCGCTCGTCGAAACGCTGCTCGAGTCGGACCTCTTCGGTTACGAGCGCGGCGCGTTCACCGGCGCGGTGAACCGCCAAGTCGGCAAATTCGCGCTCGCCAACGACGGCACGCTCTTCCTCGATGAAATCGGCGAGCTCTCTCCGACCATACAAGCGAAGCTCCTGCGGGTGCTGCAGGAGCGCGAATTCAGGCCGCTCGGCACCAGCGAGCTGCGACGGACGAACGCGCGCGTCGTCACCGCCACCAACCTCGAGCTGGGGCGCGCGGTGGAAACCGGGCGGTTTCGCGAGGACCTGTTCTATCGCCTGCAGGTCGTCACCGTCTCCCTGCCCCCGTTGCGCGAGCGCAAGGAAGATCTCGACGATCTGGTGCCCGTGCTGCTCACGCGCATTTGCGCCGAAACGCGCCGTGGAGCAAAGCGGGTCTCGCCGGAGCTAATGGCCGCCTTCCGAGCCCACGACTGGCCAGGCAATGTGCGTGAACTCGAGAACGTGCTCACCAAGGCAGTCGTTCTCTCTCCGCACGATACCCTGACGGCCGATTTCCTCCCCGATCTCGCGGCGGGCGCACCGGGCGTGGCGGAGCCATCCGCACGTGCACTAACCGAGCTCAGCCTGCGTGACATCGAACGCGAGCACATCGAGCGCGTGCTGGCGGCCACCGGCTGGCATCGCACCCGGGCGTGCGAGATCCTCGGCGTTTCGCGCCCGCGCCTCAGGCGCCTGATTCGTGAATACGGGATCGCGCCACCGAAGATCGCGGCCGACCCCGGCGGGAAGTGACAGGAGTATCCTTGGCGGGGGGCTCGCCCAGCGCCCGCCCCCGAGTAACGGGAATTGCCGAAGAGCCGCGCGAGGAAGAGACCGCGAACATGGAACCCATCCCGGGGCGCGAGACCTCGCGCGCGCTGCTGGCCGCTGTCCTCGACCAGGTCGGCGAGGCCATCATCTCGATCGGCGAGGATCAGCGTATCCGCATGTTCAACAAACGCGCCGAGCAGCTCTTCGGCTATTCCGCCCTGGAGGCCGTCGGCAGGTCGATGGACGAGTTGATCCCGCCGCGGTTCCGCACGGCCCACGCCCGCCACGTCGCCACGTACATGGCCTCGGGCGAGTCGTCGCGGCGCATGGGCGGGCGCGCCCAGATCGCCGGCCTGCGGCGCGACGGCAGCGAGTTCGCGGCCGAGGCCGCCATCTCGCGCGTGGCGCGCGACGGTTGTGTGATCGCCACCGTAATTATTCAGGATATCAGCGAGCGCCTGAAACAGATGGAAGCGCTGCGCGCGAGCCAGGCCCGCCTCGTCCAGGCGGAGAAGATGGCCGCGATTGGCGCCATGGCGAGCGGAATCGGCCACGAGATCAACAATCCGCTTTACGCCATCCTGGGAATGGCCGAGGCGATCCGCGACGGGGCCGATCTCGAGTCGAGCCGCAAGCACGGGCGAAGCATCATTACCCAGACAAAGCGCATCGCGCAGATCGTGCGCAACCTGACCGAATACGCCCGGCCGGCGGAGAAGCACGACCTGGAGCCGGTGAATGTAAACGAGAAACTGGGCGCCGCGGCCGCGATGGCCAGGCGCTCCGTGTTGAGCGACCATGTTCAGATCAAC
The DNA here is from genome assembly GCA_016199545.1 of Betaproteobacteria bacterium. Taxonomy (GTDB): domain Bacteria; phylum Pseudomonadota; class Gammaproteobacteria; order Burkholderiales; family SG8-41; genus DSOT01. Next base: position 1,713 of record JACQGN010000077.1, on the reverse strand, counting down.
CTCGATCTCGGCCCCGTGCCCGGGATCCGGGCGAAATCGGAAGACATCCAGCAGGCGCTCTTCAACGTCATTCGCAACGCCATCCAGGCCATGGAGTCCGGAGGGGTCCTGGACATCCGCAGCCACACGGAGGCCGATCAGGTCGTGATCCAGATCCGCGACACGGGTACCGGAATCCCGGCCGAACACCTGAAACGGATCTTCGATCCGTTCTTCACCACCAAGGGCCCGGACGCGGGCGACGGCCTGGGCCTGTTCATCGTCCGGCAAATCGTCGAGAAATACGGCGGCACCGTCGCCTTCGAGAGCGCGCCGAACGAGGGGACGTTGTGCACGATCCAGTTCCCGATTGAGGAAACCACTGAAAGGCGGAAGCCGAATGTTGCGCAAGATTCTGGTAATCGATGACGAGGAAGCGGTCCGGAACACCATCCGGCTGCAACTCGAAGGGACGAACCTGACCGTCGTCGAGGCGGAGGACGGCGAGAAGGCGATCAAGACCATCGGCGCGGAGAACGTGCTCGAGGTGGAGACGATCATCTGCGACGTGCGCATGCCGAAGATCAATGGCGTCGAGGCGGTAGCCTTCTTCCGCCGCCAGTATCCTTCGATCCCGGTGATCGTGTTGACGGGCTACCCCGACGTGAACCTCGCCGTGGATTTCATGAAGGAAGGCGTCGTGGAGTACCTCGTGAAGCCGGTGGAGAAGGAGAAGCTGATCGCCGCCGTCGAGAAGGCCCTCGGCCGGCGCACCTTATTCGGCGGGGCCCCGCCCGTCGCGTGACGGGATCGGACGCTGGTGGAGAGAGCGGAACCGGGAAAAGGCGGACCCCGGCGCATAGTGCGCACGCTGGGGCAGACAAGCCGGTCAGCAATGAAGATTCAGTGGCTCGTCCCTTCGGAGCGGATGATTTTGTTGTAGACGTTGTACTTGCCCACCGGCCGGCGCATGGGAATGCGCTTCACCTCCCTGAAGGTCGCGGCATCGAACACGATCAGCGCTCCGTCCATCTCCCACAGGCTCGCGAGCACGTAGCGGCCGTCGCGCGTGAACTCGACGTGCGCCAGCGTCTTGCCGGGAACCGGGCGCACCGATCCGACCACCTCGAGCGTCTCCTTGTCGATGACCTGAAGCGTATCCCGGTGCGGGCTCATCATGGCATCGACCCAGGCAAAGCGCGAGTTCTCATGGCTGCGCATGAAAAAGCCCGGACCGAGCGTCGGAATCTCCTTCAACTTGCGCCAGTCCTTGATGTCGATCACCGTGACGACCCCCACTTTCAGGTTGGGCGTCGCCATCACCGTGCGTCCGCGGTAATCCCACGTGATGCCGGAACCCAGGTGCGGCATACCCGGCATGTCCACACTGGCGATGCCGCGCCGCGCGTCGAGATGCACGACTTGAGCCCGGCCTCCGTCGCGCGAGGTCGCGAGGAGCTCGTTATAGTTGGCGGTGAAAAAGAAATCATCGAGATAGTCGGTAAGCACGCTGCGGCGGGGATTGAAACGGCCGGGGATGAAGCTGCCTTCCTGGTACCTGAAATCGTGAATGAGGCCCACCGGGATCGGCTCCGCCTTCTCGTCGTAGCTGATTTCCCACACCTCCGGAATGTCCTTCAACGCCGCGACGAAGCTCCGGCGCGGCGCGGCGTCATAGACCGCCGACACCCGCGACGTGCGCTTGCCCGCGCTGTCCTGCGCCGGCATCACTTT
>JACQGN010000065.1 GCA_016199545.1 Betaproteobacteria bacterium | reverse complement strand
CGCGGCGGCAAGCGGGGTCAGCCGCGCTTCCCACTCCGCGACCAGGCCCCTCAAGTCCGCGTCGTAGCGCAGCAGGGCCTGGAAGCGCGCCCGCGCGCGCCCGAGTAGCGTGCCCAGCACGTACTCGGCGGCGAGCTTGTCCCGAAGCTGTGGATTGCTGTATCTCATGTTCCCGACAGGCAGCCCTTAAGGCGCTCCAGCCCTCTGCGCACCCAGGTCTTCACCGTGCCGAGCGGTTGCCGCATGTGCGCGGCCAGTTCGGAATGGCTCAGACCGTGGAAAAACGCGAGCATGATGCTTTGACGCTGTTTGCTCTCGAGTTGGCCCATGCAGCGCGCCAGCGCGGCCGCTTCCGCCGCGGCGAGGAGTTGCTCCAGTGGGCCCGGCCCGTCGTCCCGCCACGCGCCGGCCAGTATGTCGTATTCCTCGCTCCCGCTTTCCGGGTGCGGGCGGCGCAGCCAGTCGAGGCAGCGATTGCGGACGATACTCGTCATCCATGTCAGCGGAGCGCTTTTCGATACCGCATAGTCGGCCGCGTGGTTCCAGACGCTCACGTAGCACTCCTGCAGCACGTCCTCGGCCCAGTCTTCCCTGTGCAATATACGAACGGCGACGCCAAACAGTTTCGGCGCGGTGGCGCGATAAAGCTCGGCGAAGGCGCTTCGGTCGCCCAGCGCGCACTCGGCGAGGAGGGTGGCCAACCGGGCGGCCAGCGCATCAGGCGCGGGGCGGTTCATGGACGGGCAGCGGATTCAAAACGGCGTGCCTCGTGATCCGTGATCCGACAACGTTCCGCGCATGTGGGGTCCCGTCGGCTCACCGTTCACGGCTCACGCTTTTCATGTTTCCCGTCCTCCCCGGGCTGCCACAGCACGTCGCTGCCGCCCGCACGGCGGTTCAGCGTTCGCGCCAGGACGAACATCAGATCCGACAGGCGATTCACGTACTGCAGCACAGCGGGCGCAAGCTTTTCAGCATGAGAGAGGGCCGCCAGCCTGCGCTCGGCGCGGCGGCACACCGTGCGCACGACATGCGCGAGACTCGCGGCACGCGAGCCGCCGGGGAGCACGAAATCCTTGAGCGGCGGAAGAGGGGCATTGAATTGTTCAAGCAGGCCCTCCAGCCGCACGACGTGGGCCTCCCCCATGACCGGGTGGCCGGGCACGCTCAACTCGCCGCCGAGATCGAAGAGATCATGCTGTACGCCGGTGAGAACCGCGCGTACGTCGTCGGGCAGGTTCTCCGCCAGCAGCACCCCGAGCGTGGCGTTCAGTTCATCGATGGCGCCCATCGCTTCGATGCGCGCGGCGTCCTTGGCGACGCGCGAGCCGTCCGCGAGCCCGGTGGTACCCCGATCACCGGTGCGGGTATAGATCCTGGTCAGCCGATGTCCCATGCCGGGGGTCATTCTAACGGTTTGCCCGGAGGTCACGCAAAGGCCGCCGGAACCACGACAGTCATTCCGGATCAGGCTGTCTCACTGCCTGGCAGCCTGTCGGACGTGAAGCTCCGGCAGGCTGCCAAATGCAAAACCGCTCGCAGAACAGTGCTTTTTTGTTATCCTCGCCGCATCGGCTATCAGCGAGTCGCGACCCGATGCGAAAACCGTACCTGAAGCTGTGCGTGTCCGGCATGGCGTCCTGCGCGCTCTACATCCTGTTGTACGTTTACGAACGGGAAATCATGACGGCATTTACGCGGACCGACGGCTGGTATCCGCTGCTGCCGGTGATCGCCGCGCTCGCTTTTTCCTTCGTCCATGGGGCATTCGCGTCGTACTTCTGGGACGTCCTGGGAATCACGGCGCGTCGCGAAAGAGGCTAGGATGGACGAGGCGCCAATCCAGTTCATCGATCTGTCGGGAGGCAACGTCGTTGCGCTGCTGGTGATCGGCTTCCTGGGCGGGCTGATCAGCGGATTCATCGGTTCCGGCGGCGCATTTGTCCTGACGCCGGCGATGATGAGCATGGGTGTTCCCGGTGTCGTGGCGGTGGCGAGCAACATCTGCCACAAGTTTCCCAAGGCCATCGTGGGCGCCTACAAACGCTACCGCTTCGGGCATGTCGACGTGAAACTGGGGATGGTCATGGCGGCATCGGCTGCCGTCGGGGTCTGGGTGGGCGTCGATATCCAGGACCGGATCAGGCAACTTTATGGGGAAGCCGGGTCCAATCTTTACGTCAGCCTCGCGTTCGTCATCGTGCTGACGATCGTCGGCGGGTTTGTGCTGCACGATGTCTTCGAGTCGCGTCGTCCCGGGCCAGCTCATGCGGCCGATCGCGTTTCACGTCTCGCGAAATGGGTGCAGTCCGTGGAGATTCCCGGCACGATGATGCATTTCGAAGCGGCAGGAGTCAGGGTGTCGGCGCTGTTCACACTCCCCCTGGGGTTTGCCACCGGAATGCTGGCGGCCACGATCGCGGTGGGCGGGTTCATCGGGGTTCCGGGGATGATGTACGTGCTTGGGGCGCCTGCGATCGTGGCCACCGCGACCGAGCTCGTCATCGCGTTTTTCATGGGCCTGGGGGGCGCGATCAAATACGCGTTGCACGGCCTGGTCGACATCCGGCTCACCCTGATCCTGCTGGCCGGGTCGCTGTTCGGCGTTCAGCTCGGAGCGATCGGCACCACTTTCGTGAAGCCGTATGTGATCAAGCTGGTGATGGCCGCGATCATGCTGATCGTCGCGGTCAGCCGTGCACTGGTGGTTCCGGTGTATCTGCGCGAGCTTGGCAAGGTGGATTTTTCCCGGGAAGCTGCGACGTTCCTGACCTACGCAAGTCTTGTTTTTCTCGTGCTGGCGCTGTGCGTGGGCGGTCTCATCATCCTCGGCGCCATGGTGCGGGGATACGGCGCCGCGCCCGCGCGGCTCTGAGGCCGCGTGGCGCATCTGCCGGCTTCGAGCGCCCTACTTGTCCGCAACGCGCAGGGGCGAAACCGGCTGGCCGTCCGGCAACGCCTGGTGACACTCACGGAAAATCCGCACCTGGCACTGGCGGCAGATCCCGGAATCGAGCTTCGGGTAGATGGCGGCCACGGCGCGCGTCTTTACCGGGAAGATGTTATCGGCTCCGATCTGCTCCAGGTAGCCCCCTCGCGCGAGCACGGCGCGCGCTGCGTCCTTGAGCCGGTAGAAATACAGTCCGCCTCCCAGGCGTTGCCGCCGCCGCGCCTCCTGCGCCAGCATCTCGGCGCCGGCGATGTCCACGAAGTTGATGCCGCTCGCGACGATGAGCACGTACTTTTGCCCGGGGTTCAGTTCGTCCACTGTTTCCAGGTGGCCGCGCACGTGGTCCACGGCGCCAAAGAAGATCGAGCCGTTCACGCGCAGCATCTTCAACTGGGGGCAGTCGGGCAGGCTGCTGTCGGCGGTGAAGTGATAGCTGTCGGGCGCCGGATCGGGCTTGACGTCCAGCACCATCGGATGCGAGGTGCGGGTGAGGTAGAGCATGAGCGACAGCAGCACGCCGGCGTAAATCGCGAATTCGAGGTCCGCGAAGATTGCCGCCATGAAGGTGAGCAGCATCACCGCGGTTTCGCGGCGGCTGGCGCGCACGATATTGCGGATGTGGTGCAGGTCGAAGAGCCCGTACGCGACCAGGAACAGGATGGCGCCCATCACGGCAAGCGGCAGGTATGCAACGAACCGGCCGAGCGCAAACAGGATCGCGATCAGAAACAGCGCCGCAAAGACGGCGGCAAGCGGCGTGTGCGCGCCCGCGTCGTAATTGGCGCCGCTGCGGTTGAACGAGCCGCTGCTGGCATAGGCGGAAAAGAAACTTCCGCAGACATTGGACAGCCCCTGTCCGATGAACTCCTGGTTGGCGTCGATGCGCTGCCCCGACTTGATGGCGATGGCGCGGGCGATCGATACCGCCTCGGTGAGCGCGAGTATCGTCACGGCAAGGGCGACCGGCAGGGTATCGCGGATCGCGTTGGGCGAGAGGTCGGGAACCGACAGGGCCGGCAGCATCGCCGTCAGCGCGCCGACCGTGGCGATCTGCGTGGTTTCCGGTCCAAATAACGCATCGAGCGCGAGCGCGAACCCGCTGCCGGCGAGCATCGCGCCGATCATGTAGGGAAACTTCGGCCAGAAGCGCGGAATCGCAATGCCGGTAAGCAGCGTGAGTACGCCGACTGCGGTCACGTAGGGGTTGATGCCATTGAGGTGAAGCAGGAAGTCCGTCAGTGTCCGGCTGAACGATGCGCCGCGCTCGAGGGCGATGCCGAAGAAATTCCCGAGCTGCGCCACCACGATGAGGCAGGCTGCTCCGGCGGTGAAGCTGACGACCACGGTATGCGAAATGAAGTTGACCAGCGCCCCCATGCGCGCCAGCCCCATCGCAAGCTGCATGATCCCCGTGAGCAGCGTCAGCGTCAGCACCAGGCGGATGTATTCCTCGCCGCCGGGCTCCACGAGGGGGCTCAAGCTCGCGAAAACAAAGATCGAAATCACGTTGGTGGGTCCTGACACCAGATGCCAGGAAGAGCCGAACAAGGCGGCGACGATCGCCGGCACTATTGCCGCGTAGAGGCCGTATTGCGGAGGCATGCCCGCCAGCGTGGCGAAGGCCACCGCCTGCGGCAGCACGATCGCCGCGCCCACCAATCCTGCGATGGCGTCCGCGCGCAGCGTCCCCCGATTTACCCGCTGCCGCCAGCCCAGAAATGGAAACAGGCGCGACAGCCGGATGCGACGTGTGGGGGATGGGTGATGATCCACTCGCGTGCGGGAGTAGCGAAATTACAAAGGAGGCCTGCGTCTCATTATCGGCCATCGTCCAAGGCGCGGCAACGCTCGGGTTTCCGGTATAATCTGCCACCGTCACGGTATCCGCTCACAGGAGAGTCATCCGCGCATGAAACGTCTCGCTTCGTTCTGTGCTGCGGCTCTTGTTCTCGGTTATGCAGGCACGCTGCACGCTGCTGGCGGCGATCCGGCGGCCGGCAAGGACAAGACGCGGATGTGCGCCGGGTGCCACGGCATCGCCGGCTACAGGGCGGCGTTTCCGGAAGTCTACAGCGTGCCCAAACTCGGCGGGCAGCACGCCGCGTACATCGTGAAAGCCCTGCAGGCGTACAAGTCCGGCGAGCGCAGGAATGCGACGATGAAGGCGATCGCGGCGGATCTCAGCGACAAGGACATGGCTGATCTGGCCGCGTACTATGCAACCGGCTCGACCCGGTCGGCGGGCAAGTAGGGCACAGAAGACGCAATGATGAAACGTATCTGGGTGCTCGCGTCGCTGAGCGTCCTCGTCGCGAGCGGCAACGCGCTGGCGGGAAATCCGGCCGCCGGCCAGGCGAAATCGAAGACCTGCGCCGCGTGTCACGGCGCCGACGGCAACGGCGTGACGGCGGATTTTCCGCGGCTCGCCGGCCAGCACGCGGACTACCTGGTGAAGGCGATGAAAGACTACAAGAGCGGGGCGCGCAAGAACGCGATCATGGCGCCGCAGGCCGCCAATCTTGCCCTGCGCGACATCGAGGACCTCGCCGCCTTCTATTCCCGCCAGCAGGGGCTCACGCAGAAATACTAGGACTGGGGATTCAGGATTGAGGACCGAGAATTGAGACGAGAACGCATGGCGCGCGATGCGCCATGCCTTGCTCGATCCTCAATTCTGAAGTCAGTGCCCCGGCTCCCGCTTCGCCAGCGGCCCGCGTGGTGCCAGCCGTGCGGCGATCAGCGCCGCTTCCACCCGGCTGCGCACCTGCAGCTTCTGCAGGATGTTGGTGATGTAATGCTTGATGGTTTTCTCGGAGAGGTGGAGACGGTCGCCGATTTCGCGATTGGTCAGGCCCTGGCCGACGCGCGTGAGAATCTCGCGCTCCCGTTCGGTCAGCTCTTCCAGCGGATCGGCCGGACGGCCGCGCGTGAGCGCGACCAGAATTCCGGCGGCAAGCGAAGGCGATACATAGATCTCGCCCTGAGCTGCGCCGCACACGACGCTTACGAGCTCCCGCGCTGATACGCCTTTCAGCACGTATGCGCGGGCGCCGGCCTTGAACGCTGCCAGCAACTTGTCCTGATCCTCGAACACCGTCAACATGACAATCTTGCTCGCGGGACACGCAGTAGCAATTTTTTCTGCGGCGAGCAATCCACCCCATCCCGGCATCGCGATATCGAGCAGCACCACGTCCGGCAACAGATCGCGCGCGAGCTGTAGGGCCTCTTCGCCGCTCGCGGCCTCGCCGACGATGCTGAACTCCGGTTCGGATGCGAGCGAATGACTCACGCCTTCGCGAAACAGCGGATGATCGTCCGCAATCAGGATGCGGATCGGTTCACCCACCGTCTTGCTCCGCCAGTGCCAGGGGCAGCGTCGCCCGGATCACCGTTCCCTTGCCCGATGCGCTGTCCACGCCAAAAGTGCCGCCCAGAATCTCCACACGCTCGCGCATTCCCGCCAACCCTAGATGGCCCTCGGTAGCTGCCGAATCCGGATCGAATCCTTTTCCGCTGTCGGTGACCTCGACGAGCAAATGCCCGTCGCGCTTCGCGAGTTGCGCCCGTTGGCCGGCGCCACCGCCGTGCCGGTAGCCGTTGGCAAGCGATTCCTGCAGCAAGCGGAACAGGGTGATCTTGACCGGCAGCGGTGCTTCGTCGGGGATGTCATCGACCGCGAGCGCTACCGCGAGCCCCGCTTTGCGCTCGTAGTCGCGCACCGCACGCCGCGCCGTGTCACCGAGCGACAGTTGCTCGATTTCCGGCAGGTGCAGTCCGCCCGAAATGGCGCGCAGATCCTCGAGCGCGGCCTGGAGCGCGGAATGAAGCGTGCGGAACTCCTCGCCCACGCTGCGGTCCTTGGCAATGGCGGCGGGGCAGGTGCTGCACACGTCAGCCAATGAGTCCATCCGCATCAGCGCCAGCGCCAAGCCCTGGCCCGGGCCGTCGTGCAAGTCGGCGGCGACGCGGTGCAGAAAGCGCTCGTTCAGCGCCGTGGTGCGAGCAGCGGCGCGGCGCACGCGTTCGTGAAGCTGCTCGTTCTGGGCGAGCAGCGTGGTGAGTTGCGACACCTTTTCACGCAACTCGCCTTGCTGCGTGACGATGGTATTGCTCGCGCGCTTCACCAAGGCGGCGAGCAGCAGAAAAATCACCAGCGTCGCCGTGCTCACCATGAACCAACTGCGCAGCCGCGCGGTGCGCACTTGCTGTTCCAGGTCGTCGGTCGTCTGATAGAACTCCGACACGGCCAGGATCGCTCCCGTGTTTGCAGCGCGGACTGGCGCATAGGTTTCCAGAAGGCGTGGCCAACGCTGGCGCTCGAACTCGTTCTCCGGCTCCTTGAGGTCGGAAATCTCGGAATGCACCTCGCTGGCAAACGCGGAGGCGAGCGCCGGTTTGACGGAAAACTGCCGTCCGACGATGGTTGGGTTGGTGCTGTACAGCACGCGACCGTCGGACGTCCATATCTTGAATGCCACGATGTGCTGCCCGAGCGCAGTGCCGGAGAGCAGCCGGCCCAACGCAGCCCGGTCCGCCTCGCCCAACTGCCCGCTGTGTGCGAGTGACTGCAGATGCGGAGAAACGAAACTGTCCACATAGAGGCTGGTCACCGCACCCGCGCGACTGATGACTCCGCTTTCGATCTCCCACTGCACCCAGGTGCCGATGACCAACATCCCGGCCAACAAAATGACGCCTCCCCCCGCGAGCAGCAGGCGCACGAGACTCAACCTGGCAAGAAGTTTCATGTCGACGGATTCATTGTAGCAGGCTGGGTCCGACGCACCTACGGACCAAAGTCCTGGATTCGCGGCACCAAGGTCGCACCAAATCAGCGCCCGCGGTCCGTTGTCCGATTGTTTCACTTCCTGCAGCATGCAGCAGGTTGGAACGCCAACCGAACGAACCGAAAAGGAGGCATTATGAGCAAGCGGACAATGTTTGCAGCAATAGCTGCCGCCGTGATCACGGCAGCACCTGGCGCGATTGCGGCTCAACCTGCGGCGAAAGCGAAAGCCGCCGGGCTGTCGCCGAACTGCGCGGCCAACGCGCCGGTCAGGGATTACCTCGTCACTGTCGGTGAATGGGACACCGTACCCAAAGACCGCGATAAGAAACCCGCGGCATATACCGACCGGGGAATGGTACGGGCGGCGAACTCCAAGCTGGAGCGTTACACGTTCGACCCTTCGGTCATCATCGTGAGGCGGGGCGACTGCGTGAACCTGCGGATCCATGACCTCAAGGGGGACCATCACAACGTGACGATCGAGGGCACGGAGGTCGGCACCGAGGGAGCCGCGATCATTGACGATGCCGGCAAAGTCGTCGGCAAGCTGGTCGCCCGAGCGAATCCCAACGCGTTCGAGGACCCGGCCAAACTGAAGGCTGGCGAGTTCGCGCGCGGCGAGCAGGTGCTGCTCAAGTTCCAGGCGAACCAGCCAGGCACCTACCGCATGATCTGCGAGG
>JACQGN010000070.1 GCA_016199545.1 Betaproteobacteria bacterium | reverse complement strand
ATCTAGTGCCGGCCCCCTTGGTCAGCCTCGAACGCAGGGACCTCGCGATGACCATCGGCACCTACGGCCGCACGGCGAGCGTCTACAACCTGCTTTCGCAGTGCCAGCGGTTCGGACTGACCGCCGAAGCGGCGAGGAAGGAAATCGAGAGCGTCGTAGCGACGGTACGAACTTGGCGAGAGCATTTCTGCGCCTGCGGCATATCTGCGAAGGACACCGAGCACATGGCGCAGGCGTTCCTGCCTGAGTGTTTTTTCTTCGAAAGGCCGGTGGAAAATTGAAATATCACTCTCGGCTCGATGGTCGGTGACATCGTCGGCTCGGGTATCCCTAGCCCACCAAGAGAGAGCCCCCGGCTCGGCCGGGGTGGCAGACTGACGGCAGACTGCTTGCGAGGCTACCTGGCAGCCAACAAGGTCCGACCTATCGTCAGCCGTCACTCTGTCCGTTGCCCCGGATCAGGGGAGCCACCAACGCTATTGCCCGTGAACTGATAATGGACTATATTTAGTCCTCTCTTGTGAATCGGAACTCGACCATGCGCTCATCTCAAATCAAGCCGATCAGCTATCTGAAGGCGAACGCCGCGGAAATCCTGGACAAGCTGGCTGAGAAACGGGAACCAATGTTGATCACGCAAAACGGCGAAGCAAAGGCCGTGATACAGGATGTCGCCTCGTACGAGGAGATGCAGGAAACGCTCGCCCTGCTCAAGATTCTGGCGCTGGCCAACCGCGAGGCCGAGGAGGGAAAGGTCAAGCCCGTTGTTGATGTCGTGCGCCGGCTGCGGGCGAAGAAGAACGGCGGTTGATGCGCTACGAAGTCCTGATCACGCAGGGCGCGGAGCGCGATCTGGAAGAGCTCTACGACCACATCGCCGAATTCGATTCGCCGGAAAAAGCAGATTACGTATTGAACCGGTTGCTCGAAGTGGCCGAACGCCTGGCCACTTTCCCCGATCGCGGCCCGCATCCGAAGGAACTGCAAGCCCTGGGCATCCGGGAATATCGCCAGACCTTCTTCAAGCCGTATCGGCTCATCTATCGCGTCATTGGGAAGCAAGTCTTCATCTACCTGATCGCGGATGGCCGCCGGGACATGCAGTCGCTGCTGTCGCGCCGTCTCCTCGGCGCCTGACGATCCGCGCGGAGAATGCGGCTTCGCCTTGTGGCATCAGGGCTCGTCGTGAACGCTGTCGTGTTCGATGGACATCCGCCGGGGCTTACCGCCCCAATCAGTGGTTACTCACGGAAGCCGGGTGCCGGCGGAATTTCAGTACAGGTCCCAGTATAGATCGCGCAAATCGCGGTGCGGTTTTCATAGGGAAATCGCGCTGCTGCATCATGGGGTGTGGCGCTCCAGGGCCTGCATGCGGGCGGTGGGTAAAATGAAAGGATGGGGCGGGCTATTTTGACATGTTTGGCGCATGCATTGGCGCTGCCGGGCGAGTTCGCATGAACGTGACGGTGCTCGGCGCCGGTGTGATCGGCGTCGCCGCGGCGTGGTACCTGCGCGAGGCGGGCCACGAGGTGACACTCGTCGACCGCCAGGCGGGGCCGGCGCTCGAAACGAGCTTTGCCAACGGCGGGCAACTCTCGGTAACACACGCCGAGCCGTGGGCGAATCCGGGCGTGCCGCGTCAGATGCTGCGCTGGTTCGGGCGGCGCGATTCGCCGCTCGTGTTCCGGCTGCGGGCCGACCCACACCAATGGTTGTGGGCCGCGCGCTTTCTGCTCGCGTGCACGCCGCGCCGCTCGCTGGCGAACGCGCGCGCGATCCTGACGCTCGCACTCGACAGCGCAGCCGCGCTTGACGCCTTGCGCGGCGCAACCGGTATCGCCTTCGATCACCTCGCGCGCGGGATTCTGAGTTTCTACACCGAGCGCGGCGACTTCGAGCGAGCCGCGGCATCCGCCGAGCTGCTGCGGCCGTACGGCTGCCTGCGCGAAGTGAAGACCGCCGCCGAATGTGTTGCGATCGAGCCCGCGTTGCAACATGCGAGCCCGCGCCTTGCCGGGGGAATCTTTGCGCCGCGGGACGCCTCGGGCGATGCGCGGGCCTTCACGGAGCGGCTCGCGGCGCTGTGCGCGCAGCGCGGAGTACGCCTGCGTTTTGGAGAAACGATCGAGGGCTTCGAGGTGGAGCGCGGCCGGGTGCTGCGGGTTCGAGCCGCCTCGGCCGAGCGCGGCCTCACGCGCATGGATGCCGACGCGTATGTGGTGGCGATGGGAAGCTACAGCGCGCGGCTCGTGCGCCCGCTCGGGATCGGCGTACCGGTATATCCAGTGAAGGGGTACTCCGTCACGCTTCCGCTGACAGACGGCGAGCAGGCGCCGACGGTGAGCCTCACGGATGAAGCACGGAAGCTCGTGTTCTCGCGCCTGGGGGAGCGCCTGCGTGTGGCGGGAACCGCGGAGCTCGCAGGCTACGACACGGGCGTCGATATCGCGCGCTGCGAGCGCATTCTCACGCGCGTGTTCGACTTGTTGCCGGGAGTGGGAGAACGGGTGCGCGCCGAATTCTGGGCGGGCCTGCGCCCGGCGACCCCGGGGAACGTACCGTTGATCGGCCGCACGCGCTACCGCAACCTGTTTCTGAACACCGGGCACGGCACGCTCGGCTGGACGCTCGCCTGCGGATCGGGGCGCGCGCTCGCCGAGATCGTGAGCGGGCGCGATCCGGGAATCGATTTTCCCTTCCTTGCAACGGCATAAGCGCGCGGTGGACGTCCTGGTTGAGGCGCTACAATGCAGCAATTGGGTGAGCAAAAAAGCGCGCAGCAACGATGCCGTTACAGCGAAAACTGGTCGGGCTGATCGCTCTTGCGTTGGTGTTGCTTGCGGGCTGCACGCCGCAAGCCGCGCTGCTGCTGCAGGTGCTGCCGGGCAACACTCTCCCCGTGCTGTTGGGCAATCTTGAAAAAGTCGACGACACGAACCGCAGCCACCTGGCAGAGCTCGAACGCCGCGGCGATTGGGACGGGATGGCGCGCTTTGCCGAGGAGAACGTCGCCAAGGACCCGCGCAACCCCGATTGGTGGCTGGTTGCCGGATACGCATATTCGCAACTCGGGCGGCACGACGAGGCGGTGCGCAGCTTCGGGGAAATGGTGCGTGTCGCGCCCGATGACATCCTGGGCTGGAACCTGCTTGCCCAGGCCCAGCGCTCTGCCGGCCAACTGCCGCAGGCGATCCGCACGCTCGACAACGCCTTGCGCATACGCAGCGACGCCGCGCCGACGTGGTTCCTGCTGGGGGAGAGTTATCGCGATCTTGGCCGCTTCGAATCGGCGCTCGCCGGATATCGGGAAGCCGTGAGGCTGGATAACCGCTTTGCGCAGGCGTGGTTTGGAATGGGTTCGGCGTATGCGAAACTGAAGCGGAAACGTGAGTTCGAGGAGGTCGTGGTAGTACTGCGTCAGCTCGACCCGGCTCTCGCGGAGGCGCTGGCGCGGTCGGTGTCGACCCCGCGTTAATGCGGGCAGGACACGTAGTGGCGAATGCCTTTCCGCACTACGCTGGTTGGCCCCTGAGAGCCGGCGTGAGATGTGGCGCAAGGCGCTGGAGGAGTTCGACGAAGACCTTGGGCGCGCCCGCGACGATGTGACCGCTTTTCATATAGCCGGCATCGCCCTCCAGGTCGCCTACCAATCCTCCCGCTTCGGTGATCAGCAACGAACCCGCTGCCATGTCCCACGGACCGAGGCCGAGCTCCCAGAAGGCGTCGAGCCGCCCGGCGGCGACGTAGGCGAGATCGAGTGCCGCCGACCCCACGCGGCGCACCCCGGCGGTGTGCCTCATGATGTCACGCAACATCGCGAGGTAGCTGTCGACGTGTTCGAATTGCCGGAAGGGAAACCCGGTTCCGACAAGGCTGCCCGCGAGACGCGTGCGCTTGCTGACGCGAATGCGAGTATCGTTGAGGAACGCGCCGCCGCCGCGCGTCGCGGTGAACAGATCGTTGCGCGAAGGATCGTAGACTACCGCCTGGGTGACGATCCCCTTGTGCGCGAGCGCGATCGCGACCGCGAACTGCGGAAATCCATGCAGATAGTTGGTGGTGCCGTCGAGCGGATCGATGATCCATTGAAAATCCGAGTGCCCGGCCGCGCCGCTTTCTTCTGCTAGAATCGAATGTCCCGGATAGGCATCGAGCAGCGTCCGGATGATCACCTGCTCGGCCTCATGATCGACCTCGGAAACGTAATCGTTCGCGAGCTTTTCCCTGATTGCCAGGATGTCGAGGTTGCGGCTCGCGCGATTGATCGCGTTGCCCGCGCGGCGCGCGGCTTTCACCGCGATATTGAGCATCGGATGCATGATCGGCGGCGCGAGTGGTGTAAATCGGGCGGGCGGGCAGGAGGAACCAGCCGCATATTTTACGGGAACGCCGCCGATTAATCCCAGTAGAATGAACACCGCGGCGCAAAACCTCGGTCGCGGGAATCACGGGCGCACCACCAGCACGATGTCGGGAATGGGAACGCGTTATCGGCGGCGCTGCGGTGTCCGAATCGTGCGATCCTCTGGAATCATCGATTACCATCTTTCAAGTGAACGCCGCCGATCCGCTGAAAAATATCCGCGTCGTGCTGTGCGCACCGGTGCACCCCGGCAACATCGGTGCGGCGGCGCGCGCGATGAAGACGATGGGGCTCGCGCGGCTCTATCTCGTCGCACCCAGGCGCTTTCCCGATCCGGAAGCCGAATGGAGAGCTTCGCGTGCGACCGATGTGCTCGCGCACGCCACGGTTTGCTCGGCGCTCGATGAAGCATTGCAGGGTGTCGGGCTCGCGATTGCGTGCACGGCGCGCAGCCGCGAGCTCGCAGTGCCGGAGATGACGGCGCGCGAGGCGGCGGCGGAAGCGGTTGGCGTGGCGCGCGCGCAGCAGGTGGCGTGCGTGTTCGGGAATGAAACCTTTGGCTTGACCACCGCCGAGGTCAACTGCTGCCAGAGGCTCGCGACCATACCGGCGAATTCCCGCTACTCGTCGCTCAATCTTGCAGCGGCGGTGCAGGTCATCGCCTATGAATTGCGGCTGGCAGCAAGGGGGGACGCAGCGGGTCCGGCCAAGCAGCGGCAACTGGCGAGTTTCGAGGAACTCGAGGGCTTCTATGCGCACCTCGAGCGGGCAATGATCGAGGTAGGTTTCTTCGATCCCCGGCACCCGAAGAAGCTCATGCCGCGGCTGCGCCGCCTGTTCGCGCGGGCGCGGGTCGAAAGGGAGGAAATCAACATTCTGCGCGGCATCGTGACATCGTTTCAGCGGCACAAGCCGAAGCGGTAGGAGTTTGCCGGGCGTAGGCCCGACAAACTCCTTATGCAAGACCGCCTCCACGAAAAAGGGGGGGAGGGGAAGCCAGTGAAAACCTGATTGCGGACCCTTGAAGTTGAAGCTGTCAATCGGAACCCCCGCAGGATTAGTTGATCGATATACTGGGGTATTGTAAGTTCTTGCTCATGCAACCTGGGAAACATCCATGTTCAACCGCCTGAAGGAGGACATCGCGGTCGTATTCGAACGCGACCCGGCCGCGCGTAACACGTGGGAGGTCCTCACGTGCTATCCGGGATTTCACGCCATGCTGGTTCATCGCCTGGCGCATTGCCTCTGGAGAGCCGGCCTGAAATGGTGCGGGCGCATCGTTTCGCATATTGGGCGCTGGCTCACCGGGATCGAGATACACCCGGGCGCCGCTGTCGGGCGGCGGTTCTTCATCGACCACGGCATGGGGGTGGTCATCGGCGAGACTGCGGAAATCGGAGACGACTGCACGCTTTATCATGGCGTCACCCTTGGCGGCACCAGTTGGAACAAGGGCAAGCGCCATCCCACGCTGGGAAAGAATGTGGTGGTGGGCGCCGGCGCAAAGATCCTCGGGCCCATTACGGTGGGAGATGGCGCGAAGATCGGTTCGAACGCGGTCGTCGTCAAGGACGTGCCGCCCGGCGCGACCGCGATCGGGATTCCGGCGCGGATCATCGAGGCGAGCGGCGAGCCGGCAGGGGGCCGCTTTGCGGCCTACGCCGTCGTCAAGGATCTGAGCGATCCGGTTGCCAAGGCGATCCACGAACTGATCGAACATTGCGTCGATACCGACAAGCGCATCGAGCGGCTCGCCGCCGAACTCCAGCGCCTGGGTGGGGTGATCGACGAGCGCGGCAAGATGACTTTCGATGCGAACCAACTCAACAAGATTGTTGACTAAATTGGTCGGAATAGGTATAGTTGACAAATTCAGTAGTGTATTGAAGAGTTGCAGGTGACTGATTTATTGAGTATTTAGAGAGGTGGGCCATGAGACTGACGACCAAAGGACGATTCGCGGTAACGGCAATGGTCGATCTTGCAATGCGCCACGGCAGGGGGCCGGTCACGCTCGCGCAGATCAGCGCGCGCCAGAAGATCTCGCTCTCCTATCTGGAGCAGCTTTTCGGCAAGCTGCGGCGGCATAACCTGGTCGATAGCGTACGCGGTCCAGGTGGTGGATATTGCCTGGCCAAGGATATTGCGCAGATATCGGTCGCCGACATCATTCTCGCGGTGGATGAACCGATCGATGCAACGCAATGCGGCGGCAAGGAAAACTGCCAGGATGACCAGAAGTGCCTCACGCACGACTTGTGGGCGGCGTTGAACGAACGCATATTCGAGTACCTCGGGTCGGTCAGTCTGCGGCACCTGGTGGACAACCAGAAAGCGAAGGAGTCGGGGATTGCTCCGGTTCATGACATGCGGGAGAGCGGAAGCAGACACGTGCCCGTTCCCGCCTGTTGATCTGATGCGGCCGATGACCCACGTCTACTTCGACCATAACGCGACCACGCCCGTCGACGAACGGGTGCTGGCGGCGATGTTGCCGTATCTGCGTAATCAGTATGGCAATGCGTCGAGCCGGCACGAATTCGGCACGCAGGCGCGCAAGGCCGTTGAGCATGCGCGCGAGCAGGTAGCTGCGATCGCGAATGTGCAGCCAGTGCAGGTCGTGTTCGTGAGCGGCGGCACGGAGGCGAACAACCTCTTTGTCAAGGGCGCGGCGGCGTATCTCAAGCCCACGCAGATCGCGGTGAGCAGCATCGAGCATCCCTGCGTGGCGAAGCCGGCGCAGGATCTCGCCCGGGCAGGCTGGAAGCTGCGCCGGCTGGCGGTGACGCGCGATGGCGAGATCGATCTCGCCGATGTCGATGCCGCGCTGCGCGAAGCGACGGGGCTCGTGTCGGTGATGCTTGCCAACAATGAAACCGGCGTGATCCAGGATGTTGCCGCAGTGGCCGAGCGCGCGCGCCGTGCGCGGGCCTGGATGCACACCGACGCGGTGCAGGCGCTGGGCAAGATACCGGTCGATTTCGAGGCGCTCGGCGTTCACGCCATGACCGTATCCGCTCACAAACTCTACGGACCCAAGGGCGCTGCGGCGCTGATCGTCGACAAGCGGCTCGAACTGAAGGCGATCATCGGCGGTGGGGGCCACGAGCGGGGGCTGCGCTCGGGAACCGAAAACGTCCCGGCGATCGTGGGGTTCGGCGCGGCCTGCGAGCTTGCGGCGGGGCGCATGGTCGAGCTTGCCGCGCGTTTGTCGGCGCTGCGCACACGGCTGGAGCGCGAATTGAACCGCATGGGCGCAGTGATTTTCGGGGGGCGCGCGCCGCGCATTCCGAATACCAGCTACTTCGCGTTCAAGGACATCGACGGCGAGGCGGTGGTGATCGAACTCGACAAGGTGGGATTCGCGGTGGCGGCCGGCGCGGCGTGTTCCAGCGCCAGCACCGAACCCAGCGCCACGCTGCTGGCGATGGGCGTGCCCCCGGAACTGGCGCGCGGCGCGGTGCGCTTCAGTCTGGGCGCGGCCAACACGGTGCAGCAGGTTGAAGAATTTGTCGTGGCGTTATCGGGCGTCGTGACGCGCCTGCGGCGCCTCGCCGCAGTGGCGGTATGAATTCGTGAAGGGTGAAGGGTGAAGAGTGAAGGGTGAAGGAAAAATGGCGATCAAGTTGACGGAAAGTGCGGCAAGACAGATTCAGGCGCAGCTCGCGAAGCGCGGCCGTGGCCTCGGCCTGAGGGTCGGGGTGAAGAAGGTCGGGTGCTCGGGTTTTGCGTACACCTATGATTACGCCGAAGGGATCGATGCCGGCGACCGGACGTTCGAGTCGCACGGAGCGAAGGTGGTGGTGGACGGCAAGGCGCTGGAATTTCTTGATGGCTCGACGCTCGATTTCGTGAAAGAGGGTTTGAAGCAAGCCTTCAAGTTCGACAATCCCAACGTGGATGCAACCTGCGGCTGCGGCGAATCCTTCAGCGTCAAGGACAAAGTGAACAGTGAACAGTGAACGTGAACAGTGACAGTCGGCGGAAAACGACGTATGGGGCGGTTTCTCAAGACCCGGCAAGGCGCTGGTGACGGGCGGATAGGCCGCCACGGCATGAGCCCGGTGTTCACCGTTCACCGTTTACTGTTCACCGTTCACGCTTTCTTGGAACGCGCATGAGCACAGTTCTGGAAAACCTGGTCAACCAGCCCTACAAGCACGGTTTCGTCACTGAAATCGAGTCCGAGACCGCGCCCAAGGGGTTGAGCGAGGACACCATCCGGCTGATCTCGGCGAAGAAGAACGAGCCGGAGTGGTTGCTTGAGTTCCGCCTGAGCGCGTACCGCCACTGGCTGACGATGCCGGAGCCGGCCTGGCCCAACGTCAAGTACCCGAAGATCGATTTCCAGGACATCATCTACTACTCCGCACCCAAGCCGAAAAAGCTTGCCAGCATGGACGAGGTCGACCCCGAACTCCTGCGCACCTTCGAGAAGCTCGGCGTGCCGATGAACGAGCGGGCCAAGCTCGCCGGCGTGGCGGT
>JACQGN010000064.1 GCA_016199545.1 Betaproteobacteria bacterium | reverse complement strand
CTCAAGACCCAGACCGAGCTCGCGCTGCGGCTCACCGATCCAGCCCAACAGCAGCAGGTGCTGCACCAACTGCATACTGCGACTACCCGGCTGTCGCGGCTCATCCGCCAATTGCTCGCACTCGCGCGCACCGAACCGGGTGCTCAGGCTGCGCATGCGATGAATCCCACGGACCTCGGGCGCGAGATGCGGGAAGCGGCCAGCGAGTGGGTGCCCAAGGCGCTGCAAGGAAACATCGACCTCGGTTTCGAAGGTCCGGACGAGCCGCTCATGGTCAGGGGCAACGCGATTCTGCTGCGCGAGATGCTCGGCAATCTGCTCGACAACGCGATACGTTACAGCCCTCCTGGCGGCCGGGTCACCGTTCAGGTGACGCGTAAGGGAACCGAGGTCATGCTCCAAGTCGAGGACAACGGTGCCGGCATACCCCAGGACGAGCGCGAGCGCGTGTTCGAGCGTTTCTACCGCCTGCTCGGTACGGACGCGGATGGCTGCGGGCTGGGTCTCGCCATCGTGCGCGAAGTGGCACAGGCCCACGGCGCGGATGTCTCCCTCGACTCCGGCGCGGGCGGACGCGGGACGGCGGTGCGGGTAAGGTTTCCCGCTGCCGGCTGACGCAGCCGGCCACGGTCGCCTATCCGCGACGGCAGCGCCTGCGGCGTGCGTTACGTGGGGGCGACGGCCATCGGAACGCCGTCTTCGCGGGTTTCGCGCTCGGCGTCCTCCTCCTGCTGCAATGCCCACATCTGGGCGTAGGCGCCGCCGCGCGCGAGCAGTTCGCCGTGAGTGCCGCGTTCGACGATGCGGCCACGATCGAGCACGATGATCTGATCGGCATCCATGATGGTCGAGAGCCGGTGCGCAATTGCGAGCGTGGTGTGCCCGCGCGCGACGCGGTCGAGCTCGGCCTGGATCGCCTTTTCGGATTTCGAGTCGAGCGCGGAGGTGGCCTCGTCGAAGATCAGGATGCGCGGATTCTTGAGAATCGCGCGCGCGATCGACACGCGCTGCTTCTCCCCGCCGGAAAGCTTGAGCCCGCGTTCGCCGACGCGCGCCTCGTAACCTTCGGGCAGGCTCGCGATGAAATCGTGGATGTGTGCCGCACGCGCAGCGTCGATCACCTCCTCGCGGCTCGCCGCCGGGCGGCCGTAATGAATGTTGTAATGGATGGTGTCGTTGAACAGCACCGTATCCTGCGGCACGATGCCGATCGCGGCGCGCAGGCTCGCCTGCTGCACCTGCTTGAGATCCAGCCCGTTGATGGCGATGCGCCCGGCAGTGACGTCGTAGAAGCGGTAGAGCAGCCGCGCGAGCGTCGACTTGCCTGAGCCGCTCGGTCCGACCACCGCCACCTTGCTGCCGGCGGGAACTTCCAGGCTCACGTCGAACAGGATCTGGCGCTTCGCTTCGTAGCTGAAATCGACGTGCTCGAACCGTATCGTCGCCGCACCCTCCGGCAGCGGCACGGCATCCGGACGATCCTGGATCTCCCGGTTCTCGCCGAGCAGCATGAACATGCGGTCCATGTCGATCAGCGACTGCTTGATGTTGCGGTAGACGCTGCCCAGAAGATTGAGCGGAATGTAGAGCTGTATCAGCAGCGCGTTGATCAGCACCAGATCCCCCAGCGTAAGCGTCTTCGCCACCACCCCTTCCGCGGCAAGCACCATCAACACCGTGACGGCGGCAGCGATGATGGCGCTCTGGCCGATATTGAGGATACCGAGCGATGCTTCGCTCGTCACCGCCGCCGACTCGTATTCGGTGAGGCTGTCGTCGTAGCGCCGCGCCTCGTATTCCTCGTTGTTGAAGTACTTGACCGTTTCGTAATTGAGCAGGCTGTCGATCGCGCGCGAGTTGGCGCGTGAGTCGAGTTCGTTGGCGCGGCGCCGTATTCCCATGCGCCACTCGGTCACGGTGACGGTAAACAGTATGTAGAGCGTGATGGCGACGACGGTCACCGCCACGAAACGCCAGTCGAACTTGGCGAGCAATACCAGCGCCACCAGCACGAACTCGAGGATGACGGGCAGGATGGAAAAAATCAGGAACGAGAGCAGGGTGGAGATGCCGTTCGTGCCGCGCTCGATGTCGCGCGACATGCCGCCCGTCTGCCGTTCGAGATGAAAGCGCAGGCTCAGGCTGTGCAGGTGGCGGAACACGTTGAGCGCGATGCGGCGGATCGCGCGCTGCGCCACGCGCACGAACAACACGTCTCGCAACTCGGCGAACAGCGTCGCCGACATCCGCAGCAGGCCGTAGGCGACAAGCAGCGCGAACGGAACGGCGACCATGGCGCGCGTGGGCTCCAGCGAGTCGACCACTTCCCTCAGCACCAGGGGAACGCCGACATTGGCGAGCTTCGCCGCGACCAGCAGCGTGAGCGCAAGCGTCACGCGCCATTTGTACTCCCACAGGTACGGCAGCAACATGGGCACCACGCGCCATTCGCCGTGCGCGCTGATGCTCCTGCGGGCCGCCGCAGCGACCGGCGCGGTGTCCGTATGCGCGGTCACCGCGGGGCGCCGGCATCCACGCCCCTGCGCAGCGCGGGCGGGACGTCGCTCTGAAACGATAGTGCGCGCATCGATTTCCTTCCCTGTGGCCCCCTAATCCTAACATTGCCCGCTAGCTCGGAACCGCGTCCGAGGTTTCCGGTCTTATCGATGGTAATCAAGAAATTAAGCGCGGGTTGACGGGCGTTACCGCGCCTTTCCGGAAGCGGGCGTGATAGGCGTCCGGTTGCGCACCGGTAACATCTGTAACGAGGTGTAAATTATGCAGCACGCGTACCGGATTTGCGATCCAATACTGGCATCAGAACCTGCAGGAGGACTGAACATGAAACTTCGTATTATCGCCGCCGCAGTGCTGGCCGTGTCGGGCACCAGCGCATCGGGCATGGATTACACGGACACCGCGCCGGTCATGTCGGTGACGCCCGTCGTCGAGCGCGTGGTCGAACCGCGCCAGGAGTGCGTCTCTCAAGGCGCGCCGGTCCAGCCGCAGGAGCGCAGCATGGCCGGTGCCGTGGTCGGCGGGGTAGCCGGCGGCTTGCTCGGCGCGCAGGTCGGAAGGGGCAGCGGCCGGACGGCGGCGGCAGCAGCGGGCGCAATTGCGGGCGCGGTGATCGGCGACCGCGTCGACAATCGGCAGACGGCGGTCGCTTCGCAGCCGCAACGCTGCCGCACTGTCGAGACCACGCGCGAGATCGTTCGCGGCTATACGGTGGTCTATCGCTACAACGAGCGTGATATCACGACCACGCTGCCGTACGATCCGGGCCGTACCGTGACCGTAGGCATCGGCGTCATCGATGCCCGCCGTGACGCAGCCGCGGGCACGATGGGCGGCAACGCGCGCGACGCGCATGTCCCCCCGCCGTCCCCGGTGCCCGTGAATGCCCCGGCGAGCGGCAATTATTCTTACCGCTATTAGGTGAATTCCTGCGCGCGAGCGTAGGCGAAGAAGCCGGTCGACAACCGGGCAACACCATAGGCAAACCAGATCGCCACGCGCACCGGCAGCGGCGGACGCTGCCAGCGTTCGCGTGGCACGCGGCTCGCGCCTGTCGCCATAGCTTCGAGCAGGCGCCCGCGCAGATCCTCGGCGAAGATCCGGTCCTGCACCACGACATTGGCTTCGCGCGCGAGCAGGAAACTCAGCGGGTCGATGTTGGAAGATCCGACCGTCGCCCAACTGCCGTCGATCACCGCGACCTTGGCATGCAGGAAACTCTTGTGATACTCGTGTATCTCGATGCCGGCCTCGAGAAAGGCGCCGTACAGCGCGCGCGAGGCATAATGCATCAACACGTACTCGACTCGCTCCTGCAGCAGTAATATCACCCGCACTCCCCGCGCCGCCGCGTCCACGAGCGCGCGGCGAAATGCCAGCCCCGGTAGGAAGTACGCGTTCGCAATCAGTATCTCGGAGCGGGCGGATTCAATCGCCTCGAGATAGGCGTCCTCGATGTCGCGCCGGTGACGCAGATTGTCGCGAATGACGAACGCCCCGCGCTGCGCGCCGTGCGGCGTCGCATCGGGCGGCAGCCCCGGGCGGCGGTGCCAATCCTGCCCGAACTGCATGAACTCCACCAGCGCCCATAAGCGCTTGACCGCCGGATAGATTTCCGCCAGCAACGGCCCTACGACGCGCACCGCGTAGTCGAAACGCGGCGGCGTGTGGCCGGGGGTGTGCATGTCGTCGATCACGTTGATGCCGCCCACGAAGGCGACCCGGGCATCGATCACGACGAGCTTGCGGTGCATGCGCCGCAGGCGGCTGCGCTGGAACGGCCACGGAATGATGTCGGGGCGATAGACCAGGAACCGCACCCCCGCCTTCTTCAGCCGCGCGACGAACCGCCAGCCGAGTTTCTTCGATCCGTACCCGTCGACCAGCAGGTGCGTGGCCACCCCGCGCCGCGCCGCGCGCGCGAGCGCCTGGGCGATGCGCCGGCCGGCAGCGTCGGAATCGAAGATGTAGGTTTCGACGTGAATCTCCGATTGCGCGGCCTCGAACGCCTCCTCCAGCGCCGGGAAATACTCCCGGCCTCCGGTCAACAGCGTGAAGCGATTGCCGGCGACGAGCTGCGTCATAGGCGCTCAAGATCGGCGGTCAGCGCCGCGTGGTCCGACATGCGCGCCCACGCCGCGCCGTGATGCACGCGCACGTTATGCACGCGAAATCCGCGGGTGTAGATGCGGTCCAGCCGGAACACCGGCAACAGGGCCGGAAAGCTGCGCGCCGGCACGCCATGCGTGAGTTCGAATACCTCGTGCATCCCGAGCGGATGGGCGAACTCGTGGGTCGCCTTGTGGCGCCAATGCCAGTCATTGAAATCGCCTGCGACAATCAGGGGGGCACGCGCCGGCACCAGCCTTTCGATGCGCTGGCGCAGCCATTCGAGCTGCCGGCTGCGGCCGCGCGCGGCGAGCCCGAGGTGGACGCAGATGCAGTGCACGGGCTCGGTCCAGTCCCGCACCGCGATCTCGCAGTGCAAAAGGCCGCGGCGTTCGAAGCGGTGTGTGGAAACGTCTTCATTGTCCCAGCGGGAGATCGGAAAATGCGAAAGAATGGCATTGCCGTGGTGTCCCGCATCGTACACCGCGTTCCTGCCGTAGGCGAAATCGCGCCAGACCTCGTCCGCGAGAAATTCGTACTGGGGTTCCTGCGGCCAATTGCGGTGGCGCGTGGCGTGGAGTTCGTGGATCCCCAGTACCTCCTGCAGGAACACCAGGTCGGCGCCGATCGCCCGCAGGCGGTCGCGCACCTCATGGATTACCACGCGGCGCTTGAAGAACGAGAGACCCTTGTGAATGTTGTAGGTGGCAACGCGCAATTGCGGCATGATGGACGCCCAACCCTGCACCGAAGAAATACCGCGGCGCGGCCCGAAGCCGATGCCACTGCGGTGAGGAAAAGATCCGGCTTCGTGCCACAACCCGGCGCAACACGAAGATGAGATTGAGCTAGCAGCCTGTCGGACTTAGCAGTCCAACAGGCTGCTATAAGCAAAACCGGCTGACCATTCCGAAGAAAAACCACCAGAAGCTGCCGGCATGAGGAAAAACAGGCGTGAATTCATCTATCCGCCATCCTTTCTTGCGTCGT
>JACQGN010000069.1 GCA_016199545.1 Betaproteobacteria bacterium | reverse complement strand
GAATCCTCCCCGGAAAATCCGGAAAGGATCCCGCAACAGGCGCTGCCAGTTCAAATCGTTAACACCTTGCCAAAGCATGAAATCCATTGCCAGTCGTAGACTTACAAGCCGTCTTCACTAAACGTGTCGGACGCTACTGATCACTTATCACTTATCACTTATCACCCGTCACGCTTTTTGCAAGCATCAATTGGCGCGCGACCCCGCAGTCTCCGCCACCTTGACCCAATTCGCAATCTCGTTGCGGACGAACGCGTCGAAATCGGCCGGGCTCTGCGTCATCGACCGCGCACCGCTCCTGGCCAGGTAGCTGACGACTTCCGGGATCAGTGTCGCCTTGAGCAATTCGGCGTGGAGGCGTTCCACGATGACGGGCGGCGTGCCGGTCTTCACCGAAATGCCGTTCCAGATGAGCAACTCGTAGCCCTTGACGCCCGATTCCGCGATCGTCGGGTATTCCGGGAGCAGCGGCCAGCGTTCCGCGCTGGAGAGCCCGAGGTTGCGGATGCGCCCGGCTTTCACGTGTGGCAGCGACGAGATCGGGTTGGTGAAGGCGGAACTCACCTCGCCGGAAAGCAGGGCGGTCGTGACGATCGCGCTGCCCTTGTAGGGGACGTGCGTGATCGGGACCCGCGCGTGGATCCTGAACAGCTCGCCGCCCAGGTGCGAGCCGCTGCCGATGCCGGCCGATCCGAAAGTGATTTCGCGCGGGCGCGCCCTGGCCAGCGCGACGTATTCCTTGACCGAGCGCACCGGCAGCGACGCGTGCACGATCAGCGCGCCCGGCACGACCGCGAGACGCGTCACGTGGGCGAAATCGTTGAGCGGGTCGAACGGCAGCTTCTTCACGAGCGCGGGCGCGGCGGTGAAGGACGTGCTTACCAGGTACAGCGTGTAGCCGTCCGCCGGCGCCTTGGCGACGATCTCGGAGGCGATCACGCTGCCCGCGCCGGGACGGTTCTCGACGATGACCTGCTGGCCGAGGCTCTCCGTGAGCCGGGTGCCGACCAGGCGGGCGGTGGTGTCGTTGCCGCCGCCCGGCGCCAATGGAACTATCAGGCGGATCGGCTTCGTGGGATAAGCCTGCGCGTGCGCGCCGCCTGCCCCAAGGCACAAGGCAAAGGGCAGGAGGCAATAGGAAACGAATCGCCTTGCTATTCTGTATTCTTGCTCCATCCCTTCGCCATCCGCCATCCGCGATCCGCCATCCGCGATCCGCCATCCGCCTTGCATATCAGATGCCCCGTGTCCTGCCGCCGTCCACGTTGATCGCGGTGCCGCTGATCAGCGAAGCGCGCGCGGATGCGAGGAACACCGCGAGATCGGCGATCGCCTCGGGGGTGATCACCTTGCCGAGCGGCACTTCGCGCAGCAGGTGCTTTTCGGCTTCGCCCGTGGACACTCCACGCTCGCGCGCCGTGATGCCGACGAGTTCGGTCCAGCGCCGGGTGGCCGTGGAGCCCGGCGCGATGGCGTTGACGGTAATGCCGTAGGGCCCGAATTCGTTCGCCATGGCCTTGGTCAGGCTCAGCGTGCCGAGGTTGATCGGGCCCGACATCATCGAGTGCGCTTCCGGCTCGCGCCCCCGCGTGCCGGAAAGGTTGATGACCCGGCCCTGGTCCGATTGCTTGAGGTAGGGCAGGGTTTCCCGGGTCATCCGGATCAGCCCCAGCGGCTTGACGCGGAAATAGCGCTCCCACTCGTCGTCGGGGATCTCCCCCAGCCGCCCGCGATAGGCGCCGCCGGCGACATTGACCAGGATATCGACGCCGCCCAACTCGGCCGCCGCCTGGTCCACCGCGGGCTTGAGAGACTCGGGCTTGTGGAAATCGTGCCATACGGCGAATGTCTTCTGGCCGGGGTGCTGCGCGCGCAGCTCGGCTGCGAGCGCTTCGCAGCGCGCCTTGTCGCGCCCGAACAGGGCGAGGTGCACGCCCTCGGCCGCGAACGCCTTCGCGATCTCAAGGCCGATGCCGCGGCTCGTGCCGGTGATGAATGCCTTGCGATTCTTAAGACCCAGTTCCATGTCACTCCTTGAGGCGTGATAAGTGATAAGTGATAAGACTTCCCGCGCTGCGGGGGTCAACCCCTATCACCTATCACCTATCACCTATCACCCGTCACGTTTTTTCCGCGCCGGCACGGCGCATGGCGTGCCACAGCCGGGCGGCGGTCAACGGCATGTCGAGATGCCGGATGCCGAGCGGCTGGAGCGCGTCCATCGTGGCATTGACGAGGGCGGGCAGGGAGCCGGTGCAACCGGATTCGCCGACGCCCTTGGCGCCGAGCGCGTTGGTCGGCGTCGGCACGGGATGGTCGTGCACGTCGATGCGCTTGAGCCAGCCTGCGCGCGGCATGGTGTAATCCATGAAGCTGCCGGTGAGCAACTGGCCCGAAGAGGGGTCGTAGACAGCCTGCTCGCCGAAGGCCTGCCCGGCGCCCTGCATGACGCCACCGTGCACCTGGCCCTCGACCAGCGTCGGATTGATGACGTTGCCGAGGTCGTCGACGGCGGTGTAGCGCGCAATCGATGCGGCCCCGGTCTCGGAATCGATCTCGACTTCCGCGATGTGACAGCCGTTGGGATAACTGGTGCCGAAAACACCGTCGGCGACGGTGTCGAACGGATGGGGCGGTGGGCCGGCAACCTTGCGCGCGAGTTCGACGAAGCCGATCGAGCGGCGGCCATCGCGAAACCTGCCTTTGACGTAGCTCACGCCGCCCTCCGCAACACCCAGTGCCGCGGCGGCATGCGGCCGCGCGAGGTCGATCAATTTCCGGCCGAGCACACGGAAGGCGCTGCCGGTTCCGAGCGCACCGCGCGAACCGCCGGTGCCGTTGCCCACGAGGTCGGCGGTGGTGGTATGCGGATCGAAGCGAATGTGCTTCTCGTCGATCCCGAGCGTCTCGGCGACGATCTGGGGATAAATGGTCTCGTGTCCCTGGCCGGACGATTGGGTGACGGCGACGAGCGTCATGCCCCCTTTTGCATCGAATGTGACTGCAACCTGGTCCTTGGGCGCGGCACCGCCGCCGCCCGCCTCGAGATAGGTGGCGATGCCGATGCCCCGGAGTTTTCCGGCGCGTTTCGCGGCGGCGCGGCGTGCGGGAAATCCTTTCCAATCGGCGCGGCGCAGGGCATCGTCCATCACGGCTTCGAAATCGCCGGAATCGTAGGCGCCCGCGTTCGGCGTCGTGTACGGCATCGCCGACGGCGGGACGAAGTTTTTCCGGCGCAGCGCGATCGGATCGAATCCGTGCTCATGGGCGGTGTAGTCGACCAGCCGCTCGACGGCATAAGCGATGTCGGGACGCCCCGCGCCGCGATACGCCGACACGGGAACCGTGTTGGTGAACGCAAGCCGGGAGCGCACGTAGATCGCGGGTATCCGGTAGACACCGCCGGCCGTGACGCTGATATTGCGGGTCGCGATGAACGCGCCGAATGCGGCGGAATAGGCGCCGAGATCGGCGCGATCGTCGAACCGGATCGCAAGCATGCGGCCGTCGGCGTCGAGCGCGAGCTCGCCGGTGAGTGAAATCGCGCGCCCGTGAAAGTCGCTCACGAAAGTCTCGCTGCGCGTCGCCACCCACTTCAGGGGGCGTCCGAGCTTCTTCGCCGCAAGCATCAGGGCGAAGTACTCGGGATAGGCCGCTCCGCGCACGCCGAAACTGCCGCCCACGTCCTGGGCGACGAGGACGATCTTGTCCTTGTCGAGACCGGTCACGTATGTCATCTGGCTTCGCATGCCGCCCACGCCCTGCAGGAGCACATGCACCGTGTAGCGCCCGTCAGCTGCATCGAACGCCGCGAGGCAACCGCGGGTCTCCATCGCGTTTCCTGAGAGCCGCTGGCTGTCGACGGTGAGCTTGCTCACGTACTTCGCCCGTGCGAACGCCGCTTCCACCGCCTGCGCGTCGCCCGATTCAAAGTCGAAGGCGATATTTCCAGGCGCGCCGGCGTGGATCTGCGGCGCACCTTCGCGCACCGCGGCCTCGAAACTGGCGACTGCGGGCAGATCGTGGTACTCGATGTCGATCAGTTCCCGTGCATCCTCCGCGATTGCCGCTGTGCGTGCGACGATCATGGCGACCGGCTCGCCCACGAAACGTACGCGATCGAGCGCGAGCGCGGGATAGTGCGGCTTGTGCAGTTGCTGTCCGCCCCGGCCGGGGTAGCTGACGTTGTTGGGCAGCGACTTGAACCCGGCTTCCTGCACGTCCTTGCCGGTGAGCACCGCGATGACGCCGGGATGGGCGAGCGCCCGTTTCGCATCGAGTCGCGCGATCGCGGCATGCGCCCGGTCAGCGCGTTGAAACACGGCGTGGACTTGATCCGGCAGGTTCCAGTCGGCGGTGTACCGGCCCAGGCCGGTGATCAGACGAAAATCTTCACGGCGAGTCATGGCGACAGGCAAGTTATTTGGGGTGCGCAATTCTCGCATATTTCGGCGGTGTCTCCGTCATGGAACAAGTGAACCGTCTTTGCCGGCGGGCCACGGACGCGCCGGTGTTAACATCCGCGCGGGAGGTAGTCATGTCCGACGGTATCTTCGAGGCGGCGCCCGACGTGTTCGAAGCGGCGCGCACCCGCCGTTCCATCCGCGCCTACAGGCCTGACCCCGTGCCCGCGGAAGTCGTGCGCGAGATCGTGGCGCTCGGCCGGCACGCTCCGAGCGGCTCCAACATCCAGCCCTGGCGCGTGCACGCGCTGACCGGCGCGATGTTGCGCCGCGTCGGCTCCGCGATCCAGCAGGCGTTCGTGAATGACGAACCCGGGCACAAGCGGGATTACGACTACTACACCGATCCCGTCTATGAACCGTATCTCGCGCGCCGGCGGCAGTGCGGGTGGGGTCTTTACAGTCTGCTCGGCATCGGCCGCGGCGATCGCGAGAAGTCCAAAGCCTATCGCGCGACCAATTACAACTTCTTCGGCGCGCCGGTGGGGCTCATCTTTACCATCGACCGCAAGCTCGAAAAGGGCAGCTGGCTCGATTACGGCATGTTCCTGCAGACGATCATGCTCGCGGCGCGCGCGCGCGGACTCCACACCTGCCCCGAGGCCGCCATTGCAAGCTATCCGGATATCGTGCGGCGCGAACTCGGCATCACGAAGGAGTGGGTGGTGATCTGCGGCATGGCGCTGGGCTATGCCGACTCCGGCGCGCTGATCAATACCTTCCAGCCGCCGCGCATCGAAGTCGACGCGTACGCCGTTTTCCTGGATTGAGCGATGGCGCGTAAGGAGATTCTCGGTAGCCTATTTTCGTGCAGATGGTTTTGGTTAAGGAATTTGTCGACGTTTCTCCCGACAAATTCCTCAGGGGTAAGGCTCGCGTAAGGTGGCAGCGCGACAATGACTCCCGGTGCCTTTTTCGGGAATCCAATATGAGCGACGAACCCACGGTTCAGGGCGAAGAATGCAGGCTTACCGACCAACCGTTCAGCGCCATGACCTTCGGCCAAAGGCTGAACTTCATCGGCAAGGCGCTGGTGTTTTTCGTGAGCGGCGGTTTCATCTTTCCGACCATGTGGATCGACTGATCCCGGCTCGCGCGTTTCCCGGGTAGAATGCTTCCGGATCAGGGAGGCATGACATGCGGCTGTTTGGCACGCCCGGAAGTCCGTTTGTACGCAAGGTGCGCATCGTGCTGGAGGAGAAGCGCATTCCCCACGAATACATCGTCGAGCACGGGTCCGCGCCCGGCTCGCGCGTACCGCAGTTCAACCCGCTCGGCAAGATACCGGTGCTTGTGCTCGACGGCGGGCGTGCGATTTACGACTCATCCGTGATCGTCGAATACCTGGACGGGGTGAGCGGCGAGCCCAGACTGATCCCGGCCGAGTTCGAACCGCGCATCGAGGTCAAGCGCTGGGAGGCGCTCGGCGACGGCATCGCCGAGGCGACGGTTGCGATCAGCCACGAATACCGTGAACCCAAGGACAAGCAGCGATCCGCAGCATGGTTCGAGAGACAGCGCCTGAAGGTCGACCGCGGGCTGGCGGTTATGGCGAAGGATCTGGGCGCGCGCGAGTTCTGTTTTGGCGAGCGGTTCAGTCTCGCCGACATCGCCACCGTCTATGCGCTCGGCTACCTCGATTACGCGCTGCCTGAGGTCGAGTGGCGCGGCGCGCATCCCGACCTCGCGCGATTCGCCGAGCGCATGGCAAAGCGCGATTCCTGCGCGCGTACCGTTCAGACTTAGGGAAGCTCTGAAAAACCGTCATCGCGAGGAGCCGAAGGCGACGTGGCGATCTCGTGTGCCACGGGATTGCTTCGTCACGGCGTTCCTCGCAATGACAATTTCCGGTTAACCGGAGGTTCCTTAGAGCGCGCTGACCTCAGTCGCGGTCCACAGGCTTCGTCACCGCGCGTGTCTGGCCGAAGGTCGGCACGTAGACCGAGTGCGTGCCGGGACCGCCCGCCACGATGATGCCTATTCCGTCTGCCGTGGGCGCCCCCGGTACCAGCGTTGCGGCGGTCATGGCGCCCAACTCCGCGCCGCGGGTGTGCTGGACGCGCGCGTAGTCCTTCGCAGCGAGGCGCGACGCGGCCATGCGCGACGCCTCCCACAGCCGGCGCTTCACGTCTGCCTTGGTCAGGCCGGCGAGTTTCAGGACTTGCGCGTGCTCGGGCGACAGAATCACCCAGGGTTCACCCCCGAAGTAGTAGTCGTTGCTCGTGGGGTGCGCCAGCGTGTCGGCGATCACGCGCAGCAAGTCATCGGCATCCTTGGCGTGCGTATTCATGTTGAGCGTGCCCGCCGCGCCGACTACGGTCACCGTGCTGCGCTCGCGCGCGTAACCGCGTTCGACGTGCAGCGGTTCCCACGGGTTCGCTTCCTCGTTCTCGGCGCAGCAGAACGTGTATTTGCCCGGCTGCCCCTGCGTCGCGCGATCCATTTCGCCCGGGAGTGCGCCGCCGATGTTCTGCAGCAGAAGCCGCACGGCGCGGCCGATCGTCGCGTTCGCCCATGTTCCCTGGCCGAGACAGTTGAGGCCGCCATTGACGTCCAGCGCGCGCACGATGGGGCCATTGACGATGATCCAGGTCGCAACCGGATTGGTGGTCGCCTGGATGCCCTGCAGGTTGAACTCCGGATCGCTCAGTGCTTCGACCGCGGTGATCAGCACCGGCAGGTATTGCGGCTCACATCCCGCCATTACAGCGTTGATCGCGATGCCCTCGGCCGTCGCAGCCCCGTAGGCGGGCGCGATCGCGGCGACGACTGATTCAGGCGCGCGCCGGGTGTGGCGCAGCATGGCCGCAACCCGCTCGGGCGTCGGCGGCACCAGCGGCAGTCCATCGCTCCAGCGCCGCTCGCGGCAGTAGCGATTGAAGCCGTCGTGGTCTCCGGGCGCTTCGAGGCGCCGCGCGCGATCGGCGCGCGCGCCCCCAGAACCTGATAGCAGGGCGCCAGCCGCAGTCCCTGCTTCACGCGCGAGGCGCGCGATGTCCTCGACGCACTCGCTCGCGATCTTCCGCACTTCCTCGCGCGTGCGCAGTCCGAAGGGATGCGGGATGATCGCGAGCGGCAGGTCGGGACAGCCGAGCGCCCGCGCCTGCGCGCGGCCGAGTGTCTCGAATGCAGTCGAACAGATGGTCAGGCCGGCGAGCCCCATTTTCACCGCTTCGACGCTGTCGTGGATACTCCACGACGTGCAGCCGCCTCAGTCGCCCGAACCGGTGATGACGAGGTCGCACTTCTCCTTGACATCCGCATACACCGCCTGCGGCGCCGGGATCGACGCCGAGCGCTTGCGGTGCTTCACGACAGAGGCGACGCCGTGGCGGCTCACCAGCAGCTCGGCGAGATCATCGACGAGATGATGGAAATTGGGCTTCGCATTGTCGATGAAACCGACCGCCTTGCCCTTGAGGCCGTCGAGCGCCTTGCGCCCATGGCGTGGCGCGCTGCCGCCGGGGGCGGTGGGATTGAGTATGAGAGAGTCTCCAGTCATGGGTTGCGCCTTTCCGCGTGCCCCGGAACGGGAATGCACCATCATAGCATCGGGGCCGCCGCCGGCGAGTCATGCCGGATCGTGGGTAATGCGGCGCAGTCGCAGCGATCGTCTCTCACAGAAACGGATCGGACTCCGCCTCCGTAGGATCGACTTCGAAGGCGTTCACCACGAAGGCGAGCATCACGAAATAGCCGATCATGGCGGCGATCTGCACGGTCGCCGCGACCCCAAACTGCTCGACCGCAGCGCGGTATGTCGCGTCGTCCACGCGATGGTTGCCGCGGAGGAGCTGCCGGCAGAATTCCACGAGCACTTCCTGCTCCCTCGTCAGACCCGCGGGCGGCTTCCGCTCCCGGATGGCGTCGATCAGGGCGTCCGGGAGGCCCGCCTGCCGGGCGTGGCGCACGCTCGCGGTCCATTCGTAGTCGCAGTCATACTCGCGTGCGGCAATCAGCCAGACGAGCGTCTTCGCCGGCGGCGACAGCACTGTATCGTAGAGGAGAAATTCACCGACGCTTGCCACGCGGTCCGCGACGTCGGGGCTGTTGAGGAGCACCTGAAACGGCGCGGCGACGCGTCCGCGCGTGCGGATGATGCGGTCGAAGAAATGCTGGTTCGGGGCCGGCAGGTCGCCGTGCCGGGTGACAAGAGGGATGCGCGGCATGGCTCGGTCTCCGCTCAAATGGGAAGCCCCGGCTCGGCCGGGTCGCGCTCGCGCGTCTGCTCGGCCGACGGCCCGATCTCGAATGCGTTGAGCGGGAATGCGATCATCGCGAAGTAGCCGAGGGTCATCACCAGTTCGACGACTCCCTGTGCGCCGAAGTGCTCGAGCGCCGCCCGGTAGGTCGCGTCGCTGGCGCGATGGTTGCCCGTCAGCAGTTGCGTGCAGAAATCGAGAACGAGCGCGTCTTCGGGCGCGAGGTCCGGCGGCGCTCTGCGCTCACGTATGGCGTCCACTGTCACCCGCGACACGCCCGCCTGCAGTGCCCAGCGCACCCACGCGCCCCACTCGTAGGTCCCGTCCAGAGCCCGCGAGGAGATGAGGGCGATGAAGGTGCGCACCTTGACCGACAGGATCGATTCATCCGCCTGGCCTCGGGCGTGGAAGTAGTGCCCGAGTTGAGCGACCCTCGCCGCGAGATCGGGGCTGCTGTTGAGAAGCGTGATGAAAGGGCCGCTGATGGGCCTGCGGCGCATCGTCCTGACCGCATCGTGGAACCGCCTCTGGTCTTCCGGGAGTTGCTCCCGCTCAATCATCGATAATCTGGCCACGCTCCGTCTCCTGTCAGGCTGGTATTCTGCGTTTGAATCTAACACGTTCGTCAGGATCAGGGATAGTCGCGTCAGTCACGGGTTATCCCCGGTTTCCGCCATGCGCTATCATGATCGGCTTTCGATCATGGCGATGAATTTTCTGACGGGCGGAGATGTCGCGCCCATCCGCAAGACGGGCCTGGGGATGTTCGGCGGCATTGCCGCGCACTTCCGGCGCGTGGATGTCTCGTTCTTCAATCTGGAACTGCCTTTGTCCGAGCGGGGTGAGGCGGTGCGCGGCAAAAGGATCTGTCATCGCGGCCCGCCGGCCGGTATCGACGGAATGATCGAAACCGGCGTTTCGTGCGTGAACCTCGCCAACAACCACATCCTCGACTATGGTGACGGCGCGATGTTCGACACGATCGATCTGTTGGATCGACACGCAATCGGCCATTTCGGCGCGGGACGAAACCTGGGTGAGGCGCGCACGGGTAGCATCATCGAGAAGAGCGGGCTGCGGGTCGGTTTTCTCGGCTACACGACTACGTTGCCGGCGGGCTTTGCGGCCACCTCGAAAGCGCCGGGTGTCAATCCGCTCCAGGCCTATACCGCTTACCAGCCACAGGCCAGTCTGCTCGAATATCCCGCGACTGCACCCCGCATCGTCAGTTGGACCGATCCCGTGCACCTGCAGGGCCTGCGTGACGACATCCAGTCTCTCAGGGGGCGCGTGAACCTCGTGATCGTCTACGTGCATTGGGGCGCC
Organism: Betaproteobacteria bacterium; assembly: GCA_016199545.1. Classification (GTDB taxonomy): domain Bacteria; phylum Pseudomonadota; class Gammaproteobacteria; order Burkholderiales; family SG8-41; genus DSOT01. The sequence goes on along the minus strand of JACQGN010000069.1, from coordinate 9,285 downwards.
AGCATGTCGCCGCGCGTTCACGACTTCCAGCGTGAGATCGGGAAAGCGGCGATCGACGCCGGCGCCCACGCTGTGTTTGGCGGGCACCAGCATGTGATGTCCGCAATCGAGTTCCATCTCGGCTGTCCCATCGTCCATGGCTCCGGAAATCTGCTGTTCGACACCCGGCCTTCATTTTTTACCGACGAAACGCTGAAGACCTTTCTGTTCGGCGCGACGATCACGACGGATGGATTGCGGGATTGCCACCTGCTTCCGGTGAAGGCCGGGGTCGACGTTCCCCCTTGCCTGCTTTCCCGGAGTGATCCGCTGTGGAGGGTGATTCTCGACGATCTGCAAGAGCACGGCCGCGCGTTCGGAACGGAGGTCGTGGCGCGCGAGGATGGCATCGAGGTGCGTTGCGGTTAGCTACCGGGAAACGGTCCCGAGCGGCAGGGCGCATCCTTGTCAGATTGGGGTTTTCACGCGCGCGGTGATCGGATCGTAGGCCGCGGGCATGGGCATGAACTCGTTCTGCTAACATGCGCACGACAGGCTTGGGAGTGTTGCATGGCGGATCAATTTGAAACGGTTGCGGTCGAGCTGTCGGAGGAGGGACTGTTGCGCGTGACCCTCAACCGAGCTGACGTGCGCAACGCGATCAACACGCAGATGGGACTCGATCTGCGGGCAATATTCAGGCCCCTGTTATTCGACGCGGGTAACGTGCGTTGCGTGGTCGTCACCGGCGCCGGGGACAAGGCATTCTGCGCGGGTGGCGACCTGAAGGAGCGCAACGGCATGACCGACGCCCAGTGGCGGGCGCAGCACGCGGTATTCGAGGAGGCGTTCTACGCCGTCATGGACAGTTCCGTGCCGGTTATCGCAGCGGTCAACGGCGCGGCGTTTGGCGGCGGCTGCGAACTCGCCTTGGCTTGCGACTTCATCTATGCCGCGAGCAACGCACGGTTTGCGCTCACCGAGACCACGCTCGGCATCATGCCGGGTTGCGGCGGGACGCAGAACCTGCCGCGCTCGGTCGGTGAACGGCGGGCGAAGGAACTGATACTGACGGGGCGTGCGTTTTCCGCCGCCGAGGCGTTTGAGTGGGGGATGGTGAACCGCGTGTGCGATGCGGCGGAACTGATTCCAGCGGCGCTCGAGACCGCCAAAGCCATTTGCGCGAATGCCCCGGTCTCGGTGCGGCAGGCGAAGAAGTCCATCCACTACGGGCTCAACGCTGATCTGCGCACCGGCCTCGCGTTTGAAATTGAAAGTTACAATCGAACCGTCGTCACCGAGGACAGGCTGGAAGGCGTGCGCGCATTCGGGGAAAAGCGCAAACCGCAGTTCAAGGGCAGATGAGGGCAGGGGCATGATCGACGTAAGATTGCATGAAGTCGGCACCCGCGACAGGCTGCAGAGCGCCGCCGCAGCGCAGTTCCGCGGCGAGCGCGCCGCCCGAAGGAATGATCAGTTCCCGTCGCTGCGCCACACGAACTCGCCGTTGGCCCTGATGTAACCGCCGCCGCGCCCGATTACGACAATACTGGAACCCGGCACGCCGGCGTACGGCCAGAGGAGGACCGCGCTTACCGCCGGACCGCGTTTCGGGATACGATGGAGCACATGGACAGGATACAGCCCGTCATGCGCGAGACGCTGCAGCGCTTGCAGAAGATCATCGGCCGCGAACGCGGTGCGCCGCTCGCAGACACGGGCCTCGCGCAAGTCGAAGCCGTGCTGACCGAGGCGTTCGGGCGCGCCGCCACCACTGGCGGTGAGGGCGGGTTCCTGTCCCGCGAAGTGACCATTCTGCTCGCGGACCTGCGGGGCTTTACCGCGGTTTCGGCGCTGCATCCGGCGGGCGTCGTGCTCGAATTGTTGAACCGTTACCTCGTGACGATGAGCGAGATCATCTACCGGCACCAGGGCACGATCGACAAGTTCATGGGCGATTCCATCATGGTGCTGTTCGGAGCGCCCACCACCCGCGACGATGACGTGCGCCACGCGCTCGCTTGCGCCGTCGAAATGCAGCTCGCCATGGACAAACTCAACGAGGATCACAGGGAGCGCGGGATGCCCGAGTTCTACATGGGCATAGGCATCAACACCGGGACCGTCATGGCGGGACTGCTCGGGTCCGAACTTTATTCGGAATACACGGTCATAGGCGACCAAGTGAACCTGGCCTCGCGCATCGAGGCCTTCAGCCTGCGCGGACAGGTGCTGATCAGCGAGGCAACGTTCGAACGCTGCCGGGGATATGTCGAGACCGCAGAGCCCATGGAAGTGCACGTCAAGGGCAAGGAACAGCCGGTAACCCTGCGCGAGGTGCTGGCGATTCCCTCTCTTGGCACGGAGGTTCCGCGCCAGGAAATCCGCCGCAGCCCGCGGGTGGAGGTCAGGATACCGTTCACCTACCAGTTGATCGAGAACAAGATCATCATCCCGCAGGTGCGTCAGGGGACGCTGCTGGACATCAGCTACCACGGCGTGCTGGCCGAGCTCGAGCAGCCGCTTCCGGCGTACTCCGATATCAAGCTTGACCTCGACATGTCCCTGATCGGGTATCACGCGGCGGACGTGTACGCGAAAGTCCTGAAAACGAAACAGGATGGCGAGCGCTGCGTGTCGGGAATCGAGTTCACCTCGGTCAGCGTCCAGAGTAACCTCAACATCAAGCACTTCGTGCAGTTGCTGATCCAGGGGAGCGAGAACCGTTAGGATTTTGTCGGATGCGCGCCGGCAAAATCCTTGCGGAACGGCGCGCCACGAAATTCGCGGGCGGTTTTGCGGTCAGCAGCCTGCCGCACGCTTAAACCCGGCAGGCTGCTGATGTGCGGGAGATACGCGCTTTACGGTCCCATCAAACGGACGCCCGAGCACGATCGCTGGTTCGATGAGCTCGAAGCCTTTGGGCCGCGCTACAACATCGCACCGACGCAGGCGTGCCCCGTTGCGCGCCTGGTGGCAGAAAAGCCGGTGCTGGCGCCGCTGCGCTGGGGTCTGATCCCGTTCTGGGCCAGGGACATCGCGATCGGCAATCGCCTGATCAACGCGCGCGCTGAAACGGTTTCGGACAAGCCTGCGTTTCGCGCGGCCTACCGCGCGCGGCGCTGCCTCGTTCCGGCAAGCGGTTTCTACGAGTGGAGGAAGGTGCCGCGCGGCAAGCAACCGTACTACATCACCGGCGCCGGCGGGGCGTTGCTGGCATTTGCGGGACTCTGGGAGCAGTGGCAGCCGGCAGGCGCCGAACCGACGCAATCGTTTACGATTATCACGACCGACGCCAACGCCTCGATGAAAGGAATTCACGACCGCATGCCGGTGATCCTCGCGCCCGAGCACTACGAGGCGTGGCTCACGGCAAGCGATCCACGCGAACTGATGCGGCCGTGCCAGCCGGACATGCTCACCGCGTACCCGGTCAGCACGGCGGTCAACAGCCCGCGCAACGACGCCCCTGCCCTGGTCGAGCCGCTGCCTGTCTGAAGCCGAAGAGTCTACTTGAGGAACTCGCGGGTCGATCGGACCGGCGTGCCGTCCTTGAGCGTGATGGCGCGCGTGACGCTGCAACTGTAGCCGGCGGTGAGTATGGCGTTCATGTGCCGCTGGTGTCCGCCCGCGACCAGCACGAGGATGTCTTCCTGGCGGGGCACAATCGGGACCATCGCATCGTCGTTCGCGGTATCCACGAAATCCGGCAGCGGAGACTTGCCCCATCCGCCGCGACCGCGGAGCTTGCGCACCGGCTGGCGGGCGGCCTCGAACAGGAACCGCTGCACGTCGCTCTTGGACCAGCCGTGTTCCGCGATCCAGTGCGCGCTTTCGGATGGGATCACCAGCATCTGCTCGCTGCGCAGGCCGCTGCGGTAGAGGCCATTGCCGCCGAGGGTCGCCATCGTCGACGCCGCCGATTCGAGGTACATCTGCGGCGTTTTGCTCACCTGGTCGTTGATGTTGTGCGGCGCCTCGCCGCAGATGACGGTCACCGCGCTGGTCTCGCGCGCGTGACCGCGGTCCACGTGAAACGGGCTCCACGGACTGCCTTCCTCGTCTTCTCCCATGCAGTAGGAGTACTTGCCGGGATGGCCGTGGGTCGCCATGTCGGTGACGCCGGGCTTGTTACCCCCGACGTTGATCATGACGAGACGCAGCGCCCGGCCCATGGTCGCATTCGCGCGCCAGCCATGGCCGAAAACGTTCTGCCGGCAGTTGACGTCGAGTTCCTTGCGCAGCGGGCCATGCACGATCAGCAGGTGCGCTCCCGGATGGGTCGTGGTCTGCCGGCCGTAGAGGTTGTACTCGGGCTGCACCATGGCTTCCACCGCCGCGATGAGTACCGGCAGGTACTCGGGCCGGCAGCCGGCCATGACGGCATTGATCGCGATTTTCTCGACGGTTGCCGCGCCGTTGCGCGGCGGGATGATGCCTGCCACTTCGTCGGGCGCGCGGTCGGTGTAACGCAGCATCGCCGTGACTGCGGCCTGTGTCGGCGGCAGCACCGGGAGCCCGTCGGTCCAGCCCTGCTCGTAATACAGCTCGAAGAAGTCGGACGCTCCCCGCAGGGAGTCTTCCACCTCGCGCAGACGCGATGCCGGTAGCCGCGTCGTGCTCATGCTCGTATCCTTCTGGGAAAAAACGCGGCAGCGCGCCGCGCCGTGATGCGCGTCCATGACCCTGTTCCCCTCTCCCTCCGGGAGAGGGGCAGGGGTGAGAGAGATCTGTGTGTTGGCTCGTGACGAGGTGAACCAATCATTTTGTTACGCACGCGATTGGCTTTGCGTCAGCGCGGCGCGCAACTCGGCGTGCGCCTTGCGCACCCGTTCGCGCAGCTCGGCCGGAGGGCGCGCGGCGACGGGATGGGGAATGATCACGATCGGCAGGGCGTCCAGCCCCTGCATGCGGCACAGCCCGCGCGCGTAATTGTCGAAGACGTGGGTGATGAGGGTCGCGGTCGGTACGCCGCGGCGCTCCAGAGTCATGGTGTCGCGGACACTCCACGACGAGCATGACCCTCAATCGCCGACCGCGGTGACGACGGCGTCGCAGGTCGCCAACTCCTCCAGCAGGTCCGCGGCCGCGCCGCTCACCGACTCTTTGCGGAAATGGCGGAACTGCGCCCGCGGAAAATCCTTCTGCAGCAGATCCTGAACTTCGTCGAGCAGGACCTCGACCAGGTCCTTGGTGTTGTTCAGGAGGCCGATCACCTTGCCATCGAGGCTGGCGGGCCGCGGCGCGAGCACGTCCTGCCTGCCGTTTTCGTCCGCGCAAGGCTCGTAGACATACGTGGTGCGTGGGGTCGGATCTTGTGCGTTCATCCTTCGTTCTCCGGTCACTCGTTGATGCATCTGTCCCTGCCTGATTCTAGCAAATGGATCGTAACTGCGAGAATCCTCTGCTGCCTTCATGGGTATCGATTGATTAGGAGCTTGTCGCATCTTACGTCCGACAAGCTCCTTGCGAGACCGCGCTACAATACGCGGTCAAGGAGGCGACATGAAGCGCAGGCTCCAGTTGCTGGTGCCGGAGGCGCCGATGGGAAGGGCATGAAGGCATTCGACGTGGTGGTCGCGAAGGACGCGAACGAGGCGCTGGCGCTGCTCGCTGCGCACGGCGCACGCGCGAAACTGCTGGCCGGCGGGACCGATCTGCTGGTCGACCTCAAATCGGCGGCACAAGTCCCCGACGTCGTGGTCGACATTTCGCGCGCGACGGACCTCGCCGGTATCGAGTTGACGGAACACGGGTTGCGTATCGGCGCGCTTGCGACGCACACCGCGGTCATGAGATCGCCGCTAATACAGGAATATTTTCCGGCGCTGGTGGACGCGTCGCACACGGTCGGCGCGGTGCAGACCCGCAATCTGGGAACGCTTGCCGGCAACCTCATCACCTGTGTGCCGTCGATGGATGGCGGTCCGCCGCTGCTCGCACTGGAGGCGATCGTGACGCTTGCGTTATCCGCGGGGCGGAGGGAGGTGCCGCTCGGAGAATTTTTCGTCGGCCCGCGCAAGACCGTGCTCAAGCCGGACGAGATGCTGCTGGACATCGTGATTCCGAGGAAAAATCTCGGCAAGCCCACTGCGTTTCTCAAGTTCGGGCTGCGCAAGGGCCAGGCTCTGGCGCTCGTTAACGTCGCGGCGAGCGCGTGGATCGACCCGAAGCGGCAGGTGTTCGTCGAACCGCGCATCGCGCTCGGCGCGGTCGCTCCTACCGTGATCCGCGCCCGGCAAGCCGAAGCCTGGCTCGAGGGCCGGCCGGCCACGCCCGAATCCATGGCGGAGGCGGGGCGCATCGCCGCGGGCGAAGCGAAACCGATCAGCGATTTTCGCGCGTCGGCCGGATACCGCCGGGATTTGATCCAGGTTCTCACCGCGCGGGCGCTGGCCCAGGCGGCGGCGCAGGCTGCGTCAAAGCGCAAGGAGACGTCACGGTGAGCAGCATCAGCATGAGGGTGAATGGCGAGATGCGGACTGCCACGGTCGCGCCCGAGACGACGCTGCTCAGGTTCCTGCGCGAGCAACTCAATCTGACCGGCGCCAAGCTCGGTTGCGACGTCGGCGATTGCGGCGCGTGCACCGTGATCGTGGACGGCATGGCGGTCAACGCGTGCCTGATGCTGGCTGACCAGGCCGACGGCCGCGATGTGCTCACCATTGAAGGGCTCGCGACCCGGGACCAGTTGCACCCGCTGCAGCAGGCATTCGAAATCCATGCTGCCCTGCAATGCGGGTTCTGCGGGCCGGGCGTGATCATGTCCGCCAAAGCGTTGCTGGACGAAACGCCGGATCCCACAGTGCAGGAGATCAACGACGCGCTTGCGGGCAATCTGTGTCGTTGTACGGGCTACACCAAAATGGTGGCCGCGATCCAGGACGTCGCGCGCAGCCGGGGCGCGGGGACTGTAAAGCTTCCCGCGCCGGGCAACAGTGGCAGGGCCTGAGAGTCATTACAGCCAGGAGCGGACGATGACCGTAGACACCAAGCTGGAAACACCGGTTGATACGCAGACCATGGAGCAGGCGGTGCTGGAACCCGCGACGCTGCGGCTGCCGGCAGTCACGCCGCCGGTGCCGTTCCCGATCGAGACGCTCGTTCCCGACACCCGGCAGCAGACTCCGGCGGTGGGGCAGCGCGCCACCCGCTCCGACGGGCGCCTACACGGTCTGGGGCAGACCAAGTACATCGACGATATCACCTTGCCCGGGATGCTATATGCGAGGATCAAGCGGGCGGGCGTGGCCTCGGCGCGAATCGTTCGCGTGGACACCAGCGCGGCGGAGGCCATGCCCGGCGTCATGGCGGTGCTGACCGGGCGCGAAATTCCGGTGAATTCCTTCGGGCCCTCGTTCCAGGACCAGCCGGTGCTGGCCGACGAGCGCGTGTTCCACGCCGGCGATGGCGTGGCGGCGGTGGCGGCGGTGACCGAGCAGATCGCGATCGACGCGCTCGAAAAGATCAAGGTCGAGTACGAGCCGCTGCCGGCCGTTTTCGATCCGGTGGAGGCGATGAAGGAGAGCGCGCCGAAAGTGCATCCGCCGAACAGCAACATCTACGCGACCAAGGTCATCAAGCGAGGCGACCTAGATAGAGGATTCGCCGAGTCGGCGCATGTTTTCGAGAGGCAGTTTCGCACCCAGATGGTCGAGCATGTTCCGCTCGAACCGCACGCGACACTCGCCGAGTGGGACGCCAACGGACGCGTGACGCTGTGGACCACGCTCGGCCGTATCACGCTCGGGCGCACCGACATCGCGCGCACCCTCAAGATGCCGGTCAACCGCATCCGCGTGGTGGGCACCATCGTCGGCGGCAATTTCGGCGGCAAGAATGAGATCACGCAGGAGCCGGTGCTGGCGCTGCTGTCGAAGAAGACCGGCCGGCCCGTGAAGGGCGTGTTCAGCCGCCGCGAGGAATTCATCTCCAGCACCACCCGCCACCCGTTCGTCATGGATTACAAGACGGGCGTCGACAAGGAGGGGAAGATCATCGCGCGCAAGGTGCGGCTCGTGCTCGACGGCGGCGCCTATTGCTCGTGGAGCGAGACCACGCTCGGCAAGGCGTGCATTCTCGCGCCGGGCCCGTACAACATCGACAACGTTCACGTCGAGGCGTTTGTCGTGTATACGAACAAGACGATGACCGGCGCCATGCGCGGCTTCGGCGCGCCACAGGTATGTTTCGCCTACGAATCGCACATGGATGACATCGCGGCGGCGCTCGGCATCGATCCGCTCGAGATCCGGCTGCGCAACGTATTCGACGAAGGATCGATCAGTCCGACCGGCCAGGTGCTGCACAGCGTCGTGGTCCGGGACTCGTTGCTCACGGCTGCAGAGCGCTTCGGCTGGCGGGAGGGGCGGCCATGAAGCGGCGCGGACGCGGCATCGCGTGCATGTGGTATCCGATCGGGTTCACGGTCGCGGCGAATCCCAGCGCGGCGACGGTGAAGGTGAACGAGGACGGCACGGCAACGGTGCTCACCGGAACGGTGGAAACCGGGCAGGGCGCGCTGACCGTGCTGGGTCAGATCGCCGCCGAAGCGTTGGGCGTCGCGACCGAGGACGTTCACGTCGTTTCGGGCGATACCGATACCACGCCGATGGATACCGGCGCGATCGCGAGCCGCACCACGTACGTCACAGGGAACGCCGTGAGGCTCGCGGCGGAGGAAGCATGCAAGATCCTGTTCGACGTGGCCGGGCCCATGCTCGGCGTACGGCCCGATCAGCTGGAAATGCGGGACCGCAAGATCCAGGTCAAGAATTTCCCGCAGCGCAGCCTGCCGCTGGGTGAAGTGGCGTACCACGCGCAGGCGGTCAAGGGGCGGCCCGCCATCGGCAGTGCGACGTGGAATCCGCCGACCGTGCCGATGGATCCGGAAACGGGGCAGGGCAAGCCGTTCAATACCTATGTCTACGCGACGCAGATCGCCGAGGTCGACGTCGACGATGAAACCGGGGAGGTCGAGGTGATCCGCATCGCCGCCGCGCACGACTGCGGCACGGCGATCAACCCCATGCTGGTGGAGGGCCAGATCGAGGGCGGCATTGCAATGGGAATCGGACTCGCGTTACAGGAGGAAATCCTGTTCGACAGCCAGGGCCGCCAGATCAATCCCAACCTCACCAATTACATCATGCCCACCAGCCTCGACATGCCGGCGATCGAGGTCGATATCGTGGACAGCTACGATCCGACCGGGCCGTTCGGCGCGAAAGGCGTCGGCGAACCCACGTCAGTGCCGACCGCCGCCGCGATACTCAATGCCATACACGATGCGGTTGGCGTGCGCAT
>JACQGN010000058.1 GCA_016199545.1 Betaproteobacteria bacterium | reverse complement strand
GACGTCACCTACATGCTGTACGGCACGATCTTCATGCTCGGCGCCGCCTACGCGCTGCACAAGGGCGCGCATATCCGCACCGACTTCTTCTTCGAGAAATGGTCCATACGCACGCGGGGCGTGATCGATTCAGTGGCCTACCTCGTGTTCTTCTTTCCGTCATTGTTCCTGTTCCTCATCGTGAGCGGCGCCGAGGGCTGGTACGCGTTCGAGATCGGCGAGACATCTGAACAGACGCCGTGGCGGCCGATCCTCTGGCCGTTCAAGATGGTGGTGCCGCTCACGTGCCTGCTGCTGACGGTCCAGGGCGTCTCCGAGACCATCAAGAGCGTCTACGCCGCGCGCACCGGCATCGAGCTCGAGCACAAAGAGAAAGTGGAAGTCTAAACGGATGCGCCCACTGGCGATAAAGAGCGCTCCTTCCCTCTTGAGCATAGGTATCTACACCTCTGGGCTCCCTCCCTTGCGCGCGCAGTGCGCGGGGGAGGCTGGGGGAGGGGGCAAGTATCTCGCCGCCGTTCGCCCCCATCCCGACCGTCCCCCGCAAGCGGGGGAAGGGGTATCCGTGGAGATGCATCGATACTCATGCCCATCAAGGGGGAGGAGAAGTATTGAGCTAGGCGCAGCGCTGTGACCCCGGACGCGCTGCTTGGCCTGATTATGCTGATCGTCATGATCGGGGCGATCTTCATCGGTTTCCCGATTTCGTTCACGCTGCTGTTCCTCGCGCTCACCTTCGGCTACTTCGGTCTGGGGCGGACGGTGTTCGATCTCGCCTACTTCCAGACCATCGGCATGATGAAGGAAGAGTTGCTGGCGGCGGTGCCGCTCTTCATCCTGATGGGCTATGTCACCGAGCAGGCGGGCCTGATGGCGCGGCTGTTCGTCGCGCTGCGGCTGCTGCTCGCCCCCATCCGCGGGTCGCTGTTCGCGGTCGTGATCCTGACGGCAGCCATCTTCGCCATGGCGACCGGCATCGTCGGCGCGGCGGTGACGGTGCTCGGCATCATGGCGTCGCCGATCATGGTGAAGGCCGGTTACGACGCGCGGCTCTCCGCGGGGTGCATCACCGCCGGCGGCACGCTGGGGGTCCTCATCCCGCCCTCGGTCATGCTGATCGTGATGGGGCCGGTACTCGGCGTCTCGGTCGCCGATCTCTACGCTGCGGCGTTCGGCCCCGGTCTTCTGCTCGCGGGAATGTACCTCGCGTACCTGCTGGGCCGCGCGTTCTTCAACCCGAAACTCGGCCCGCCGGTACCCCGCGACGAGCGCGTACACAGCGCCGCGGTGATCGTGAAGGAGGTCGTGATCGGCGTCGTGCCCCTCGTGTGCCTGATCGCGGCGGCGCTCGGTTCGATCCTTGCGGGCATCGCGACACCGACCGAGGCGTCAGGGGTCGGCGCGCTCGGCGCGATACTGCTTGCCGCGGGGTACCGGAAGCTCACCTACGCCGGCATCAAGCGGGCGCTGCTCGCGACCACCGCGACCTCGAGCATGGTGTTGCTGCTCGCGGTGACATCGAACGTCTTCGGGGCGGTGTTTTCGCGCCTCGGCACGGCGACGTGGATCACCGATGCGATGCTCGCGCTGCCGCTGCCGCCGGTCGCGATGCTGGTCGTCGTCGTGCTGCTCGTTTTCGTGCTCGGCTGGCCGTTCGAGTGGCCGGCGATCGTGCTGGTGTTTCTGCCGATCTTCTACCCGGTCATGGAGGCGCTGAAACCCGCGCTCGCTGCTTCGCTCGGCATTCCGGCTGATCTCGTGATGGTCTGGTTCGGCGCGCTGGTGGCGGTGACGCTGCAGACTGCATTCCTGTCACCACCGGTGGCGATGTCGGCGTACTACCTGAGGCAGGTGGTGAAGGCGTGGTCGCTCGCGACCATCTACAAGGGGATGTTCGAGTTCATGATCCTGCAGTGCATCGCGCTTGCCCTGTTGATCATCTTCCCGGCGATCGTCACCGGTTTCCCGGCACAGTTGCGCGAGGAAGCGCGGGGAGTCGAGACCGAACAGATCGACGACAGCGCCAACCGGCTGGAGGAGGACCCGCACAAGGTGACGCCGGAAAAACCCGCCGAGGAAAAGTCCGAAGGCAGCAAGTAGGCCTCCGCATCAACCTCCTTCCCCCTTGATGGGGGAGGGCATCAATTTGTCACGTTACAACCTCCTCACTTCATTGCCGGGTCTCTTGTATCGCCTTCCGCCTTCACTCCAAGCTCCTTCCTGACGATGCCCGCGCCGGCGGCAAGCGCGCGGAGCTTCGCTTCGGCGACCGGGCGCGCCATCGGCGCCATGCCGCAGTTCGTGCACCCGTAGAGGTGCTCCGGCGCCACGTACCTGAGCGCCTGGCGCAGCGTCGCCGCCACCTGCTCCGGTGTTTCGACCGCATCGCTCGCGACGTCGATCGCGCCCACCAGTACGTCCTTGCCCTCGAGCAGTCCGATCAACTCGATCGGCACGTGCGAATTGGCGCATTCGAGCGACACCTGCCGGATCGTGCTCTTCGCCAGTAATGGAAACGTGTCCTCGTACTGCCGCCACGCGCCGCCCAGCGTCTTCTTCCACTCGACGTTGGCCTGGATGCCGTATCCATAACAGATGTGGACGGCGGTGGTGCACTGCAAACCCTGGGCGGCCCGCTCGAGCGCGGCGATGCCCCAGTCGCGGACTTCGTCGAGGAACACGTTGAACGCCGGCTCGTCGAACTGGATCACGTCCACGCCGAGCGCCTCGAGTTCCCTTGCTTCGGCGTTGAGCAATTCGGCAAGCGCGAAGGCGAGCTTCGCGCGATCGCGGTAATGCTCGTCGGCGACGGTATCGGCCATCGTCATTGGCCCGGGCAGGGTGAACTTGAGCTTGCGGGTGGTGTTGGCCCGGGCGAAGCGCACGTCTTCGGCGTGTACCGGGCTTGGCCGGCGCACGGGACCGGTCACGGTGGGGCACTCCGCCTCGTAACGCTCGGCGCGGATGCCGATGCGTTTCATCCTGCCGAAGTCCACGCCTTCGATGCCCTGGAGAAACCCGTGCACGAAGTGCGAGCGCGACTGCTCGCCGTCGCCCACGATGTCGATGCCGGCGGCTTCCTGCATCTTGAGTGCGGCCCGCACCGCGTCGCGCTTGCCCTCGGCGAGCTGCTCGCCCGCGAGTTGCCATGGCGCCCACAGCGTCTGCGGCTTGGCGAGCCAGGACGGTTTCGGAAGGCTTCCGGCGATGGTGGTTTCCATGGCAGGCGCGGGCGGGTTCATGTCGAGGCTCCTGAGGCGGGCGGTATCGTTCGTTCCCAGTATGTATTCTGGTGCGTAACGAATCTTACCGGTCACTGGTCACCATTCACCGGTCACTGAAGTTAGTATCCAAGCTGCCGGTCGACGATGTTCTTCAACCGCCTGCCGCCGAGGAAGCGCTCGAAATTCTCGAACCAGCGGTCGAGCACGAAGCCGGCATATCCCGGGCGGTCGCACGTGATGTGGGGCAGGACCATGAGGTTGGGCGTTGACCACAGGGGTGAGCCGGCCGGCAACGGCTCGGGGTCGAACACATCGAGCACGGCGCCGGAGAGCGCGCCACGCTCCAGCATGCCACGGAGAGCCTCGTAGTCCACGATGCCCGCGCGCGCAATGTTGATCAGCGCCGCGCCGGGTTTCAGCAGCGCGAGCCGCGATGCCCCAAGGAGGCCGCGCGTGAGCGGCGTGAGCGGCGATGCGACGATGACGTAGTCGGCCCTGGGCAGCACGCGATCGATGCGCGTCGCAGGATACGCGGCGTCCGCGAAACGCGTGGCCGTTCCGCGGCGGGTGATTGCGATCACTTTCATCCCGAGCTTCTTCGCTGCGCGCCCGGCCGCCTGCCCCAGGTCGCCGAAACCGATCACCACCGCCGTCGCGCCCGCGATCGGAGGCGTGAGAATCTGCTGCCATACCCGGTCGCGCTGGTTGGCCATGACCTGCGGCAAGCGCGCGTGCAGGGCGAGCAGCGCCATCGTGCACGAGTCTTCGGCCTTGGGCCCGTGGGCGCCGCTGTTGTTGGTGAGCACGATATCGTCGGGCAGCCAGTCGAGCGGGAGGAGTCCTTCGACGCCGGCGCCGGTAGTCTGAATCCACTTGAGCCGGGGTGCACGCTCGCGCAGGCGTTCGCGCGGGGGGGTCGAGTTGATCATCAGGTCGGCAGTTCCGAGCGCCGCGTCGAGGATCTCGCCGTCCCAGCCGATGGTGACGCGGAGGCGCCGGGCAAGTGCGCGATGACGGCGCGCGGCCGCGGCCCAAGCCTCCTCGGTCAGATGGAAATGCGCCGAGCTCGTCCGCGCGGTCTCGAGGTGAAGATGGAGGCGGGCGCTTCGCGGCATGATTTCAGACCGGCCTCACGACCCATGTGACGCGGACCCGGAGCGGTATTGCGCCGACGGGCGGGCGCATGGTGACCTCAATGCGGGAGACGGGCTATACGCTCGGCTCAGGCCGTCGCTTTCTCGCGATACTGGTCATGGATCACTCCGTCCGCGAACAGGGCCTCGATCCCGGCGGCGGCATAACCGGCCCGCCGCAGGATCTCGACCGAGTGCTGCCCCAGCAGCGGCGCGGGCCGGCGGATCGCGAGCAATTCCCCGCTCGACTTGACCGGAATGCCGAGCGACTTCATGCGGCCGATTTTCGGATGGTCGATCTCCACCACCATGTTGCGCGCCTTGATGTGCGGGTCGTCGAGGATCTGCTCGTAGCGGTAGACCGGGCCGCCCGGAACTTCGGCGGCGTCGAGCTTCTCGACCCAGTGCGCGGTCGGTTGCGTGGTAAAAACCGCTTCGATCTCGCGTTCAAGTTCGTCGATGTTCCTGAGCCGCGACGGCAGATCGACGAAGCGCGGGTCCCTGAGCCACTCCGGCTTGCTGCACACCATGGTGCAGAAGTTGGTCCACAGCTTGGTGTTGTTGGCGCCGACGGTGACGTAGCCGTCCTGTGTCTTGTAGGCTTGGTAGGGCGTCGAGCGGCGGTGCCGCGTGCCGGTCGCCGTTGGCAGCTCCCCGCCGCCGAAGTAGGCGCCGGACTCCCAGTGCGTCCATGCCAGTCCGGCTTCGAGGAGCGAGGTGTCGATGTACTGACCCGCTCCAGAGCGCAACCGCCCGATATACGCGCCGAGGATGCTGTAGAGCGCGGTGACGCCGCTCGCAATGTCGTTCATGGCGATGCCGACCTTGGCCGGCCGCCCGCCCGGATAGCCGGTCATCATCATGATGCCGGACATGCCCTGGGCGACGATGTCGAATCCGCCCTTTTTCCCGTACGGGCCGGTCTGGCCGAAGCCCGACATCGAGGCGTAGATCACGCCGGGATTGAGCTTGCTGATTGCAGCGTAATCGATGCCGAGTTTCCTGACGACGCCGGGCCGGAAGTTCTCGGTGATGATGTCGGCCTTCGCCGCCAGCTTCATGAAGATGTCCTTGCCGCGGGCATCCTTCATGTTGAGCGCGAGGCTCTTCTTGTTGCGGTTGAGAACGGCGAAGCAGTAGGATTCACCGTTCACTTTGGGGTCGAAGCGGCGCGAGGAATCCCCTTCGGGAAAATTCTCGACCTTGATTACTTCGGCGCCCAGGTCGCCCAGGACCATCGTACAATACGGGCCGGCCATTATGGTGGAGAGGTCGAGTACCGTTGCTCCCTCTAGCGGCAATGCCATGGCGAATTCACCTCGCATGACGAACGGGTTGATGAACGCGTGCGGACAGCCCGGGGTCCGACGGACGAGCGGATTATAGCGTTTTGATCAGGGCCGTCACAGCAGGCGATTGAATCGCCACGGATTTTCAGGTACAAGTTGCGCCAAGAAGGCAATTCGAACCACAACCGAGGAGAAAAGCATGAAACTACGTTACCTGGCGCTGCCGCTGCTGGCGGTTGCAGCATGGTCGTCGCCACCCGCGCTACGCGCCCAGAGCTATCCTGCCAAGCCGGTGCGCGTCATCGTCGTGTTCCCGCCTGGAGGATCCAACGACGTGACCGCCCGCATCGTGTTCGCGAAATTGCCGGAAATCATGGGCCAGCAGTTCGTCGTCGACAACCGCGGCGGTGCGTCCGGGACCATCGGCGCCGCCGTGGTGGCGAAGAGCCCGGCCGATGGTTACACGGTCATGGTGCAGTCCACCACACACATCGCCAATGCATACGGGTACAAGGGCAAGCTCCCGTACGACACGCTGGGTGATTTCATCGGCGTGACCCCGCTTGCAAGACAGGTGGGCATTCTCGTCGTGCATCCGGCGATGCCGGTGAAGTCGACCCGGGAGCTCATCGCGCTGGCAAAGAAGCGGCCCGGTGAGATCAATTACGGCTCCGCGGGCCTGGCAAGCTACGTGCATCTGAGCATGGTGCTGTTCACGACGATGAGCAAGACCAAGATGACGCACGTGCCCTATAAGGGTGGCGGCCCTCTGTCGATCGCGATGATTTCCGGCGAGGTCCAGACCACGATCGGCACGATCGGCTCGTTTTTCAACCATCTCAAGTCGGGCAAGATGCGTCCGCTTGGCGTGACCTCGCCCAAGCGGGTCAGCCAGCTTCCGGACGTGCCCGCGATCGCGGAAGCCGTCCCGGGCTTTGACTTCACCGCCTGGGTCGGCTCGTTCGTGCCGGCGGGAACGCCCAAGCCGATCGTCGACAGTCTCAACGCCGGGCTTAAGAAAGCGCTGTCCGATCCCGACGTCGCGAAAAAGCTCAGCGCCCAGACGCTCGACCCGATGTACATGACGCCGGAGGAATTCGCGGTGCGCCTGAAGGCCGACTATGAGCGTTACGGGAAGCTCATGAAGGCCATCGGTATGAACTAGGTCCTGCTGCGCGCAGGTTCAGGCGGCCTGCCGGGGCGCGCGCGCGCCCGCCGGCGTCTGGATGAATGCGGCGAGGCGGCCGGCCGGCAGCGAGGTGCTGATGAGGTAACCCTGCCCCTCGTTGCAGCCTTCCCGCTCCAGGAACGCGAGCTGCTCCTGGGTGTCGATGCCCTCGGCGATGAGATGGACGTCGAGGGTCTTCGCGAGCGCGACGATCGCGCGCACGATGCCGACGTCCTCCGCATCCTGCGGAATACCGCGCACGAACGACTGGTCGATCTTGATGTAATCGATGGGAAAGCGTTTGAGATAACTCAGGGACGAGTAGCCGGTACCGAAATCGTCGATCGCAACGACGACATTACGTTCCTTCAGCCGCTCCAGAATGACGGTCGTGCGTTGCGGGTCGTGCATGACCATGCTTTCCGTTACCTCGACTTCGAGCGAGCTCGGATCCATGCCGGTCTCCGCGAGGATGGCCGCAATGCGTTCGGTGAAGTCAGGATGGCGGAACTGGCGGGCGGAGATGTTCACCGCGACGCGCGGCAGCGCAACCCCGGTGCGGCGCCACTCGACCATCTGCGTGCAGGCGCGGCGCAGCACCCACTCGCCGATCGGATCGATCAACCCGGTTTTCTCGGCAAGCCCGATGAACTGGCTGGGCATGATGCGCCCGAGATTGGGATGGTTCCAGCGCACGAGCGCCTCCGCTCCGGTCACCTTTCCGGTTGTAAGATCGAGCCGCGGCTGGTATTCCAGGATCAGCTCGTCGCGCTCGACGGCAAGCCGCAGGCTGCTCGCCATCATCAGCGTCTCGAGCGCCTGGGTGTTCATTTCCGCGGAAAAAAACTGGTAGTTGTTGCGGCCCTGTTCCTTGGCGGCATACATGGCGGCATCGGCGTTCTTGATCAGCACTGAAGCGCTCTCGCCGTCTTCCGGATAGCAGCTGATGCCGACGCTCGCCGACACGTAGACTTCGTGCCCGGCGATCACGAACGAGGCGCTCAGGCGGTCGGCGATCTTCTTGGCGATGAATGCGACGTCGCCGGAATCGGCGACCTCGGCGAGCAGGATCGTGAATTCATCGCCGCCGAGGCGCGCCACCGTGTCGGTCTTCCGCGTGCATTCCTGCAGGCGCGTCGCGACATTGCGCAGCAACTCGTCGCCGTGGCTGTGGCCCAATGAATCGTTGACCGTCTTGAAGTGATCGAGATCGACGAACATGACCGCGACCTTCGCCTTGCGCCGCGCCGCGCGCATCAACGCTTCCTCGCAGCGCTGCTGGAACTGCGTGCGGTTGGGAAGCCCCGTCAGGGGATCGTGGTGGGCGAGGAACTGCAGGCGCGTCTCGTCCTCCTTCTGCTTGGTCACGTCCGAACACAGGATGATGTAGTTGACCACCTGGCCGGTGTCGTCGCGCACGGCGCTGATGCTGCGCGCCTCGACGTAGCGATCGCCATTTTTCCTGAGGCTCCACAGCTCGCCCTTCCAGTGGCCCTGGGTGCGCACCAGCTCGAACACCTCGAAGTAGCCGGGCATGCCCCGCTCGGCGGGCGACAGTTCTTCAAGACGCCGTCCGAGGACCTCCTCCGGCGCATGGCCGGTGATCCGGGAAAAGGCCTTGTTCGCCGAGACCAGACGGCCCTCGCCGTCGCATACGATGACGCCTTCAGCCGCGTTCTCGATCGCGTTGGCCGCGACGTGCAACTGTTCGCCGGTCTTCTTGTGGTTCATGATTTCCTTGACCAGCGCGCTGTTGATGTCTTCGAGCCTGACCGTGCGTTCGGCGACGCGCGTTTCAACGTCCCGCCGCGAGGCGTTCAGCCGTTCGGCGATGGCGTTGAACGCAACGGTGAGATGCGCGACCTCGTCGTCGCCCTTTACCGGCAGCGGGGCGGGCGCGCTGTCTGTGCTCAGTACCGATGCGGCAGCCTCGCTCAGGCGGGCGAGCGAGCTGCTGTAGTACCGCCCGATGACGCGCGCGCCCACGAGCACGATCAGCAGGATGACGCCACCGACGACCGCGTAGCCGGCAATCAGCAGTTGCAGCGGCTCGAGGAGCACGGTACGCTCGCCGGAAAGCTCCAACCTGAGCGGCCTCGGGAGCGTGGCCCAGTCCAATGCTACCGCTTGCCCCACGACAATGGGGTCCGCGAACTTTGCCGGCCCGACGCCCGCCAGGACTTCATCCGGTCCCATCTTGAGCTGCTTCCCGAGATCGCCGCGGATCGAGGCAACCGCATCCTTGAATGCGTTTGCGACGGGAATCCGCAGTACCAGCATCGCGGTGCTGGCGCCCCTGGCGCCCGAAGACACGGGCCGTGCCACCACCAGCAGGCGGTTGCCGCGGTCCGTCTCGAGTTGCGTATGCGTCAGACCCAGGAGGGTCACCCGCTTGAGCCAGGTGGCACCCTCGTAGGAAGGTGAAGGCCCGCTGCCTGCCCCCATGATGAGCTGCCCGCTCGCGTCGTACAGCGCGAGCGTCGTGGGGATGCGGTTGGGACTCCGGTAATTGGCGAAGAACGGCGCGAGATAATTATTGCGCAGGTTCCGGTCGGTTATTCCGTCGCGCAGCATGCTGTTCCCGGATAACTGCGCGAGGTCCGCGTAAAGGGCGTTGAACGTGTATTCGACCTGCCTGGCGGCGAGCGTGGTTTCGTGCAGCAATTCCTTCGCTACGCTGTCCTCAACCAGCTTGCGGCTCAGCAGGAACGAGCCCCACCCGACCACGCCCCCGACTACCAGCGTCAGAATCAGAACCGAGGCGCTGATGCGCTGGGAAACGCCGGAGTTCATCCAGCGGAACCACGTTCGCGCCGCGCGTGGCGCCGGCTGGCTCTCAGTTGTCGCGGCGCTTGCCATGGACTACTCCTCCCGCAAAGGTGATCGCTGTCGTCTGCTACCAGCACCCGCCGGCGCAGGCAACGCGCCGGATTCGCGCCGCAATTGTAACCCGGCGCCTCGACGGATTGCGGGATGTCGTCCAGACGGTTCTATGC
Organism: Betaproteobacteria bacterium; assembly: GCA_016199545.1. GTDB lineage: Bacteria > Pseudomonadota > Gammaproteobacteria > Burkholderiales > SG8-41 > DSOT01. Next base: position 1,056 of record JACQGN010000058.1, on the reverse strand, counting down.
CAACCGCCGGCACACGTTCTCGACCATTTCGTTGAGCGACGAGCACACGGTGACGCCCGCCGCCTCGAGAGCGGCGCGCTTGGTCGCGAAGGTGCCATGACTGCCGTGGGTGAGGGCGCCGGCGTGCCCCATGGTGACGCCTTCGGGCGCGCTGCGGCCCGCGACCAGGGCGAATACCGGTTTGGCGAAGCCGTGCGCGCTGAGGGCCACGGCGAAGTCTTCCTCCTCATGCCCGCCTATCTCGCCGATGATGAGCAGCGCGCGGGTTTGCGCGTCGGCGGCGTAAAAGGGAACGAGATCGGCGAAACAGACGCCCTTGACCGGATCCCCGCCCACGCCTATCCACACCGACTGACCGATGCCGCGCTGCGCGAGCCTGTATCCGGCTTCGTACGACAGCGTTCCGGACTTCGACATGATGCCGAGGCTTCCGGGCTTGAGGGAGTCGTCCGGCAGGAACCCGAGCTTCGCTTCGCCCGGCACCGCCATTCCCGGCGTCGACGGGCCCACCCAGACGGCGCCCGCCTCGCGCGCCAGGCGCTGTGCCTTGAGCATGTCGTGCACGGGGGCGCCCTCGGTGGGTGTCACGATGTAACGAATTCCCGCTGCGACGGCCTCCCGCATTGCCTCGAGCAGCTGCATCGCGCCCACCAATGCCACGCTGGCGACGGCGCCGGTCGCCGCCACCGCAGCGTGGCAGTCGGGGAAGAGCGGGATGCCGTCGATCTCGCGCGTTTCCATGCGGGGCGAGATGCCGCCAACGATGCGGGCGCCATAGTCGCGCATCAGCCGGCTGTGCAGCCGCCCGGCGCGCCCGCTGGCGCCCTGGACGATGACCGGCGTTTTTCTGTCTACTCGAGGATTCAGGGTCATCTCATCAATACGAGCCCGGGTGAACTACGGACAAGGATCGATTGGCGTCGACACTCAAGAGTGCCGAGTTTTCCCGCGTTTTCGGGCGGCCTCGGCTTGCCGCTCGTGATCATCGATCCACTTCTCGGTGAGCCGGTCTAGCTCGTCTAATTGCTTCTGAGAATAGTTGGGTGGTGCAAATTC
>JACQGN010000057.1 GCA_016199545.1 Betaproteobacteria bacterium | reverse complement strand
GCCGGCAACGCATGCGAGAAATAGTAGCCCTGGATCTCGTCGCAGCCGTTGGCGTTGAGAAAGTTCAGTTGCTGTTCGGTCTCCACGCCTTCTGCGATCACCGCGAGTTCCAGACTGTGCGCCATGGTGATGATGGCCTTGGTGATCGCCGCGTCGTCGGGGTCGGTAGTGATGTCGCGCACAAACGAGCTGTCGATCTTGAGGGCATCGAGCGGGAAGCGCTTGAGGTAACTCAGGCTCGAATAACCGGTGCCGAAATCGTCGATCGCCACGCGCACCCCCAGCGAATTGAGGAATTCAAGCGTACTGGCCGCCTCTTCGGTGTTGTTGACAATGCAACTCTCCGTGATCTCGAGTTCAAGCAGGTGGTGTTCTATGCCCTCTTCCTCGAGGATGCGCGCGATGGTGGCCCCGAGTTCGCTCGCCTGGAACTGGCGCGCCGAGAGGTTCACCGCGACCGGCACAGGCCTGATCCCCGCCTTCTGCCACGCCCCGATCTGCGCGCACGCCGTGCGTATCACCCATTCTCCCGCCTGTATGATGAGCCCGGTTTCCTCGAGCATCGGGATGAAGTCCGCCGGTGACATGATGCCGAGCTCCGGGTGCTGCCAGCGCAGCAGCGCCTCCACGCCCGTCACCTCGCCGTTCGCCAGGCTCGCCTTGGGCTGGTAGTAAAGCAGGAATTCGCTGCGCTGGAGCGCGTGGCGCAGGCTGTTTTCCAGGTTCAGCTTCTCCATCGCACGGGCGTTCATCTCGGGCGTGTAGAACTGGATCCGGTTGCGCCCCATCTCCTTGGCGCGGTACATGGCGGTGTCGGCATTTCGGAGCAGCGCCTCCTGGTCCGTGCTGTCGGCCGGATAGAGCGTGATGCCGACGCTCGCGCTCGCAAACACTTCCTTGCCAGCGAGATCGAACGGCCGCGACAGTTCCGCCATCATCTTCTGCGCCACCAGGCCGGCGTCGTCGGGGTGGGCGAGAGTCGAGAGCACGACCGCGAATTCGTCGCCGCTCAGCCGGCCCACGGTGTCGCCGGAACGAATGCACCCGGCGAGTCGTTCCGAGACCTGCCTGAGCAGCAGGTCGCCGGCGCCGTGGCCGAGCGTGTCGTTGATGTTCTTGAAGCGATCGAGGTCGAGGAACATCACCGCCATGGTCCAGCGGTTGCGCCGCGCCTGGGACAGTGCCTGGTGCAACCGATCGAGGTAGAGGACGCGGTTGGGCAGGCCGGTGAGACTGTCGTAATGCGCGAGCTGGCGCAACTGCTCTTCGCTCGCCCGCAGCGCCGCTTCCGCCTGCTTGCGCTGGACGAACTGCCCGATCTGGCTGCCGATGGCGCCCACGAATTGCAGCAGCGCTTCGTCGGGTTGCTTGATCTCGCGGCTGAAAAATTCGATGACGCCCAGCGGCCGTGCGTCCGCCAAGATCGGGAATCCAAACGCGCTGTGCAGGCCGGCACCGGCAGCGAGCCGGCCGCGCCGGAAATCCATCTGCCCCATGACATCCGCGAACCAAACCGGCGCGCCGGCGCGCCACACATTGCGAACTACGCCGCCAGTCCGGGGGCCGGGGGCCGCGGCGTGCCTGAACGCCGCCTCGGTTGTCCTTCCTTGACTCGCGGCGATGAATGCTGCGACGTCTTCATTAGCCACATGCCACGTCTCGCAGATGCGCAGCATCTCCTCCTTCTCGTCCCATTGCCAGTGCGCACCGCAAGCCCAGCCCAGGCCTTCACAAATCGTCCGCAGAACGCCCCTCATCGCCTCCGCGATCGATGCCGCCTGCGCCAGCGCGCGGGTGACTGCGTGCTCCATCTCGCGCTGGCGCTCGGCCCGCTTGCGCTCGGAGATGTCCTCCAGAATGCGGATGAAGTATTCGGGCTGGCCCGATGCGTCTCGCACCAGCGACACGGTGCGGTCCACGGTGATGACGGAACCATCCTTGCGCAGGTACAGGCGTTCCGAGAGGAACGACTCCAGTTCGCCCTTCAGCAGCTTGTCGCGGTACCTGGGCCGATCCGAGTCCACGTTGTCCGGATGCAGAATCTGGTCGGTCGTAAGGCTCAACAGCTCCTCGCGGGTGTAGCCGAGCATCTCGCACAGCTTGGAGTTCGCGCGCAGGATGTGGTCCGAGTCGATGTCGGTGTGCATGATGCCGACCGGCGCCTGCTCGAAAGTCCGCTCGATCTGAGCTTCCAGGCGCTTGCGCTCGGTGATGTCCTGTATGACCCGGATGAAATAGAGCGGCCGGCCCGCCTCGTCGCGCGCGAGCGACACGGTGCGGTTGGTCCAGATGACCGAGCGATCCTTGCGCACGTAGCGCTTTTCCTCCGAAAAGGTGCCGATCGCGTTGGCGACGAGGCGCGCCCGGTACGCCCGCCCCACGTCCAGGTCATCCGGATGCGCGACCATGGTGGCGCTCTTGCCTATCAGTTCGCCGGGGGCGTAGCCCACCATCTCGCAGAACTTCTGATTGACCACCAGGTAACGGCCGTCGAGATCGGTGTGGACGATGCCGACCGCGGCCTGGTCGAAGGTCTGGCGGAACTTGATTTCCTGCTCGCGCAGCCGCGCCTCGGCCTGCTCGTGCGCAAGCCTGGTTCTGATGCTGGCGATGCCAAACGTGATGTCCGCCGCGAGGCCCTCCAGCAGTTCGAGCTCCTCGCCGTCGAACGCGTCCGGTTCCACCGCATAGATGCTGACGCCGCCGATGGCGCGTCCGTTGTCGCGCAACGGCAAGGTGACCGACGCGTGGTAGTTGCGCTCGAGCGCGCGTCCACGCCGGCCTTCCAGGCGCTCGTCGGTGAGGATGTTCTGCGACACGTGGCGTTCGCCCGTCGCGATCACGTGGCCCATCACGCCATGATGCAATCCGTCCGCGGCCCAGCTCCTTTCGAGCGCTTCGAGGTAACCCTCTTCATAGCCCGCCGACCCGCCGATCGCGATGGACTTGCGGGCATCGTCGACGGCGAGACCGATCCATGCCTGCCGGTAGCCGCCCACGTCGACCAGGTTCTCGCACATCGTGCGCAGCAGCTCGGCCTCGGTGGTCGCATGCACCAGCGCGTGATTGCACTGCGCCGCCACCCGGCGCGCGCGCGTCATCCGGGCGAGGCGGGCTTCCGCCTGTTTGTGCTCGGTGATGTCCTCGACCATGCTGATAACATACTGCGGATTACCGGCGTCATCACGAGCGGTCGACATGGCGCGCCGCGCCCACATGATCGAGCCGTCCCTGCGCACGAAACGCTTCTCGCCCGCTGCCGAGTGCGCCGCATCATGGGCCATGCGCAGCCGGTGCTGCGAGCCACGCCCGAAATCGTCCGGGTGGGTGATGTCCCTGACGTGCCTGCCCAGCAGCTCGCGTCTGCCGTAGCCCAGCATGTCGCAGAATTTCTGGTTGACATCGACCAGGACTCCGTCGAGATCGACGCGCGAGATGCCGACCGCGGCCTGCTCGAACATCTCGCGGTAGCGCCGCTCGTTCTCCCGCGAACGCGCCTCCGCCTCCTCCCGAGCGACGCGCGTGCGCATGCTGGCAATGCCGAACGCGATGTCGTCGGCAAGCGAGTTGAGCAGCGCGATTTCGTCGGTGTCGAAGGCATCCGGCTCGCGCGCGTAAATGGCGATCGCGCCGAGGATGGCGCCGGCGCTTCTCAACGGCAACGCGATCGATGACTGAAAACCGTGCTGGAGCGCGCGGGCGCGGCGCTGCTCGAGCGCCGGATCGTCGAGGATGTTGCGCGCGATATGCGGCTCGCCGGTCGTGATGACGCTCGCCATGAAACCCCGGTAGCGGCCGTCGGCGCTCCAGCCGAGCGGGCTGGTCATGGGCGCATCCTCGCCGTAACCCGCGTGGGCCGCGGCGCGGATCGGGCGCGCCGGATCACCGGTGGCGAGCCCGACCCAGGCTATGCGGTAACCGCCCGAGTCGACGAAGATCTGGCACATGCTTGCCAGCATCGCGCTTTCGTCGGTGGCGTGAACCAGGACATGGCTGCACTCGACGAGCACGCGGCGCGCCCGGTTCGCGCGCTCAAGACGATGCTCGGCGCGCATGCGGCCGTTGCCACTTCGGGAGACTGGAGCCTGATCGGCAAGCCCGCGACGCTGGCGCCGCGCCCCAAGGCCCGCCGGCGAGGCCTTCGCCGCGGCCGTTGCAGCGCGTGCCCGCCCCACCGTCGTACGCGACGCAGACGTCCGTTTTCCTCCGGCCCGGCTCCCCGCAGCGGTTGGCTTGGTCCCCATCCGATTGACCTCCACGCGATTATCGCTCATTCAAGGGGCATCCGGCAGGCCACGCGATCTTGAATGAACGGTCGCGCGCCGGTGCGGCACGAATGACGGATACCCACGATAAACACGAGGGCATGCGCGAAACCCCGGGGCTAGCGCGACGCGGAATCCCCGGACAGGGTGCGGGACGGTTTCTCCAACTGGACCCGGGCGAGCAGGTCCCGTATGCGCGGGATGGCGGCGCGCGCCGCCTCTTCCCCGGCCGCGATATGCTCGAGCTTGCGGCCGAAATCCAGCATCCGCGTGCGTTCGGTGCGCGGGACGATCACGATATCCGCAACCGACAGTTCGTGCTCCAGCCGCTGGTGACGCTCGGGGCGAGAGCGTGTCGTATCATCGGACGCCGCGTAGGCGCCATTCGCCCGCGCCACGGCGGACCACGACACATCCACTGCGATCACGACGTCGGCCCCCATCGCCCGCGCCGTGCGCACCGGAATCGGCGTGGTAAGCCCCCCGTCGATATATTCCTCGCCGCGGATCACCGGCGGGATGAACACCCGGGGCACGCTCGCCGACGCCCGCACCGCAACGCCCGTATCTCCGCGGTTGAAAATGACCCGCGCGCCATCGCGCGCACGGGTGGCCGCCACCGCGAACGGCCGGGCGAGTTTCTCGATGGGCTTGCTGCCCACCGCCCCATTGACGAAATCCTGCAGCGCTTCACCCAGCACCCAGCCGTTCCCGAACAACGTGAAATCAAGCAGCGTATTCCCGTCCACGGCGACGGCGAGTTCCTCGAGGGACTTCGCGTCGTGTCCCGCGGCATAGAGCGCCGCCACCACCGCGCCCGAACTGCTTCCCGCCACGATGTCGGCGATGATGCCGGCCTCCTCCAGCGCCTTGATCACGCCCACGTGCGCGAAGCCGCGCGAGCCGCCGCTGCCCAGCGCCAGGGCAATCAGCGGACGATCCGACTTGAGCGGTACGATGGGTGCGGCGCGCGGCGCGCTCGCGCCGTTGTAGTCGGACGGCCGGCTCGCGCACGCCGCGAGCAGAGCGACAACTGCCAGAACCCACCACTTACGCATTTCGATAACCTCGTTCAACCCAAGACAACGTTAAGCCACAGAGAAGTTGGCCGTGCGCATTATGCCTTCGTTTCCGCAAGCGATGTCAATGCGGGCCCACCCCCGCCGGGATGGCGGCCGCGGGCGCGGGCTTGAACGCCGGCTGGCGAGGCACTAATATGCCGTCTACCGGCTTCCAACCAGCAGGAATTCGAGAACGCGACGCCAGTGAACCGCGGGCGGGCCGTCGGAGCCGTCCAATCAGACGAGGAGAAGCACCATGCAACGCACGCTGAAAACGGCATTTGTCATCACGCTCGCCGCATCGAGTCCACTGCACCTCGCACCGGCCGTCGCGGCTGACGCGGCAAAGAACTATCCGGAACGGCCGATCCGGTTCGTCCTCGCTCAAACGTCCGGATCGTCGATCGACACCATGTCCCGGGTGGTCGCCACCCGGCTGAGCGAACTGCTGGGGCAGCAACTCGTGGTGGACAACCGACCCGGGGCGGGCGGGATCATCGGTGGTGAGATCGTCGCGCACGCAGCGCCGGACGGGTACACGCTGTTCGCCGGCGCCACCGCGTCCCAGGTCATCGGGCCGCGCGTTTATAAAAAAGTCCTCAAGTACAATCCGCAGACCGATTTCACACCGATCTCGCTGTTCGCGGCCACGCAGAATGTGCTGGTAGTGAACCCGGGCATGCCCTACAGGAGCGTCAAGGAGTTGATCGCCTATGCGAAGGCGAACCCCGGGAAAGTCAACTGGGCAAACGCGGGGGTCGGGTTCCAGAGCCATCTCGCGGGCGCGCTGTTGACGCACATGGCGGGAATCAAGGTGCTGCACGTGCCGTATAAGGGCGCCGGCCCGATGGTGGCGGGCGTCATCGCCGGGGAAGCCCACGTGACCATCGGCCCGGCTCCCGCGTGGATGGTGCACGTGCAGGCGGGGCGCGCCCGCGCGCTGGCCATGGGGGGTGAGAAGCGCTCGACGCTGTGGCCGGACATTCCGACGATCATCGAGTCCGGCGTGCCCGGCTACGTGTCCGACGGCTGGGCGGGTCTGATGGGACCCAAGGGCCTGCCCAAAGCGATCCAGGACAAGCTGCGCAACCTGCTGGTGAAGGCAGTGAACGAGCCTGCGACGAACAACGCCCTGAAAAGAGTCGGCGCGGAACCCATCACGAGCACGCCGGCCGAGTTCACTCAACGCATCGCGAAGGACTGGACGAGAATGGGCGAGGCGATCCGCGTCGCCGGCCTCAAGGTGGAGTGAACTTCGCAAATCCCCCCGCTCGTTTCACTCGCGACCCCCTTTGAAAAAGGGGGTGGAAAATCCCCCCGCTCGCTATCGCTCACACCCCCCTTTTTCAAAGGGGGGCAGGGGGGATTTACAACCCGACCGCGCCGTCGTACTTGCGTTTCACTTCCTCGGCGGGCAAATACTTCGCCTCGAGTTCCTTGAACGCGGGAATGCCGGCGAACTCGTGGTGCGCGCCCATCGGGTGCCCGAGCAGGCGCCGCTCCAGGTCGATTTCTGCCTGCGCGCCGCGCGCTCTCAGGTCCGCGGCGTAGTCCCACACCGCCTGCATGCTCGGGCGCAGGCACGCTTGCGACACGTGCATCGCCTTGTACCCCATGTCCGCGAGCGCCTCGAAAGTGGTGAGCGGAAACTCGTGCCACTTCAGATTGGATGAATAGTTGAAATAAAGCGGCAGCGTGGGGTAGGCCCTGCGCATTTCCTGCGCGAATCTTCTCGGGTACTCGATGTCGGCGGACGGAAACTCGCAGAACAGCATGTCGCAGCCGATCCGCGCGTACTCTTTTCCCCGCCGTATCGCTTCATCGAGCCCGCCGCCGACCGCCGCGACCGCGTCGGTGCGCGCCATGATCACGAAGTCGGGATCCTTGCGGGCATCGAGCGCGGCCTTCAATTTCCCGACCGCTTCTTCGACCGGAACGATCATCTTGCCGGCGACGTGCCCGCAACGCTTCGGGCTCACCTGGTCTTCGATATGAATCGCGGCGACGCCCGCTGCCTCGAAGTTCTGCACCGTGCGGATCACGTTGAGCGCGTTGCCGTAACCGGTGTCTGCGTCGCACACCACCGGGATATCGACGGCGCGCGCGATGTTGCGCGCGTTGGCCACCATCTCGGGCTCGGTGATGAGGCCGAAATCCGGCAGGCCCAGCAGCGCAAGCGACACGTCGTAGCCCCCGACGTAGGCGAAATCGAAACCGGCGCGCTCCACGATCCTGGCGTGCACCGCGGTCTCGATTCCCATGGTGACGATGAACTTCTTCTCCCGCAGCAGTTTCCTGAATCTCCCGCCCATGCTCATGCCGATCGCTCCCTGAAAAGTCCTCAACGCGCATCCCGGTACGCCACCCCTTGCGCTCCGCCGGCGGTTCTCGCTTCAGCGAGCGCCCTGGCGATGGTCTCCACGACCGAGCCCTCGTGTGCACGGATGGACTCTACACTTTCCTCGGCGGCGATGCGATGACGCTTCATGATTGCCGCCCGGGATGGCTTCGTCCGGTCCACGTGCCTGAAGAACGCGACGGTGTGCGCGAGATCCTGCCCCAGCGCCTTGAACACGCTCTCGAGATACGGGTAATGGCGGCTGTAGGTCATTTCGTTGGCGAGGGTCAAGTTGTTGAGATCGCCTTGCTCACGGTCGAGCGCCCGCTCCGCCTTCATGAAGATCGCGGCGCGCGCCTCGAGCAGCGCATCCGATGAAATCTCCGCGCGCTCGTAGCGCGCGTAAAGCGCGGCGAGCTGCTCGTAATAGGTCACCGTCGCGCGCGTATGCGCAACCTCGACGTCCACATAGCGCCGCACCGCCCGGTTCGCACGCGCGAAGCGGCCGAACTTTTCCGCGGTAAACGCCGCCATCGCGTGGTATGCGATGACATTGCAGAGCGCCTCCTCGATGCCGAACGGCAGGTCGAACTGATCGTGGCAGTCCTCGTGGATCACGAGGTAGAGAAAGCGATCCAGCTTGCTCTCTATCATGGACGGGGTCACAGGGCTCGCGGACTCGCCCCAGGCTTCGACCGCGCCGAAGTAGGTATCGGCCCCGTCGCCGGCCCCGGCGCACTCCGCTTCCGAAGCGGACTCGAGCCACCGGATATGCGCATCCTCGTAGGAATACGGCAGGTAGAAGCGCGACACATAGCCGCAGAAGGGGAACGACTCGTGCTCGCCGGAGAACCTGCGGAAGTTTGCCGTATCGCGAAAACCGATGCGCCGCTCGAACGCCCGCGCCTCGTCCAGAAGCCCCTTCCACTCCCCGGCTACGTCTGGCGGCGCCGGGGTCAGGAAGTCGCGCACCTCGCCGCAACCCGCAATCGAGCCGCCGAGCACGGCAAGGATGGCGAATACGCGCGCCAGCCTGCGTAGCGGGGAATCAACAAACCTGCGTATGTCCATGAGTCAGTCCTGCATCAATGATACGCGCCTGCAGCGAGATCGCGTCGTCGCCTTCCGCCTCCTCGCGATGACATCCAAGCCTGTCATTGCGAACAAAGTGAAGCAATCTCGTCGCAAGCGACGCCCTGCGGCCGCCGGAAAACCTGCTACGATGCTTGCCAGCCAACCTGACGAAGGGAACCCACGCCATGCCGATCACTGGCAAATGGATTTTCACGGCCGCCATGGACGTCGATCCGGACAAGGAAGCTCTCTTCAACGAGGTCTACGACGAAGAACACATTCCGCTTATCAGGAAGGTGCCCGGGGTGATCTCGGCGACGCGCGTCAAACTCGACACGTTGCGCATCACGATGGGCGGCGAGACCCGCACCGTCGATCCACAAGGCGCTCCGCGATACGCCGCGATCTTTGAACTCGAAAGCCCCGACGTTTTGACGAGCCCCGCATTCGCCAAGGCGGTCGACCAGGGACGCTGGCCGACGCAGCTGCGGCCCTACACACGCAACCGGCACCACACTCTGTATAAAGTGATTTGACACTAGAAAGAGCTATTGGCCACAGAGATCACCGTTTGCGCACGAAGCAGTCCCAGAGCGTCAAAACGCAGGAACAATTCGCGGCAGATCCAGGCGTCCGTGGCAGCGTAGGTGATCTGCGCCGCGGTAAGGCGTGGTGCTGCCCAGTTCGAAGTGCGAGCGCCCTTGGGAATGCGCCACCCGAGAAATATCCCCGCGAGATTGCGCACCCCGGTCTGCTTCAGGCCGCAGCGCCGCGCAACCACCCCCAGATCGAGCACGTTGTGCTCCGTATGCGAAAACACCAGCTTGAGTTCGCGCAGATCGTGTGCCAGCGCCACACCGGCCTTGACGATGCGCCGTTCACCCAGCAACTCCGCGAGAAGCGGAAACACATCAGGGTGGCGCAACTGGAGCAGATACACCGCGCGGGCCGTGGCCGCCTGCACCAGGCACGGCAGGTGCTTTTCTCCCTTCCTGAACGCCGGCCGTGTCTCTGTATCGAGCCCGACGACGCTCTCGTGGCGCAGGTCTGCGCTCGCATGATGGAGATCCTGCGGCGTTGTCACCAGGCACACCCTGCCCTCGTAGCGGCGGATAGGCAGGCCCGCGATGTCCTCCCTGGAAATGAGGCGGGCGATTTCGCCTGACGACACGGTCGGGGCTGCGGAATCCATCGGCCGTGCAGGTTAGCACGTGGACCGGATCACTTGGTGAACTTTCCGGACCGCGTATGATCCCCGTGGGCGCCCGGGCTGGCGCTGACGACCGGAATGAGCGACCATATCAAGAAACGACGAGGAGAATCACGATGAATCCCAAGGTCTTGCCTGCGGTACTCGGGTCCCTGAGCCTGCTTGCGGGAGGGCACGCGCTGGCCCAATCCACGGCGAAATACCCCGAACGGCCGGTGCGGATGATCGTTCCGTTCCAGCCGGGCGGCGCGTCGGACTTCGTCGCGCGCATCATCCAGCCGAAGCTCGGGCAGGAGCTCGACCAGACCATCGTCGTCGACAATCGCTCCGGCGCGTCCGGCCATCTGGGGATCGAAGTGGCGGCAAATGCTACGCCGGACGGCTACACGATATTGCTGGGCAATGTCGGCACGACAGCGATCAATCCGTATGTATTTCCCAAGTTCCGTCCCAAGCCGCTCGACGCATTCACAGGCGTGACTCAGGTGGTGGATGTTCCGCTCTGTCTCGCCGTACACCCCAGCCTGCCGGTCAAATCGGTGAAGGAGTTGATCGAGTACGCGAAAGCCCAGCCGGGCAAGCTCAACTATGCCGCCGCCGGAGCGGGGACCAACGGCACGCTCGCGTTCGAGTACTGGAAGCAGAGAACCGGCACTAAAATCGTGATGATCGCCTACAAGGGCGGCGCCGGTGGCGCCGCATTGGGGCACGTGCAGGGTGAAGCGCAGGTGTCGCTATTGAGCACCCCATCGGTTTTCCCGTACGTCAAGTCGGGGCGACTGAGGCTGCTTGCAGTCGTCGCTCGCAATCGCCTCGACTCCGCGCCCGGCACGCCGACCATGGCCGAGTCGGGATTTCCGGACATGACCGTGGGCTCGTGGCAGAGCGTGTACGTGCCCAAGGGCGCCCCCAATACGGTGGTGAGCCGGCTGTTCACGGCGGTCACCAATACGATGCGCGATCCGGAGGTGGGACGCCGGCTAGCCACGGCGAGCGCCGTGGCGATCGTGAGCAAGTCCCCAAGCGATTACCACGACTTCTGGAAGAAGGAAAACGACCGCTGGGCCAAGGTCGTCAAGGACATCGGCGCGGTTACGCAACAGTAGCCCTCGCGACGCCGGAATCCGCGCGTGATGCCTGGGCCGTGGCGCACCAAGGGGCGTTTATCGCCCGCGCAGCCCATGTGCGAGCCCGCTGTACCAGTGCGTGATCCTCGTGCCCCTCGGCCGCTGGCAACCCGAGGCGCTCGCGCACGCACCGCCCGTGCCGCCTGAGGCCTGGCCCGCGCACGCGAACCTCGCGCTGATGGCGAGTGATCGTGAATCAGTGAATTCCCAGTTGAACCTTGATGGCGCGCTCGATGCCAAGCATTTCCGACGGTGATACCCTGCCAATCCGCTTCTTGAGTCGCTGCTTGTCCGCTGTCATGATCTGGTCCGCCATCGCTTTGCCTTGGGCGCCCTTGACCTCGATCCGGGATTCGAACACGTATAGCTTGCTCGTATTGCTGGTCACGGGAATTACCTGCACGCGGCTCATGGCCCCGTTGGACGCATCGTTGCTGACAATGACCGCCGGCCGGGTCTTCCTGATCTCGGAGCCCATCGCGGGCTCGAAATCCACCCACCAGACCTCACCGCGTTTCATCGACGCCGCCGATCAGGCCCTCCGTCCAGGCACGCGCCTCGCGCTCGCGCGCTGCATCCCGTGCGGCCTCGCGATACTGAGCCCCTAGATCCTTCTGCGCGACATGCGGGCGGGCGAGATCTTCGATGAACTTGCTGATGCTGCCGCGTCCTACGACCCGGTGTAAGCCTTCGTACACCGAGTCTTCAATCAAAATGGTAAGTTTTTTGCTCATGGCTGGCTCCTGCAATTGACACGTATGATTATACGTATCCAGCGCGCCGGTGTCATCCCGTGCCGTACCGCGATACTGCCTCAAGAGGGAATTGACTCACCTGGAGACAATCAGGTTCCACCAGCATATATCGGCGGCCGGTTGGGTCGAATTCGGTTTTCGGGCAGCGGGCGGACTATTGGTCCTGCTTACGTTTCTTTTCGTTCCGCCACAGGTTGACGAAGAACCAGGTGATCGAGCCAAAGAAGAGAATGAAGAACAACACGACGAACGCCATGTCCACGAGTTCGACTGGCGCGCTCGCCGCCTCGTTCATTTCGCTCACCGCGGCGTAGGCCCAGAATGACGTCAGAAACAGCGTAACAGCCGACAGTAGTTTTTTCATGATGCCTCCGGCGCTTGCGCGCAAAATGTAAGAATGGTTCAAGGCCTCCCGCACTTCATCGGCGGGAAAGAGTGAAAAGGGCGCAACAGGATCGATCCTGCCGCGCCCTTTCGACGTACCGAGTAAAGCCGGAATCAGCGTGGATTACGCGATCAGATCGGGACTCTCCGGCTTCGGCGTGGGAGCTTCCTGGTCCGGGCTCTCAGGCTTGGGGGCTTCCTGCGCGATCAGATCGGGACTCTCCGGCTTCGGCGTGGGAGCTTCCTGGTCCGGGCTCTCAGGCTTGGGGGCTTCCTGCGCGATCAGATCGGGGCTCTCCGGCTTCGGGCTCGGAGCTTCCTGGTCGGGACTCTCGGGTTTCGGCGCTTCCTGCGCGTAGATCGTG
>JACQGN010000056.1 GCA_016199545.1 Betaproteobacteria bacterium | reverse complement strand
GCACGGTTATCCACCACCACCGGCTGGCCCAAACGCTCGGCAAGCGGCGGCGCAAGCGTTCGCGCGAGAGTGTCCGCCGCGCTGCCGACAGAAGTCGGCACGATGATCCGCACCGGCCTCGATGGATACTGCGCTTGCGCGCCCGCAACGCTTGCCGTTCCTGCCGCTAGTAAGAAGACGCATGCCACACGTGCCATACGCACCCTCCGTTCTGTCATGGCGAGGCACGAAGCAATCTCGTTGCTGGCAACGCAACCGCGGCCTGCCGCGAGATCGCCGCGTCGCCCACTTCTCGCGATGACAGAAGTCACCGGTGAGCAACGCGCACCCTCCCCCATTCCTGACACCCGATTCCTATTCCGCCTTGATTCCCGCATCCCTGATCACCACCGCCCACATTGCGGTCTCCGTCTTGATGCGCCGCGCGAGTTCCTGCGGGGTGCTGGTTTCGATTTCGAGGCCCTGCCGCGCCGCGGCTTGCTGTACGTTGGGAAGCGACGCCGCCCGCACGCCCTCGTCGTGCAGGCGCCTGACGATCGCCGCCGGCGTTTTCGCCGGCACGAGGAAAGCGTACCAAGATGTTACGTTGAATCCCGGGAATCCGAGTTCTGCCATCGTCGGCAGATCGGGAGCGACTTTGGAGCGCTTGAGCGCGGTGGTGGCGAGCGCTTTGAGCCTGCCACTCTTGACGTGCGGCATGGACGACGCCACGCTGCCGAACAGCACCTGGACTTCTCCTGACAGCACCGCAGCCGCCGCCGGACCGCCGCCCTTGTAGGCGATGTGCACCATCTTCACACCCGCGTGCTTGCTGAAGAGTTCCGCGGCGAGATGCAGGGGCGTTCCCGCGCCGCCCGAAGAGTAGTTGAACCCGCCCGGCTTCTGCCTGGCCAGGGCAATGAACTCTTTCAGCGTGTTTGCCGGCACGCCCGCGTTCAACACGAGGATGTACTGCGCGGTCGCAAGCAACGTAACCGGTTGCAGGTCTTTTTCCGCGCTGTAGGGGAGCTTGGTGAGCGTGGGATTCACGGTAAGCACGGTATTGAACCCCATGAACACCGTGTGCCCGTCCGGCGCCGCCTGCACGACGATCCCGGCGGCGAGATTCCCGCCCGCGCCGCCACGATTGTCCACCACCCACTGCTGCCCCATCGCCTCGCTCAGCCTGGGCGTAACAATCCGCGACAGTGTGTCCGCACCGCCGCCCGGGGCAAACGGCACGACCAGACGGATCGGGCGCGTCGGATACTCGGGAGCGGCGGCGCCGAAAGCCGCGTTGCCGGCGGCAGACAAGATCAACCACAGGCAGACGGCGAAAAACCGACTTGTGCAGAAGTGTGGAATCATGATGGCTTCCTCCTTTATTCGAGCTTGATACCGGTTTCCTTGCGGATCCGAATCCACTTCGCGTAATCGTGCTGCACGCGGCGCGCGAACTCTTCAATCATGCTGCCGGTTCTTCACGCTTAAACGCACGATCTCGCCCGCATCGGCCGCACCCTCGAGCATCCACAACCTCTCCAGCAGCCTGTCGGTTTGATCTGCCGGGAGCACCTCTGCGGCGAGCTTGCGGAATTTCGCCTCCACCTCGGATTCGGACATCGGGTTCTTCCAATGTCCCTTGTGATAGTCGACCACCGCGGCATGCGTCTCGCCCGAATGCGTCACCAGCGTCACGCGGCACAGCATCGCCTCCGGCATGCGGCGATTCGCCTCCTCCGAGACCTCGACTTTCACGCGCCGCGTCAGAGCGCGGATCTTCGGATCGTTGAGGTACGGGTCGTCGAAATGGTGCGCCTCGACGCTGCCATGAATCAACGCCACGGCGACAGTGTAAGGCATGCTGTGGTCGGCTGTCTCACGCGTGGCCGGTTCCCATTTGTCCGCATCGCCGGCCATGATATTGATCGCCGTAGCAAGGGTTTCGATCCGTACTTCCGCGATGTCATCGGCAGCCCGGATGGTCCCGCGCGCCTCTAATGCCGCCTGCACCACTGTCTGCGAATATTGGCCAAGCGGATAGCGCTTGATGCTGCACTCCATGATCTTGTATGGGTGATCGCGCCCGCCCATGACCGGCAGGGTGAACGGTTCGCGTGTGACCGCCTTGAAGTAGCCGCCGGCGCCTTCGAAGACGGGAGACGGTCCGGTCATGCCGCGCTGCGCGAGCATGGCAGCGAACACGGCGTTGCGGCTGGCGTTACCGTAGGCGCAGCCCTTCCACATCGAGACATTGCCGATGCGTGTCTGGTAGAGCGCGATATTGGCCGCGATGCCGAGGTTGAACGCCTCAGCGACCTGCCTCTGCGAAAGCCCGAACAAACGCGCCGCTGCAGCGACGCTGGCCATGCCGCCTATCGTGACGTGATCGAACCCAAGCGGCTTCAGATCGGCCGCGTCGCACACACGGCAAAACACCTCGTATGCAAGCACGGTGGCGGCAATGGCATCCTTGCCGCTGCCCTTCATCAGTTCGGCGACCGAGAGCACCGCGGCGATGCTGTCGCTGGGATGGCCCGACTCCCCGTTGCTGGTGTAGCCATCGTTGAAGTCGAGGAAACGGATCATCACGCCGTTGGCGAACGTCGCAAGGTCGACGCTGGTGCGCTGGCCGCTCACCATGACGGTCGCGGGTTCGCTGCTGGTCACGGCCCCGGCGATGTCGCGCGCGATCACCGCCGCCGGACCCATGTGGCCGCCGAGCGCGCAGCCCATGGCATCGACGATCAGCCGCTTCGCTTGATGGACAACTTCGCGCGGCAGATCCTCGTAGCGCAGCTCGCAGGTATATGCGCTCAGTTGCTCGACAATGGTCGTCATGATTGTGAATCCTCGCGATGCCGCGTACCTAACGGCGTCTTGCCCGGCCGACCCGCACCGCCGCGTATCTGCTTGAATGATGATACACGGGGGCGCAGAATGACGCTTGAGAATGACGTCGCCCCGCCTGCGGCTTTCGCCACATGGTGATTTCGCCTGCGTCTGGGGGCATACCCTGGCAGAGTTCGAGCGCGTGCGGCCCGACAACACTTTCCTGCTGCGTTTAGGTTAGACCGCGAACTTGGAGCCGGAATGAACGACGAGGTGCTTGCGATTCGGGTGGAGTGCTACGCCGGCTACCGCGGCGAGCAGACGCCGCAGCGGTTCTATCTTGGCAAGCGCAGGGTCGAAGTGGTTACCGTGCTGGACCGGTGGCTCGGGCCGGATCATCGCTACTTCAAGGTGCAAGGCGACGATGGCGGAACCTACATCGTTCGCTACGACGTGCCATCGGACCGCTGGGAGCTTACAATGTTCTCTGCTCGTTAGCGCACCGAGCCCGCCGGGCGCCAGACCCGGGAGAAATGCGCTTCCAGCCGAGGCTTCGGCCATGCCCGCCAACCTTACGCCGGAATACAAAGCGGCCGAGGCTGCCTTTCGCAAGGCGCACGATCCACGCGAGCGCCTGGAACACCTGCGCGAGATGTTGCGCGTGATCCCCAAGCACAAGGGCACCGATCACCTTCAGGCCGACATCAAGCGCCGCATCAAGGAACTTTCCGAAGAGCTCGAAGGACCCCACAAGGGCGGCGCCGCGCGCCACGGCCCCGCGCACGTGATCCGCCCCGAGGGCGCCGCACAGATCATGCTCGTCGGGCCGCCGAATTCGGGCAAGTCCTCGCTGCACGCGCGGCTTACGGGGTCACACGCGCACGTCGCGCCGTATCCGTTCACGACCCAGCATCCGGAACCGGGAATGATGCCGCACGAGGACGTTCATTTCGAACTGGTCGATCTGCCGGCCATTTCACCCGAGCATCCGATACCGTGGATCGCCAGCACCTTTCAGACGGCGGACGCGTGTTTTCTGGTCATCGATCTCGGCGATCCCGCATGCGTCGAGCAGGTGCAGGCCGTGCACGTCGTGCTGCGCGAGAAACGCGTCACGCTCACGGAACGCTGGCCCGCTGCGGGAGAGTCTCCTCCTGACGCGAACGACGGGGACGATCCGTTCGCGTTGCGGCTCCCGGCATTGCTGCTCGTGAACAAGGCCGATCTCATTGCCGACGTCGATGCGGAACTCGATACGTTTCGCGAGCTGACGGACCTCCGGTATCCTGCATCGGCCGTGTCTGCGGAATCCGGGCAAGGACTCGCCGGGATCGGGCCCTGGCTCTTTCGCAACCTCGGTGTCGTGCGTGTCTACACCAAGGCGCCCGGGCATCCGCCAGACAAACACCGGCCCTTCACTCTGCGCCCTGGCGAGACGGTGGAGCACGTCGCCCGCCTCGTGCACAAGGACGTCGCGCACACGCTCAGGTACGCGCGGGTATGGGGGAAATCAGGCTTCGACGGGCAGCAGGTCGGGCGCGAGCATCCGCTTGCCGACGGTGACGTGGTCGAGCTGCACGCCTAGCCGTTCGAGGTCGCCCGCCGGAACCCGACCGGGACGAAGTCGTAGCCCGCATTCGGCGCGTGAATCACCAGAAACACCGCGTCTTCCGTCGTACCGGTGTTACGGACTTCGTGGCGCACGCCGGGCGGCATGCTGCAGAACGAGTTCGCCTTCAGGCGAACGAGGCCGTCGCCCTGCTGCCCCTCGTAGATGATGTCGGCGCAGCCCGAGATGCCGATGAAAAGGTCGAACACACGGCTGTGCAGGTGTGTCGGTATGATTCCCCCCGGGCTCAGGCGAAAGAGGCCGGTCTGCTCGGCATCGTGTTCACTCAACACTGCCTTGGCGCAACCGCTGTGTCGCGCTTCACCCGTGACAGCAGCCATGTCGTCGACAAAAGTCACCGGCAGTTGCGCCATGCTTGATCCCCCTTCATGAATTCACCTTAGTCCTCCCCCATCAAGGGGGAGGAGAACTTTAGATTGCGCCACTGGCTCGCAGCGCGGTAATCTCGTCTTGCGCGTAACCAAGCTCACCGAGAATCGCATCGGTGTGCGCTCCCAGTTCCGGAATCGGGTCCATACGCGGCTCCACCCCGGATACGCCCGCCGGGGGCAGCAAGGCGGGAATGACGCCGACCGGAGACTCGACTTCGCGCCAGCGACTTCGCGCCGTGAACTGCGGGTGATTCCAGACTTCCTCCGGCGAATTGATGCGTGCACTCGCAATGCCCGCCGCATCGAGCTTCGCTACCACCTCCTCGGCCTTGAAGGTCGAAAAAACCTCGTTAACGAGCGCCGTGATCTCGGCACGGCGCTCGTTGCGCCTTACGTTGCTGTCGTAGCGCGGGTCTGCGGCGAGCGCCGGCTGCTGCAGGATCCTGTCGCAGAACGCCGCCCATTCGCGTTCGTTCTGGATGCCGAACATGACCTCCTTGCCGTCGCCGGCGCGAAAGCGCCCGTAGGGCACGATCGTCGCGTGGTCCGGTCCAGTGCGCGGCGGCGCGGCGCCGCTGAAATGCGTGTAATACAACGGGTAATTCATCCACTCGCCCAGCGCTTCGAGCATCGTGACCTCGACGCGGCCTCCCTCGCCGGTCTTCGCGCGCTGGAGCAGCGCGGTGAGTATTCCCGAGTATGCGTACATGCCGGTGGCGATGTCGGCGATCGAGATGCCGACCTTGCTCGGTGTCTCGGGTGTGCCGGTCACGGACAGCAGGCCCGCCTCGCTCTGCACCAGCAGGTCATACGCCTTCTTGCTGGAATACGGTCCGCTCTCGCCGTAGCCGGAAACGTCGCAAACGATGAGCCGCGGGTGTTTCGGCAGCAGCACATCGGCGGCAAGCCCGAGCCGCCGCGCCGCACCGGGCGCGAGATTCTGCACGAAGACGTCGGCGCGGACGATCAATCGTTCCAGGATCTGCGCAGCCGTGGCGTGCTTCACGTCGAGCGTCAGGCTTTCCTTGGAGCGGTTGAGCCAGACGAAATGCGAGGAGAGGCCATTGACCGTCTCGTCATAGTCCCGCGCGAAATCGCCCACGACCGGGCGCTCGATCTTGATCACGCGCGCGCCGAGGTCGGCAAGCTGGCGCGTCGCGAACGGCGCCGCCACCGCCTGCTCCAGTGCGACGACTGTGATTCCGTCAAGGGGTCGCATGATGAATTAGGTGAAACGTGAAAGGTGAAAGGTGATCCCCCTCACCCTGCCCTCTCCCCCGGTAGACGAGGGAGAGGGTTATCGTTTCACGTTTCACCTTTCACGTTTCACGTTTCACCTCAAAAGGATCTCGGCAGGCCAAGCACGTGCTCGCCGATGTAGGCGAGAATGAGGTTGGTCGAGATGGGAGCGACCTGGTAAAGGCGCGTCTCGCGGAACTTGCGCTCGACGTCGTATTCCGCCGCGAACCCGAACCCGCCGAAGGTCTGCAGGCACACGTTGGCCGCTTCCCACGAGGCATCCGCGCCCAGGAGCTTCGCCATGTTGGCTTCCGCCCCGCAGGGCTTCTTCTCATCGTACTGTTGCGCCGCTTTGTAGCGCATGAGGTTGGCGGCCTCCACGTTCGCGTAGGCGCGCGCGATCGGAAACTGGATGCCCTGGTTCTTGCCGATCGGCCGGTCGAAGACGACGCGCTCCCGGGCGTAAGCGCTCGCGCGGTCGATGAACCAGTAGCCGTCGCCGACGCACTCGGCGGCAATCAGTATCCGTTCCGCGTTCAGGCCATCGAGTATGTAACGAAAGCCCCGGCCTTCCTCGCCAATCAGGTTCTCGACCGGGACCTCGAGGTTCTCGAAAAACAACTCGTTGGTTTCGTGATTGACCATGTTGCGGATCGGCCGGATGGTGATTTCCTTCTTCGCCGCCTCGCGCAGATCGACGATGAAGATCGACATGCCGTCCACTTTTTTCTTCACCTCCGCGAGTGGCGTCGTGCGCGCAAGCAGAATCATGAGATCCGAGTGCTGCACGCGGGAAGTCCACACCTTCTGCCCGTTGATCACGTAGCGCTCGCCCTTGCGCACCGCGACGGTCTTGATGCGCGTGGTATCGGTGCCGGCGCCCGGCTCGGTCACGCCCATCGATTGCAGGCGCAGTTCGCCGGTCGCGATCCGTGGCAGGTAGCGGCGCTTCTGCTCCTCGGAGCCGTGCCGCAGCACGGTGCCCATGTTGTACATCTGTCCGTGGCAAACGCCCGCGTTGCCGCCGGAGCGGTTGATCTCTTCCATGATGACCGAGGCCGCGGTCAGCGAGAGCCCCGAGCCGCCGTATTCCTCCGGAATCAGCGCCGACAACCATCCCGCCTTGGTCAGCGCATCCACGAACGCCTCGGGATACCCGCGCGCTTCGTCTATCTTCTGAAAGTACGCGCTGTCGAACTGGCTGCACAGGGCGCGCACGCCTTCGCGCACGTCGGCGTGCGCGTCGTGTTCCAGGATGCTTTTCATGGACGGGCGAAGTCTCGCGTGGGAGCGGCAAATTATAGCAAGGGACACCGGTAAGGGCGTCGTCGGCTCACATCATGGAGCGAGCCGCACAAACGGTTTACACTCCCGCCTGTCAGGAACGCCATGCATGCCAGGAAAGGCGATAATAGCGCCGGAATACCGTGACGACGCAAAGCGAGAAAGCAGACAACATGAAGATTGCAACGCCAGAGCGCAAGAACCGGTCACCCGTCACCAGTCACCCGTCGCGCTCTTCGCCCTCGTGGCCCGATCAGCTTCACCGCGTCTTGACCGACCAGCGCATGCGCCAGGTCGCGTACGTGCCCGACTCCGGTCATGCCCGGCTGATCGAACTCGTGCGCGCGGACCGGCAGATGCGCGCGATTCCGCTCACGACGGAAGAAGAAGGCGTCGCGCTCGCGGTCGGCGCCTGGCTCGGCGGCGAGCGCAGCGTGCTGCTTCTGCAATCGAGCGGGGTCGGGAACTGCATCAACATGCTGGGGATGATCCAGGAGTGCCGCGTCCCGCTGCTCATGCTCGTCACCATGCGGGGCGAGTGGGGTGAATTCAACCCGTGGCAGGTGCCGATGGCGCAGGCGACCGCACCGTCGCTCGCGGCGATGGGAGTCGTCGTGCAGACGGCCGATCGCGCGGAAGAGGTTGTCGAAATTGTGGCGGCGGCGGGGCGGCTCGCGTTCAACACCTGCCGCGCGGTCGCTGTCCTGATCGGTCAGCGCGTGGTCGGCGCCAAGCAATTTAAGTGAGGCGTGACTGGTGGCGTGTCGAGGGGCGGAACAGGGGCCCCGCTTCAGCGGGGATGTGACCCCCGGTGGCACGCCGACGGCCGATGCGATGATGACGAAACTTTGGGGACCTTGGTAGAGGCCGTGCGTGACTCGCGATCCGGCGCAATTCATTCTTTAACCTTTTCTTTCTGGCGCTCGTGGCGGCTTGGTGGTTAATTTATGAAACACAGAAAACCGGTACTCGATCGGCGGCAGGTTGTCGCGGAAATCCTGAAGCGGCGCGGCGACGCGCTGGTCGTGGCCGGTCTCGGCGCTCCGTGCTGGGACATCACCGCCGCGGGCGACAACCCGCTCAACTTCTGCACCTGGGGCGGCATGGGCGGCGCGGCGATGATCGGCCTCGGGATGGCGCTCGCCCAGCCTAGACGCCGCGTGCTCGTCATCACCGGAGACGGTGAGATCTTGATGGGCCTGGGCTCGCTCGCGACGGTCGGCGTGCAGCAACCGCGCAACCTCGCGGTCATCGTCATGGACAACGAGCACTACGGCGAAACCGGCATGCAGGTCACGCACACGCGGCTCGGCGTCGACCTCGCCGGAATGGCCAAGGCAGCGGGCTTCCGCGCCGCCGGAACCGTCTATAGCCAGGCACAACTCGCAGCCTGGATACCCAGACTCCACCGCCAGCGCGGGCCGGTGTTCGCCGCCATCAAGGTGACGACGGAAACCGCCCCTTTGGTGCTGCCGATACGGGAGGGCCCTGCCCTCAAACAGCGCTTCCGCGAGGCCCTGCTCGGCGCAAGGGCGTTTGAATGAGATAGCAAAGCATAGACACAAAGGACGCAAAGGAAATGCCAGGGGGCAAAATACATAATTTTGATTTTTCCAAGAGGGACTCATGAACGCCAGTGCACTCGCCAGATACAGGATGTATATCGACGGCCAGTGGGTCGAGGCCGCATCGGGCGAACACTTTCAGAGCGACAACCCCTACACCGGCAAGCCGTGGGCACTGATTCCGCGCGGTGGGAAGGCGGATGCCGAACGTGCGGTGCAGGCGGCGCGCAAGGCGTTCACCTCCGGCGAGTGGCCGAAATTGAACGCAACCAGGCGCGGCGCGCTGCTGCGCAGATTGGGCGATCTCATCGGCGAGAAATCGAAGGCCCTCGCCGAAATCGAAGTGCGCGACAACGGCAAGCTCTACGCCGAAATGGGCGCGCAGACCGCCTACATGGCGCAGTGGTATTACTACTACGGCGGGCTCGCCGACAAGATCGAGGGCCACGTCATTCCAAGCGACAAGCCCGACACTTTCAACTACACGCGCCACGAGCCACTCGGCGTGGTCGCCGCGATCATTCCCTGGAACTCCCCCCTGCTGCTGCTCGCCTGGAAACTTGCGCCCGCGCTCGCCGCGGGCAATACGGTCGTCGTCAAACCCTCCGAATTCACGTCGGCCTCGACGCTCGAATTCATGAAGCTCGTCGAGCAGGCGGGATTCCCGCCGGGGGTGGTCAACGTCGTGACGGGTTTCGGCGCGGAGGTGGGGACGCCGCTGGTCGAGCACCCGCTGGTCGCCAAAATCGCCTTCACGGGGTCGGACGCGACCGGGCAGCGCATCTACGAGGCCGCGGCTCGGGGACTGAAGCGTGTGAGCATGGAACTCGGCGGCAAATCGCCCAATATCGTGTTCGACGATGCGCATCTCGACAACGCGGTCAAGGGCGTCATTTCCGGCATCTTCGCCGCCACCGGGCAGACCTGCATCGCCGGCTCGCGCCTGCTGGTCCAAAGGACGATCCACGACCGATTCGTCGAAAAACTCGTTGCGTTCGCCCGCACCGCGAAGATGGGTGATCCGATGAGCCTCGACACGCAGGTCGGCCCGGTCACCAACCCGCCGCAGTTCGAGAAGATCCTGCGCTACATCGACATCGCGAAAGGCGAAGGCGCAACGCCGGTGCTCGGCGGCGCGCGCGCAACGCGCCCGGAGTGCGGCGGCGGCTGGTTCGTCGAGCCAACCATTTTCACGGGCGTGAGTAACGCGATGCGGATCGCGCAGGAGGAAGTTTTCGGCCCGGTGCTCGCGGTGATCCCGTTCGAGGACGAAGAAGAGGCCATCGCCATCGGCAACGACGTGGTCTACGGACTCGCCGCCGGTGTATGGACACAGAGCATGCGGCGATCGCTCATGATGGCGGAGCGCCTGCAGGCGGGCACAGTGTGGGTCAACACCTACCGGGCCGTGAGCTACCTCTCCCCCTTCGGCGGCTACAAGAGGAGCGGCATCGGGCGCGAGAGCGGTCAGGAAATGATCAAGGAGTACCTGCAGACCAAGAGCGTGTGGATCTCCACGGCCACCGAGGTGCCGAATCCCTTCATCCTGCGTTAGCGGCGTAGAATCCGTCCTCCTGGTACGAGGAAAAACCGATGTACATTGCGAACACCAAACGCCTGACGCTGGCCGGCGCGAAGAAGATGATGGACACCGCGGTCGGCGGGGCCGAGCGCTCCGGCCATGCGATCGCCGTTGCCATCGTGGATGCTGGAGGCCACCCGGTTTTGGTCCAGCGCATGGACGGCGGGCGCTTTCACACCGTCCACTCCTCCACCACCAAGGCGGTGTGCGCCGCATCGAACAAACGGCCGACGACCGCGAAAGGCGCCGCGGGACAAAACCTCGACACGATGCACGCGCTCGGCCTTGCGCTGGCAGCGGGCGCCGGGCGCTGGACGGCGATGGAGGGCGGATACCCGATCATTGTCGACGGTGAGTGCGTGGGCGGGATCGGTGTCTCCGGCGCCACCTGGGAACTCGACGACCAGTTCGCGCGCGAAGCGGTGGCAGCGATCGGCGCCACCTTCAAGATTGATGGAGCGTGACTGATAGAGCGTGACTGGTGAAGCGTGACGGCTGATGGAGTACATTGAATGGCATCGGAACCGTTGAGAGTGGCATGCATCGGCATGGGCTGGTGGTCGGACGTGCTGGCGGATGCGATCAAACGCTCGGGCAAGCTCGAGATCGCCGCCTGCTACACGCGCTCCGAACAGAAGCGGCAGGCATTTGCCGGGAAATACGGCTGCATGCCGGCGCCAAGCTACGACGCCATATTGAACGACGGCTCGATCACGGCGATCGTCAACACCACGCCCAACAACGCACACCGGGAAACGACGCTCGCCGCCGCGCAGGCCGGCAAGCATGTGTTTCTTGACAAGCCGATCGCCACCACGATCGCGGACGCTCGCGCCATCACCGCCGCCTGCCGCGACGCGAAGGTCGTGCTGGCCCTGGGTTATCAGCGCCGCAAGGAGAGCCATTTTCGCTGGGTCCGCCGGCAGATCGACGACGGCGTGTTCGGCCGTCTGGTCAACGCCGAAGCCAATATCAGCCGCGACCGCCTGGGACAGTTCGACTCCGGCTCGTGGCGTTACACCGCCGCGGGCATGCCCGGCGGCGTCATGCTTCAGATCGGAATTCACTATACCGACGTGCTGGAATACCTCGTGGGCCCGATCAAGGCGGTCCAGGGCACGCTCGCGCAACTGGTGCTGCCCGGTGAAAACCCCGACGTGGCGAGCCTTGTCATGGAGCATGGGAACGGCGCAAGATCGACGCTCAATGCGTGTTACGCGTCGGCGTCCGAGTATTACCTCATGAACATCTATGGCAAGGAAGCGAGTGCGTACTATGACCTGCACGAGGGCCTGCGCTTCCTCAAGCGCGGCGAGAAACGCCCTCACCGGGTGCCGTGCCTCGACACCGACACCATCGTCGAGGAACTGGAGGAATTCGCGCGCGCGGTGCGCGGCGCAGATGAACCCGAGATGGACGGTGAGAAAGCGACCGCCTCGCTTGCGGTGCTGCTCGCCGGCATCACGTCCGCGCGCGAGGGACGGCGTGTGGAGGTAGCGGAAGTACTGGCGGGATAACCCGCGGAACCTGAACGAACGGCAGGAGCCCAGCAAAAATACTGCGCAGCGCACCACTGCGGACTATGTCCGGAACACCGCTGATGCCGGATCTTTGCGGCACGGATCACTGACCCAAGGAGGAAATCATGATGAAAACAGTCACTCTTGCACGCAGCATACGCCGGGCTGTTGCTGCCATGACTACGGCAGCCCTGCTGTGCCTCGCTCCGGTGTCGCCGGCGTTCTCGGCCGATTTTCCGAAGCAACCCGTGGAAATGACCGTGCTCTTCGGCGGGTCCAGCGCCACGATCGCGCAGATTCTCTCCGACGCCATGTCGAAGCATCTGGGCGCGCCCGTGGCAGCGGTGAGCCGCACCGGTGCCAGCGGCGCAATCGGCTACTCGTACGTCAAGGCGACGCCCGCCGACGGCTACAACATCGTGTGGAATTCCAACTCCATCAGCACCGCGTATCACAACGGCAACATGGACTTCGACTACAAGGCGTTCGACGGCGTCGCCCGCGTCGGCATGGAGGTGCCGGCGCTCGCCGTACGCACCGAATCGGGCTGGAAGAACCTCAAGGAGTTCGGGGCGGCAGCCAGGAAGCAGAAGATGAAGGTCGGCGTCTCCGGCCGTGGCGCATTCACCCACCTCGCCTCCGCCGCGCTCTTCGACAAGATGGGCATCGACGTGATCTACGTGCCCTACGGCAAAGGCAGCGCGCCGGTCGAACTGCTCGCGGGGCGCATCGACGCGGCGCTGCAATGGCCGTCGCAGTACAAGGCGCAGGTCGACGCGGGCCAATTGCGCGTCATTGGCGTTACCAGCAACGTGCGCCTGCCCGTGCTTCCCGACGTGCCTACCGCCAAGGAGCAGGGCTACGATGTCGACGCCGTGCTGTGGCGCGGCATCGCGGCGCCCAAAGGCACGCCCAGGGACGTCATTGCGAAGCTCGAAGCGGCGATCAAGAACGTCGTGACCGGCAAGGACTTCCAGGAGCGGGCGGCCAAGCTCGGCTTCGAGCCGGCGTTTCTCGGCGCCGCCGATTTCGACAAATTCATCGCGGCCGACGACGCAGTCACTGCGAAGCTGATGAGCGAGCTCGGGCTGAAGAAGAAAAAGTAGGCGCCGGCGGCAGGCATCACCAGTGCGTATCGATCGCTGGCTTGGCCCCTGCCTGCTGATCCTCGCAGTCGTCTGGCTGTGGCTGGTCTATACCCAGATTCCGGGCGCACGCCAGCCGGGAGAACCCGGTCCCCGGGCTTTTCCCGTCCTGCTCGGGCTCGTGCTCACCGCGTTAGGCGCGTTCATGACCGTGTCAGCTTATCTGCCCAGGCGGAACAGAATCCTCGACGAGATTCCGCGGGCATCGTTGCGCGAGGCGCTCATCGCAGCAGGAACGTTCGGCTTGCTGATGCTCTACGCGTACCTGCTCGAGAAGGTGGGCTTTCTGCTCGCTACGCCGATCGTCGTGGTACTCGCGATGGCCGGCATCCTGCGCCTGCGCAACTGGCTGCTTATCGCCGCGCTTGCCGGGGGTCTCACCGCGACCTGCTGGATGTTCTTTGTCTGGCTGCTCAAGGCCCCGTTGCCGCGCGGGCTGTGGCTCATGTGAGGCGGGGGATACACTGGAAGCCCTGACCCACGCGCTGGCCGCGGCGCTCTCCCTCGACGCGATCGCCGCGACCGCGGCCGGCACGGTGATCGGCCTCATTTTCGGGTCGATCCCCGGACTCACGTTTTCCATGGCGCTCGCGCTGATGCTGCCGTTTACCTTCGGCATGCAGGTCACGCCCGCCATCGGGCTGCTGCTCGGCGTTTACGTCGGCGGCATGACAGGGGGCTCGGTATCCGCCATCCTCCTCGGCATCCCCGGCACCCCCTCGGCAGCGGCCACGGTGTTCGACGGGTTCCCGATGGCGCAGAAAGGCGACGCGAGCGTCGCGCTCGGCGCCGCCGTCGTCGCCTCGACTTTCGGCGGTCTCTTCAGCCTGGTGGTCATGATGTTACTGCTCGAACAAGTGGCGGCGGTCGCCATCCGGTTCGGGCCGGCGGAGATATTCGCCCTGGTGCTGTTCGGGCTGTCGACCATCTGCGGCATGGCCGAGCGCTCGATGCTGCGCGGCCTGGTCGCGGGCACGCTCGGCCTGATGCTGATGATCATCGGACTCGATGAACTCGACGGCGTCGCGCGGCTCACCTTCGGCACGGTGCAGATGCAGCAGGGCGTGAACCTGCTGGTCGCGATGATCGGGCTCTTTGCCGTGCCGCAAGTCATCGGCACCTTCTTGGATCACGGCCGGGTCGAACCCTTCAAAATGCCGGCCGATGTGTGCGCGCGCCTGCCCTCGTTCCATCAGCTCAAGGAGCGGCTGTGGCTGATGGTGCGCTGTTCGGGCATCGGCACCGGCATCGGCGCGATTCCCGGCACGGGCGGCCCGATCGCGGCGTTCATCGCCTACGATCACGCGCGCCGCTTCGACCGCGATCCCGGGAAATACGGCAAGGGCGAGCTCTCCGGCGTGGTCGCCCCGGAGAGCGCGAACAACGCGGTGACCGGCGGAACTATGATTCCGCTGCTGAGCCTGGGCATTCCGGGCGACCCCGCTACCGCAGTCATTCTCGGCGGCCTGCTCGTGCACGGGCTCTTCCCGGGACCAATGCTCTTCCGCACGCACCTCGAGGTGATCTATGCGCTGTACGTCTCGATCGTCCTCGCCTACGTCGTGATATTGGTCGTTCAGTTATGGGGCATACGGATCTTCGTGCGTGTGCTCGCGGTTCCGCCGCACGTGCTCGCGGTATGCATCATCGTGCTGTGCGGCCTGGGCTCGTACGCGATCCGCAATTCGATTTTCGACGTTTATCTGATGGCCGTCATGGGGCTCCTCGGCTACCTGCTCCAGCGCGTGCGCATACCGATCGCGCCGGTGGTACTCGGCCTCGTTCTCGGCGAAACGCTGGAAAAGCAGTACCGCACCGCGCTCATCATGACTGAAGGCGACTATGCGGTGTTCTACACGAGCGGGGTGGCGTTATTCTTCTTCGCGCTCACCGCGCTCACCGTCGGCCTGCAATTCCGCTCGTCTCTGCGGCGGCGCGCGACCGAATCCGGGCGCCCGGGAGCCGATCGGGCTCCGCGCTGAGTCACGAAGCCGCTTCCTGCAGGAACGCTTCGACCACGGCGTTGAACTCCTCGGAACGGCGCCGGTACGAGTAGTGCCCGCCTTCCTTCATCATGTAGAGGCGGGAGCCCTGGATCGCGCGATGGAGATCTGTCGCGAAATAACCGGGCACCGTCGGATCGTCCTCGGTGCCGATGACGAGGGACGGCCGGGTTATCTTGTGGAGTTCGCCGGTGCGGTCGTGCTCCAGGGTCATCTGCAGCCGGCCCACGAGCACCTCCACCGGCGCGATGGTTTTCTTCTGCCGGACCTCCAGCGCCTGCACCATGTCCCAGTTGAAGCGAAACTGGTTGGGGCCGCAGGTCCACAGCGAGCTGAACTTGATGTACTCCTCGGACCCGTAACTCTGCGCGATGCGCATGCGCGAGGTCTGCACACGCCGTATGTATTCGTCCGCCGTCGTCCAGGTATTCGTGAATATGCAAGCCCGCAGCCGCTCCGGATGATCGATGGCGAGATTTTGCAGGATGCAGCCGCCGGTCGAAGTGCCGGCCACGTGCGCTTTTTCGATTGCCAACGCATCGAGCAGCCGTACCGCGTCCTCGGAGATGAGTTTCGTGGAATAGGCGTCCTTCGGCTTATCGCTATCGCCCGTGCCCCGGTGATCGAAGCGGATGCAGCGGTAGCGCTTCGCAAAGTACGTGACCTGATAATCCCAGGCGTCGAGCAATCCCATGAGGCCGGGGATGAACAGGAACGGCTCGCCCTGGCCCTCGTCCCTGTAATTGAGGTGTAATCCGCCGATGTCGATTCGCGGCATTACAGTCTTCTCCTCGGTTTCAGTGTTTCGACCCCGCGCTGAAGCCCGTCGCCGCCGCACGCCACTTCTGACGGGCCTGTGGCGCCCTGGATTCGGCCCACTCGACCTCGATGTCGCGAAAGCGCAACTCGCCGATAGCGTCAGAGTACAGATTGTGTATGCGCATGTACTTTTCCCCCGGGTTTATTCGAGTACCACACATGGATACCATGAATTGAGCGAGTCAATGGCGAAGCCATCCTGAAGACGGCATGATCGCAGACACGGTTCTCCATAGGCAAGTACTCGACGGCGAATAACAAATTCAATCACCCCTTTTGACCTTCGGGGACTTGGTGAACTCTCATCCACATGTTCATGTGCTGGCGGCCGACGGAAAGTTTGGGCCAGATCGCGCATCCGTTTTCCTGTCTGTGGTGCCCGAAGAGTTCGCCCGTGCCGCCTGAGGCTTAGCCTGCGCACGCGAACTTCGCGCTGGCGTATCACCCACCCCCCGGCATCGCCTGAAGCGGCCGCCAAGCAGAGCGGCCGGTCCTAGCGCACGCCTGCGCTTGCCTGAACCGGGTCATGTGGTGCAGTATTTGTCATCATGTGGACTGGTCCAGGCCCGATGCGCGACATGATTGCGCCATGAACGCCGCTGGCATCCTCCATCCCCGCCCGCTGACCTTGGTGTTCTCACGCCCCGTGCAGGAGATGGGGGCGTGAAGCCGGCCTACGCTATCGCGGGCGGGGTCCTCGCGCTGTCGGTCGCGGCGAGCGCGTTCCTTGCCCTCGCGTGGCCCTTTGTGGTGTCTGCCGACCGCGATGATCCCGTGTTCCGGGTTCTCGCGATTGCCACGCTCATCGTGTTCTTCGCGGCGCTTATCGCGCTGTGCGCATTTCGCATACGCGAACGATCCTGAAGGGAATGCGGTGCAGGGGCCTTCCCACCTTATGCTCAGCTGGTTCTTCGCCGACGCGTGCTGGCTGGAGACGGCGCGCGAGCGGCGCATCGTCGCCTGGTCCGGCTTGGCGCCCGATTTCGATGTGCTCGCCTACGCCGGTGCGATCGTCTATTACCAGCTCGACAAGGACATGGCTTTCGAGAAGGTGTGGAGCGTGGTACATCACCGCTACACGCACGGCATTGCTTTCATACTGCTCACCGGGATCGTCGCATGGCTGCTCGCCCGCGGGCCCAACCGCGCCCGCGTCGCGCTGCTCGCGATTGCCGCTTCCGCCCTGCACAACTTCCTCGACGTGGTCGCCGGCGGACCCACCTGGCCGATCTATCCGGTCTGGCCGCTGAGCGACTTCGGCTGGACAGCGAACTGGTCCTGGACGCTCGCGGACTGGCCGAATCATGTCGTCCTCTTCGGCTGCCTTGGCGCGACTATCCTCTACGCGCGCATCGCCGGCCGCTCGCCGGTGGAGGCATTTGGCGACCGCGCTGATCGGTGGTTCGCCGACGTGGCGCAGCAGAAGACCGCGACGACCCCGGCCGCGGGGGGGCGGCGCATTGTGGTGCGCGCGATCATCTGGATCGCGGTCATCCTGCTCGTGGTTGCGGCGTTCGCGCCGCTGGGCTTTAATCTGGGCTGATGGCCGCTTGAAATCCGCGCTTGATGCGGGTCTCGGAGCCGTTACGAAGGCGTTCCGGTCACGCACGGGCTCGCGCCGGGTGGGTGAACGGGATGGATTTTCTTGTCCCCTGCCGTTCGATCCGAAGAGCTACCCGTGATTGCGCGTACCCCTCGCCGACATGCTTCCGCAGCCAACCGGAAACTACGTGCAGTCCGTGGCCATCACCAAGGGCGCCGGCGGAGCCGGCGAGATCGAGTTTACCGCCACGCTGAAGACTGAGGGCGTCGGGAAATGACATCCGACCGGTGCATCTGTCTTGGGGATGATTGTCTCGCCGCCAGGGAAGCCATCCGCAAGGCCGAGCACATCGTCGGACTCGTGGACGAATCTCACTTCATCGTGTCCATTCTGCGCTGCGTTGGCTGCGGGCAGCACTTTCTGAGCCTGTTCTGCGAGCGGGTCGATTGGGCAGACGGGGATGACCCGCAAACGCGGGTGGTGGTTCCCGTTAGCGCGGACGAAGTGCAAAGGCTCAAAACCGCGAACGTGGCGGCGGACGAGAATGCCATCCTCGAGATCGTCGCGAATGAGCGGCGCTTTCTATACCATGACATGCCCAAGGGCGCGGCGGAGACGCTGGCGTGGAAGACCAGGACGCTGTTCATTCCGGGCCATGATTGAGAGCGTGCCTAAGCGGCAAGCGGGTTCCATCCGCAATACGGTGATCGTCGTCGTGCTGCTGCTGATCGTGATCGCTTTCACTCGAGGAGACTGCTCGCATGGCAAATGAAGCCCAACCATCATCGGCGTTCTCGTGCCCGCGATGCTTCAGTGGAAACCTCAAGCGCCGGCAAAGCGCCAAGTCGGTTGGCGTTTGGTTCGGAGCCTTCGCCGTGCTGGCTTTCCTGATTTCGGGAGCAACTCATGGCGGCTCGTCATCGGCTGGCGGCGCGCTGCTGCTTGTCCTCTTCTTCATGCTTTTCGTCGTGGGAATCGGCGCCGTCATGGCGCCCTTCAGCCTCGCGTTCGGAAAGAACCGCTGCAAAGACTGCGGGCACAAGCGGCGCTGATCGTTAGCAACAGTGTTGAACATCATCCGGGCGATCCAGTCACAGTCCCGGTCCCCGGCCGGGAGAAACTGGTTTTTCCCGCTCGTTCTCATTCTGGCGTCGCTGCTGATCGCCAGCGCGCGTGGTGAAGTCGCAATACCGCCGCTTACATCGCGCGTCACCGATCTAACCAACACGCTCAGTCCGCAGCAACGCGCCGCACTCGAGCAGAAGCTTGCTGCGTTCGAGTCCGCCAAGGGCAACCAGATTGCCGTTCTGATCGTACCGACGACGCAGCCGGAGGCGATCGAGCAGTATTCGATCCGTGTCGTGGATCAATGGAAATGGTCGCCAGTGCAGTACGCCGTGCCCGCAGCGTGTTCGCCGGCGGATCGTCGTCCAGGAGTGGGGGACTGTCCTCGGGCGGCGGTAGCTGGTCGAGTGGCAGTTCGGGCGGCAGCTTCAGCGGCGGCGATTTCGGCGGGAGCGGGGCATCGAGCAGTTGGTAGCTGCGATACGCAGCGCAAAGGGTGCAAAGGAAAGAAAGCACGCACAAAGGATTAGAGGCCTATGGATATCAAGCGCATCATCAAGCATCTGTTTGCTCCGCCGTGGGCCGTCACCCGCATGTTTCCCGCGGAGACCATGAAGGCGATCGAGAACGCGATACGCGAATCGGAGCGCTCGCACGACGGCGAACTGCGCTTCGCCATCGAGGGCGGTCTGAAGCTCTGGTTATTGCTGCACGAACGAACGCCTCGGGCGCGGGCGATCGAGATTTTCTCGCAGCTCCGGGTGTGGGACACCGAGCACAACAGCGGCGTGCTGATCTACGTGCAGACGGTGGACCGCCACATCGAAATCATCGCCGATCGCGGCATCAACGCGAGGGTGGAGCAGCGGCAGTGGGAGGCGATCGCCGGCCGCATGCAAACAGAGTTTCGCGCGGAACGCTATGAGGCCGGCGCGATCGAGGGCATGCGCGAGATCACCGCGCTCCTGGCGCGGCACTTTCCCCCGACCGGCGCCAATCCGGACGAACTGCCCGATGCGCCGGTCGTTCTTTAGGATCTTGCGTTCCTGGACGCAAATGAAAACAAACTTTCTGATCGTTATCTGGCTGACGATTCTCGTTTCGTTTGCCCATGCCGCGTCCGACATCCCGGCGTTCACGCCCAATGTCGTCGATCCGAATGCCTATCTGACGGAGGCGGAAAAAGACGAAGTGAATCGAGTCATTCAGGATGTGCGCGCACGCGCCGACATTCACGCGGCCGTTTACCTTCTGCCGGCGCTCGGCGATGAAAGCATCGAAGCTCTCGCCGAGCGCGCGTTCAAAAAGTGGGCTCTCGGTCAAGCCGGTAAAGACAACGGTCTTCTCATCGTTCTCGCAATGGGCGACCGCAAGATGCGCATCGAGACGGGTTACGGTCTTGAGGGCGACATTCCCGATGTCGTGGCAAAGCGCATCCTCGATGAACAGCTGCGCCCGTTCTTACGCGCGAACCAGATCAAGAACGCACTGGTGAGTGCGCTCGTCGCTCTCGCTCAAAAGAGAAGCAAGGATTACGTACTCGGTGCGGAGTTTCAGGCGCCGGTCCTGCCCGCCGTCGAAACTCCCGATGAGGAACCAATGGATCTCACGCGTGGGTTCATATGGTGGGGCGTGTTCGCGTTGGTGGTGCTTGGAGTCCATCCGTGCTGGGCTCGCTCGGTCGGCAGAAAAAAAATGAAACTTGTCGCTGCGGATCCGAAGCTCAAACGGAAAGTTTCACTCAAACCCTTGGAACGTTCGTTTTTAAAGGCGTTCACCACGGGCTTGGGAGCCACACTGTTTTTTATCTTGTTTCCCGGCATTTTCATCTTTCTCTTTGCGATTTTTTTAATGACGGACCCGGTACTGGATATTTCGTTCGCTGTTGGCGTTTCTGTTTTCTTGGGTTTCATCTACTGGTTCACAACCAGGA
This sequence comes from Betaproteobacteria bacterium, assembly GCA_016199545.1. Lineage (GTDB taxonomy): Bacteria > Pseudomonadota > Gammaproteobacteria > Burkholderiales > SG8-41 > DSOT01. Next base: position 1,232 of record JACQGN010000056.1, on the reverse strand, counting down.
AGTACGCGAGCCCCGACGTGTTCCGAAAATATCTCGCCGACCAAGCGGCAAAACACGAAGCGCGCATGAAACGCCTCGTCGCAATCGGTCACGCCGCGCTCGAACCCGACGGACGATACGCCTTCACCGCGGCCTATTACGAAAGTGAACGCAGTCGCGCAGAATCGAACTCTTCGTCAAGCTCTTCTTCAAGCTCTTCCGGCGGCGGCAGCTCTGGTGGCGGCGGCGCAAGTTCGAGCTGGTAGATCTAAAAGACTGCAGGCACAAGTGGCGATGAGCACGGTTGAGGTCTTCGAGGCCGACTCGGGCGACCTCGTGATTGCCTTCCTGGGGACCATGGGCTCTGACGGGCTCCTGATCTGGCGCGGGGACAAGGGCTGGGGGTTCCACGAGGGGCGGTCAGTGACCTGGGATGGCCTGCACCAGGCCACCTACCGTAACCACCGGGCGACGGTGCTGGACGCCGCCGCCCTCAAGGCTCGCGGCATTCCCTGGCCCGATCCCACGGCCTATCGGGGTGCCTCGCGCCAGTGGAAGGACAACTTCGCGTCGGAGGTCCCCTTCAGCGCTGTCCACGAGTCGGTGCTCGGGCAACTCGCCGACGGCTCCACCCTCCCCGTCCATCTCATCCTGTTCGAAGACCTCTACGAAACAGCATTCGGCGACAGCAAGTTCTTCTATCCGTACGCCGCCTTCTGGGACGCCGACCAGTGCAAGTCGTGCCTCGCGCGGCTCCAGGACGAAGAAGCGCTCAAGATCAAGGCCGGGTTCTACACCATTGGACACACGTACACGGCCAAAGAAGTGCTCATCCGCGCCGATCTCGACTCGCAACAGGTCGTCGCCGACCTGAAGATCGAGACCTATCAGCATTACGATTTGAATGCGGTCCTGCTCCTGCTCGACCCGCGCATGGACTGGCAGGCCGAGATCTGCTCGGCCGTATGGCGCGCCGCCGTCTTCCCGCCCGTCCTGGCCCGGCTGGACAGCAGATCACACGATCCGATCGAAGAACAGATTTGGATCGTCACCCGCAGGGACGATATCGAGACCCCGCTGGGCGCGATTCGACAAGCGGTCGTCGAGGCGGCCTTTTGGTCCGAGGCCCAGGCGCGAGGGCTGGCGCAACAAACACCACCCGAGCGGGACTGCTATCCCGTGCGAATCTGCGCCCACCAGAGCGAAGAGCGCCTGGTCGCGTACCTGCCGTCGTGGGTGGAGGGCCTTTCGCT
>JACQGN010000055.1 GCA_016199545.1 Betaproteobacteria bacterium | reverse complement strand
TCGTAGGGCAGTTTCTTGTAGAGGCTCACGGAGATCGCGAAATTGGCGGTGTATGCCATGACCAGCGTGTAACCATCGGGCGCCGCTTTGGCGACGATGTCCGCGTGGATCGTGCCGCCGGCGCCCGCGCGGTTGTCCACGATGACCTGCTTGCCCCAACGCTCGGTGAGCTGCAGCGCGAGGTGGCGCCCGAAAATGTCGTTGGTGGCGCCCGCCGAGCCGGCAACGATGCGTACCGGCTTAACCGGGTAGTTCTGCGCGTGAGAGATTGCTCCCAGCAGCAGGACGACCCCTGCCGCACCCGCAAACGTCGCAAAGATCCGCCGCCCCATGGTCCCTCCCCTTGGCAGTCGCGCGGATACAGTATACGCTCCGGGGAACAGTCGTGACGCGACGCCTCGGCGATCTTCGCGACCCGTCTTGTGTCACCGCCTCCAGCTAACACCGGCTGCGCCGGTACCAGCGCGACATCACCTCCATCGCCGCGCAGGATGCGGCGGATGCCGCCACCAGCACTGCCTGCCCGGTGAACCAGCCCCAGCGCTCGACGATCAGGGCAAAGAGCGTCGGCGCAGCCGCGTTGACGATGAGCACGGGCGTGGCGAGCAGCCCCAGCACCGCGCCGTATCCCGTCGGCCCGAAAAGGGCCAGCGGCACCGCGCCGCGCACGATGGTGATGACGCCCTGCGAAGCCCCCATGAGCAGCGTGAAGGCGACGATGGCGCTGACGTTGCCGCCCGAAAGCAGCAGCAGCACGAAGGAAATAGGCAGTATGCCGATGGCGATACGCCCGACCGTCATGGCGTGGAGGTTGCGGCCGAAGACGATTTCCACCACGCGCCCTCCGAACTGCGCGAAGCCCTTCATCGAGGCGATCCACACCGCCGCCGCGGTCGCGAGCCCCGCGGCCTCCAGCAACGGCACGAGCTGAACCGAGACCACGCCGAATACGAAGCTGTTCAACGACATCACCAGCGCGAACAACGTCATGGCAACGGCGCGCTGGGCCCCCTCGAGTGGCGGGTGGTCGCGCGCGGGTCCCCCGGCCGCGGCCTCCTCTGCCCTGCCTGCCGCCTCCTTGCGCGCGAGGCCGATCCAATTGAGCGGCAGGCAGACGGCGAGGTTGATCGCCGCAAAGAGCACCAGCGTCTGCCGCCAGCCGCCGGCTTCATTGAAGTAGTGCCCGAGCACCCAGAATACGGTGGAAGCAAAGGCGCCGAAAAGTGTGAGGTACGAGATCGCCAGGCGCCCCCTCGAAGGCACCACCTGCACGAGCGCGGCAAAAGCGGCGTCATATAGGCTCAGGCGCATGCCCAGGCCAATAAATGCCCACACCGCGAGATAGGCGCCCTCCGACGTCACCCGCGACAGTGCGTAGAGGCCGGCTGATATGACGAGCGTGCCCACCGTCATGAGCGCGCGGGCGCCGTGCCGGTCGATCGCGCGTCCTGCCCACGGGGAGATCACGCCCATTGCGAGGAGCGCCACGGTGAAGCCGAAGTAGACGAGACTCTGGCTCCAGCCGGTGTCGGCGACGATCGGCTTCGCGAGGACGCCCAGGCAATAGAAGGATGTGCCCCACGACGTGATCTGCGCGACGCCGAGGGCGCAGACGGCAAGCAGGAGCGGGTCGCGGCGGGGCGGCGGGTTCATGTCGTGAGCGCGCGGCGCGGCCGCCGCAAGCGGGGATTGTAATGCGCGCTGGCGACGCTCAGTCTACACGTGCGCCGGCAAGCTGCACGAGCTTGCCGAGCTTGGCGATCTCGGACTGGATGTGCGCGGCGAACGCCTCGGGCGTATTGGTCACCGCCACGGCGCCCACGTTTTCGTAGATCTTCTGCACGTCCGGCAGGCGCACGGCCTTACCGAATTCCGCGTTGAGCCGGTCAACGACTGGGCGGGGAATGCCGCGTGGCGCGAGAATGCCGCTGTAGAGCACCAGCTCGAAATCCCTGAGGCCCGCCTCCTTCATGGTCGGCACGCCGGGCGCCGCGCTCGTGCGCTGCGCCGTGGTGATGCCGAGCGCGCGGAGCTTCCCCGCGGCGACCATGGGCAGCGCCGGCGGCATCGTCGAAAACAGGATCGCCGCCTCCCCGCTCAGGATCCCGATGACCGCCTGCGGGCTGCCCTTGTAGGGCACGTGGACGAGCTGGATGCCCGCCATCACCTTCAGCATCTCGCCGGCGAGGTGCACGATCGTGCCGTTGCCGGAAGAACCGTAGGCGATTTCGTTCGGACGCGTCTTGGCGAGCGCGATCAGCTCCTTCACCGATTTCACGGGCAGCGAGGGATGCATGACCAGCATGAGTGGCGTGGCGGCGATCAGCGTGACCGGCGTGAAATCGCGCACCGAAGCGTAGGGCAACCGCCGGTAGAGGCTGGCGTTGATCGCGTGCGTCGTGATGTCCTGGAGAAAGAGGGTGTAGCCGTCACCGGGTGACTTGGCGACGTGCTCGGAAGCGATCGTCGTGCCCGCACCCGAGCGCGCGTCGACCACCACCTGCTGGCCGAAACTCGCCGCGAGCTTGGCGCCGAGCGAGCGCGCCAGCACGTCGGAGATGCCACCGGGGGTGAAGCCGTGGACGATGCGGATCGTCTTCACAGGATAGTCGGCCTGCGCCGCCGCGACCGGTGCCGCCAGCGCGAGCATGCTCGCCAGCGTTACTCGGATTGATTTCTGGTTCATGGGCTTCTCCAAATTGGACGAAGCGATGCTACCACCGGAGCTTACCCGGCGTACAGGCCGCCCTATTTGACCACCCTCACCCAGGTTGCCCGCAGTGAATTGACAACCGTTTCACCCGGCGCGACAATTGTTGAAACTTTCAACAATGGTGGCGCCATGGCAATTGTCAACTACAGCGTGCCGGACGAGGTCAAGACGCAGTTCAACCGCGCATTTGCACGCGAGAATAAGAGCCGTGTCGTCGCACGCCTCATGATGCAGGCTGTCGAAGAACGCCGTGTGCAGCAGGCGCGGGCGCGCGCGATCGACGCCCTTCTCCGCCGCCGACGCTCCCGCAAGTCCATTACCAACAGCCAGGTTCGCGCAGCCCGCATCGCCGGCCGGCCGTGATGATCGCCGTCGCCGACGCCAGCGTCGCGGTGAAGTGGTTTCTCCCTTCCAGTGACGCCGAGCAGGACGGCGACCAAGCGATCGCGCTGCTGCAGGCAGTCAGAGACAAGCGGGTAGTGCTGCGTGAACCCGCCCATTGGCTCGCTGAAGTCGCCGCCGTCCTGAGTCGGCTCACGCCCGCGACAGCCCGTGGCGATATCGAACTGCTCCACGCCATGCGCATTCCCGTCGTGGACGCGGCCGAGGTCTACACGACTGCCTCAAAGCTCGCCATTGCGCTCAACCAGCACGTGTTCGATACCCTCTACCATGCCCTCGCGCTGCTGCTGCCCGACTGCATGCTGGTGACCGCCGACGAACGCTACTATCGCAAGGCACGGTCGGTCGGGACGATCATCCTGCTCGCCGAATTGGCGCTGCCGTGATGTAAATCCAGCATGTCCGGCCAGCTGTTCACCCAGGATTTTCTCAGCGCAGGCATACGCGAGACGCCGGCGTGGCAGTCGGCTACAGACGCCGACTTGGACCGCTTCCTGGACCAGATCAAAGGCATCTACGGGCAGTTCAAGGCTGAAAGCAACCTGAACGAGCCGGTCACCGAGAACGAAATCATCGTCAGGGTGTTGAGCAGGCTCGGGTGGACGGACATACTCACGCAACAAGTCGCTTCGAAGTCACGGCGGGAAGACGTCCCCGACATGCTACTCCTTCCGAATGCGACGGCGAAAGCTGCCGCCCTGAGGGAGAGACGGGAAGACCGGCGGTATCGTCACGGCATCGCTATCGTCGAATCGAAGCGCTGGATGCGTGCACTCGACCGCGGCGACGCAACCGATCGGCTCGATCCCGGCACGCCCTCAAACCAGATTCTCCGCTACCTGTCTGCGGTAGAGATCGCATCGGAACGCGCGATCCGCTGGGGCATCCTGACCAACGGCGCGGTATGGCGGCTCTACTACCAGGGCGCCCGCTCCCGTTCCGAGGAATTTCTGGAGTTGGATATCGCCGGGCTGCTTCAGGTCCCCGGTACGCAGGCTGACCTGGAATTTGGTGGCGACGCGCGCCACAGTCTCAAGCTCTTTTTCTGTCTGTTTCGTCGCGATGCGTTCCTGACTCAGCCATGGGACAGCGACGGCCGCACGTTCCATGAATACGCGCTTGCGGAAGCGCGCCGTTATGAAGAGCGTGTGTCGCAAGACCTGGGGCAGCGCGTATTCGACACAGTGTTTCCCGACCTCGCCAATGCGCTCGCCTCAGGCGATCCGAAGGGCGTGCGCCCGCTTACGCGCGAATACCTGAACGAGGTGCGCGAGGCGGCATTGATATTGCTTTACCGGCTGCTGTTCGTCCTCTACGCCGAAGACCGGGGGCTCCTGCCGGTACGCGATCCGCGTTATTTCAATTACAGTTTGCGGCGTGTCCGCGAGGACATCCAGGGCAAGCGGGAAAAGAACTTCGCGTTCTCGACGCAAGCCTCGCGCATCTGGGACGATCTTAAGAGCCTGTTCGGCGCGATCGCGAACGGAGATTCCGCCTTGGGGTTGCCTGCGTACAACGGTGGGCTGTTCGAGGACGAACGCACGCCGCTGCTCTCCCGTGCACGGGTCTCGGATGCTCAGCTTGCACCGGCGATAGACGAAGTGTCGCGACGTGCCGAGCACACGCTGCGCGCCTGGATCAATTACCGCGACCTTTCCGTACAGCATCTGGGCGGCATCTACGAGCGGCTACTCGAGTATCGCCTGGAACCCGGAGACACGCGGCTCGTCGCGCGCCCGACCAGCTTCGCGCGCCGCGGCTCCGGCAGCTACTACACACACGACGACCTCGTGAAGCTCCTCATCGACCAGGCCGTGGGTCCGCTGGTCACTGAACGCGTCCAGGCATTCGGCAAAGCGGTCACCAAGCATCAGAAGAAACTGAAATTGGCACCGGGCGATTGGGAAGCGCTCGACGCGATTGACCCGGGGAGCCGCATACTTGAGCTGAAAGTCTGCGATCCCGCCATGGGCAGCGGCCACTTTCTGGTCGCGCTGGTTGACTATGTCGCCGATACGGTCCTCGAACAGATGTCGAACGCGGCGGAGACGGTTGCTGCGCAGCGCTGGGCCAAGGACGTTGCGAATCCGTGGGTTTCCCCGGTTGCAAGCCGCATCGCGGACATCCGCAACCGTATCCTCAAGGCAGGACGCGAGCAGGGATGGGCAATCGATCCCGCGCAACTCGATGACCGCCACGTCGTCCGCCGCATGATCTTGAAGCGCATGATTCACGGTGTCGACAAGAATCCGATGGCCGTGGAACTTTCGAAGGTCGCACTGTGGCTACACACGTTCACCGTCGGAGCGCCGCTGTCTTTCCTCGACCACCATTTGCGTTGCGGCGATGCCTTATTTGGCGGCCGCATCTGGCAATTAACCGATGAATTGGGCAAGCTCAAAGGCGCCGTCCAGCAGCAACTAAATATTGCTGATGGAAGCATTAGGCAAATCGAGACTGACAAGGGCACGGTTACACGGGGGTTGCTGCAATACGAGGATCTGCGCCGCATCGAGCAGGCGCGCATGACCATGCAGGCAATCGGCGACCTGACCGATATCGACATCGCCGAGGCGCACCAATCCAAGGCGCTGATGGATCAGATCGAGGAAAGCCTGTTGCCGCTGAAACGCGGCCTCGATTTCCTGCAAGCCATGCGCTGGGCGAGCAAGGATGACGCAAAAGGATATGCAGAAACCTGGGCCGACCTGTTAAGCCAGGAGTTCGGCGAGGACCTGCTCGAATCGCTCGAACTGCTCGCCAAGCGTGGCATCCGGCCTCACGGCGAACGGCAGAAGCGGGCGCACCGTGTGGTGCAGTCCGCGCTTACATTGGCGAACGAAGTTCGATTCCTGCATTGGGAGTTGGCATTTCCTACCGTCTGGTCAAGGGCTAATGGTAGTCGTTCAGGTGGCTTCGACGCGGTGATCGGCAATCCACCATGGGACCGCATGAAGTTGCAGGAGGTCGAGTGGTTCGCCGAGCGCAAACCCGAGATCGCGAAGGCAGTCCGGGCCGCCGACCGCAAGCGCATGATCACCCAGTTGGAAGAAACCGACGACCCGCTGTGGCAGGAGTATGCCGCCGCGCGCGATATGGCCGAGACCGCGACACGGATTGCGCGCGAGTCCGGCGATTATCCTCTGCTCTCCGGCGGTGACGTTAACCTCTACAGCCTGTTCGTTGAGCGTGCGTCCTCCCTGATCCAGCCCGCCGGCATGGTCGGGTTGCTGACACCGTCTGGCATCGGCTCCGACAAAGGCGCGTCAGAGTTCTTCGGCGGCATCGCTGGCGGCGGTCGGCTCGCCGCGTTGTTCGACTTCGAGAACAAGAAAGTGTTCTTCCCGGACATTCATGCGAGTTTCAAATTCTCGGCTCTCGTCTTCTGCGGCGAGGACAGGTCAATACAAAGGACGCATTGCGCATTCTACTTACATGGTGTTTCGGAACTCGCCCTACCCGAGCGGGTGCTCACGCTCAGCGCCGAGGACTTTCGCATCGTCAACCCAAACACCGGCGGCGCGCCGGTCTTCCGCACCCGGCGCGACGCGGAGATCACCACCGCGATCTACCGCCATCAGCCAGTTCTGGTCGACCGGCGGACCAACCCGCCTTTAAAGGTCTGGCCGGTGCGGTACTTGACGATGTTCCACATGACCAACGACTCCAAGCTTTTCAAGCGCCGTGATGAACTGGAGCGCGCGGGCTGGTATCCGGTGGCAGGCAATCGCTGGAAGAAGGGCAATGCCGAAATGCTGCCGCTCTACGAAGGCAAGATGGTGCAGATGTACGACCACCGCGCTGCGAACGTCGTGGTGCATTCCGACAACCTGCACCGGGCGGCGCAGCAGGAAGCGGTCTCACTGCAACACCATGAAGACCCCCGATTTGTTCCCGCGCCGCAGTTCTGGATCGCGAAATCAGAGGTTACGAAAGAATTCGATGGAGATTGGACAATCGGGTTCAAGGACGTTACCGCGCCGACCAATGTGCACACCATGATCGCCTCCATCGTGCCCCAAGCAGGCTATGGTAATACGTTGCCGATTCTTTCCACGGACGCGGACGCCGGCAAGCGGGCATTGTTCGAGCCTTTGCTACTGGCCAATCTCAACTCGCTTGCGCTCGATTACCTTGCTCGGCAAAAAGTCCAAGGGCAGCACCTCAACTGGTACATCGTCGAGCAATTTCCGATGATCCGCCCAGACCAGTTCGAGGCAAGGATTGGCAGGAAGAAAATTGCTGACTTCGTGCACGGCGAAGTCCTGCGGCTTTCCTATACCGCGCACGACCTCGAACCCTTCGCCCGCGACTTGGGCTATGACGGCCCGCCGTTCAATTGGGACGAAGACGACCGCCGCCACCGCATGGCGCGGCTCGACGCCCTGTTCTTCCAGCTTTACGGAATTTCGCGCGAGGACGCAGCCTACATCCTCGACACCTTCCCCATCGTCCGCCAGGAAGACGAGAAAGCGTTCGGCCGCTATCTCACCAAAGACTTGGTGCTCGCCTACATGAACGCCGTCGCGGCCGGTGATTTGTCGTCAGTCGTCAATGTCTGACGTAATCACGTCGGGTGGATCAGATATTGGTATCCCAGCGCCGACCGATGTTGGCGCGCTGACGAGGCGATACTGGATACGTCGCCCCGATCTCCATGTAATCAGTTGAGATACAATTCGTCAAGCCGTGGAGGCTTTGACTGATCGTAAACCGTTCGCACGACAGCTGCTGGTGGCTCGCGTAGCCCGCCGGCAAAGTTCAGAGTGAAATTGACGGCATCAGCTATTCGATTTCTTGCGAGATCCCTATCCCGGCAGCACATGCCATATTGCTGGCCGGACTGACCACATCCGCAGTACTCGTCGTCCCTCAGCTCCAAGAGCCTCTCATAAGGATGGAACACTGCTTGTGGCCCTGGCCAACGGCCAAACTCTTCTAAATAAAGGTGACGCAATGCCCATACTGAATACAGATCCAGTAGCTTGATAATAGAATCACCGACGATCCATGTTTCATCATCTTGGTAGAAGGCACATATCGATCCATCGGGGAAATTTGTGTGGCGGGGTCCAATCCATCTGACACCAATCATGTCCTGTTTCCAGAAGCCCCAGCCATGCGCCATCGCGTGCGCGTAGGAAATACCAACAAGAAAAATGGCTGCTCGCTGCAGCCCCTCCAGTAGCGAGCTCTTGCTAAGCAGCCACAATCCTTCTTTCTGCTTCCACACTTTTGTCCCTGGATAGGCACGCTCAATCTCGTCTAGCTCTTCTTCGTAGCGCGCTTCAAGACTTGCGCCGACGAACGGTGTGGTTCTACGGGGCGACCATGATCTTCCGGCCGGCCTTTCCCCTCTGGTGGTCCCTTTCCATGATCCGGTTGTGGATCTTCTCTGGCTGACATCGTGTTTCTCCTCGCCCAAGGTTATTGTGACCGCAGTATCGCTGGGCGTCACGATGCCGCGGTCTTTCACTCTTGGAAATGTTTGGCGGTCCAAATCGGAACCAATTTCACGCAGAGCACGTTCTGTCATCGGCGCCATCACATGTTCCCTATACTGACAACCGGCCACAATTGCCAGTCGGCAAAGTGCTTCGGTCGTCAAGCCTAGCCATACTGCACAGCCTCTGGCGAATTGTCAAGTTTTGCAACCTACTTTTATACGTTATCACAACTTTACGTCATTGCGAGTTGACATTCCGCTTGTGTCAATACTATCCTTGCGGCTTGTTTAATGCGTAATCTGGGTTAGTTGATGCCGCGCGCTCGATATTCGGATCACCGCGACTTCTATGTCGCCCTTGGTGTACGTATTGCTAAGGCGCGACATTCCCGCCTAACCCAGGATGCGTTGGCCAAGAAGGTTGGGCTGACGCGAACTTCCATCATTAATATCGAAAAAGGCCGCCAGCAGGTGCTCGTACATACGTTGGAAGAAATCGCACGTGCCCTCAATGCTTCGGTAACTGATCTAATGCCAAGAAGAGACGACGTTGTCGCGGCGTTACGCGATAAGCCGCAAAAAGGTCGTGATTGGGTTCTCAGTGCGGCGGGTATTGAACGTGAGGAGAATTAGGAGGATTGGGAATGGGAATCCGACGAACATACATTCGAACTCTTGCGGAAAAGGTTCTACATAAGCATCAACCAAGGGGTTTACCAATAGACCCGACAAGAATCGCCGAGGCCTATGGAATCGAAGTTAAGGTTGAGGACGTAGACGACGAAGACATTTCTGGATTCTTGCTTCGCGAATCGAAGTTACGGAAGACAATCATTGGGGCAAATGCGCGCCACCATGAGAACCGCCAGCGGTTTACGATCGCACACGAACTTGGTCATTACTTGCTGCACAAGGGCGAGTCTGTTCATCTCGACGAGCGCAAACCTGGATTCATGCTGCAATTGCGTGATGCCAATTCTTCGACTGGAGAAAGCATTAACGAACGAGAGGCAAATCTTTTCGCGGCCGAATTGTTAATGCCAGCTAGACTCTTGGAAAAGGACTTGCGGGGAAAAAAGTTCGATCTCTTGGGAGATGACTTCTTCCTTAGGAAATTGGCGAAGGGGTATGGCGTCAGCGTGCAAGCTCTTACCATTCGCTTGGAAAACTTGGGGTACGTCTTAGATTGACGTGACGTCTCGTCAGCCATCTGAGATTAAAGGCCGGCGTATGCTGGTGCGACGCGATTCTTACATCATCACGCGGCCATGGAGAGATTGGCCTTGATCACCCGCAGAATGTCGAAGCGCGTGATCGCGCCGACCAGCTTGCCGTCCTCGACCACCGGGAAGCGCCGGAAGTCACGCTCGAGAAACAGCCCCGCGGCGAAATACACGTCCATGTTGGGCGGTATCGTCTCCGGGTTTGCGGTCATGTAGCTTTCGACGCTCCCGCGCGGAAGGCTGCCCCCGACACCGGCCGCGACCAGCCTGAGGCAGTCTTTCTCGGTCAGGATTCCCACCAGCCGGCCGGACTTGTGCACCACGGGCGCACCCGTGACGCGCTTCTCCAGCAGGAATCCGATCGCATCCAGGATTTCCATTTCGGGACGCAGCGTCGCCACATGCCTGTCCATGTGGTCTCTGACAACGGGTAGCCTGGCCATACGCCCTCCCTTGGTTCGGAGATGACCGCCACATTCTAGACCCGATGGCGCGTGCGCACGAGCGCCCGTCCTGACGTGCTCGCGCGGACCGCCTCCTGCATTGCGTCATCGCCCTTTCGCTGCGCCCGACACCTGCACGACCCTGGCCCACTTCACTTTCTCGTCGCGCATGTGCGCTGCAAACTGCTCCGGCGTGCTGCGATCGACGATCAGCGCACCGTCACGCACGAGTCGCGCCCTCAGATCCGGAATCTGCATGACCGCCGCAAGCTCCTTGTTGAGCGTGTCCACGATTCGCGCCGGGGTGGCCGCCGGCGCCAGCACGCCGTACCACTGGAATGCAGAGTATCCGGGCAGCGACTCCGCGATCGGCGGAAAGTCGGGAAACTCGGCCGTGCGCTCCGGGAGCGTGATCGCCAGCACGCGGAGCCGCCCGGCCCTCGCCTGCGGCAATGAGGCGGATATCGGGAGGATCGTCACCGGCGACTCTCCGGTGATCGTGCCCACCACTGCGGGGCCGGTGCCGCCGGAATACGGAACGTGAAGGAAGTCGACCTTGGCGAGCATCTTGAAGAGCTCGGTGTTGAGATGCGAGGACGACCCGATGCCGCCCGAGGAGTAGTTGATCTCGCCCGGCCGGGCTCTCGCCAGTGCAATCAGTTCCTTCACCGAATTCACCGGCATTGAAGGGTGAACGGCCAGCAGGCTCGGCTCCTTGGTGAGGAGCGACACCGGATAGAAATCCTTCAGCGGATCGACGGGCTGCCGGGGGAAAAGCTCCAGGCTCATCACGATGTTCGCGGCGGTGAACATGAGGGTGTAGCCGTCGGGCGCCGCCTTCACCACGTGTTCCGCCGCGATGTAGCCGCCACCCCCGACGCGATTCTCGATCACCACCCGCTGCCCAACGCGTTCGTCGAACTTCGCCATGATCACCCGCGCCATGATGTCGGTGCCGCCCCCGGGGGCAAATGGCACGATGAGCCGGATCGGTTTGGTGGGATAGGCCTGAGCCCCGGCATGACCCGCGTAGCCGACCATCGCAGTGCCCAGCGCAAGCCCGATGATTGCCAATTGCGATTTCATGACGACCCCTTCCGTTAGAGCAGGCGTTGCCACGCAATCTATGCCAACCGCCCATGCGCGGCAAGCGCCTTCGCGCAACGCGGGCGGGCCATTGCGCGGTGGTATGATGAAAGCTCTTCGAGTGTAGCCGGAGCACGACGATGCCGCTCACTGCAAGAAAACCCGCGACCATCCCGCTCAACGAATTCACCGCGACCGAAATCGTCCGGGCCGTTGCCGCGGGCGAAGCGACTTGCGAGTCCATAGCGCGCGCGTGCCTGGAGCACATCACCGTGCGCGAGCCGCAGGTGCAGGCGTGGCAGCACCTCGACCCGGAGCAAGTCATCGTGCAGGCGCGCGCGCTCGACGTGAGCGGGAAGCGCGGGCCGCTGCACGGCGTGCCCTTCGGCATCAAGGACATCATCGACACCTGCGACATGCCCACCGAATACGGCAGCCCGATCTATTCCGGGCATCGGCCGAAGAACGACGCCGCGTGCGTTGCGCTCGGGCGCGGCGCTGGCGGCCTGCTCATGGGGAAGACGGTCACCACGGAATTTGCCAATCAGACGCCGGGCAAGACGCGCAACCCGTTCGACCCCGCGCGCACCCCGGGCGGCTCGTCGAGCGGGTCGGCGGCCGCGGTCGCCGACTGCATGGTGCCGCTTGCGATTGGAACCCAGACCACGGGCTCGACGATACGACCGGCTTCCTTTTGCGGCGTGTTCGGCTACCGCCCGACCTGGGGCGACCTGCGCCTCACCGGCGTTAAGGAAGCATCGGGCTCACTCGACACGCTGGGGCTCATCGCGCGCTCGATCGAGGACATTGCGCTCTACCGCGACGTGCTGCTCCGCGCGGCGCCGGAACCGCTGCCAGCCGAAGCCGGCGTGCCGCGGATCGGTTTCTGCCGCACGCACCTGTGGCCGATCGTCGAGCCTGCCACGCAGCAGCTCCTGGAAGACGCGGCGAAGAAACTCGCGCAGCGCGGCGCGAAAGTGATCGAGGTGACGCTGCCGCCGGAATTCGAGCGCCTCATCGTTGCACACCGCTGGATTTCGAGCTTCGAGTTCGCGCGCAACTTCACCTGGGAGATCGAGAACCACTGGGAACAAATCAGCGAGCGCCTGCGCAACGGGCGCATCAAGGACGGGCTTTCATGCCCCTTCGAGCGTTACCGCGAGGCGCGCGATTTCGCTGAAACGTGCCGCGCGAGGTTCACCGACATCTGTGGCGACTGCGATATGCTGCTGACCGCCTCCGCTACGGGGGAAGCGCCCATCGGCCTCAACTCGACCGGCAACGCGTCACCGTGCGCGATCTGGACCACGCTCCACGTACCGAGCGTCACCATTCCAGCGTTCAAGGGCCCGAACGGCCTGCCGGTCGGCGCGCAACTCGTGGCTCGGCGCAACGACGATCGCAGGCTCCTCGCCGCCGCCCGTTGGGTGTACCAGCAGCTCACCTAACCGCCGGGCAATCCGCGTAACGGCCACTGTGGATTGACAGCGGTCCCACCCGGCGCGACAATTGTTGAAACTTTCAACAATGGTGGCGCCATGGCAATTGTCAACTACAGCGTGCCGGACGAGGTCAAGACGCAATTCAATCGCGTGTTCGCGCGCGAAAACAAAAGCAGTGTCATCGCCCGCCTGATGATGCAGGCGGTCGAGGAGCGCCGCGCGCAGAAAGCGCGGGCGCAGGCGATCGACTCGATACTGCGGCGTCGCCGCACCCAGAAACCCGTTTCCAACAGCCAGATTCGTGCCGCGCGCATTGCCGGCCGGCCGTGATCCACGCCGTCGCCGACGCGAGCGTCGCGCTCAAGTGGTTTCTGCCACCGACCGAGGCTGAACGAGACCACGACCGCGCCGTGGCTCTCCTCCAGGGCGTCAAGTCCGGTCACGTTGTGTTGCGAGAACCCCCGCATTGGCTCGCCGAGGTCGCGGCCGTCTTGAGCCGCCTTGCGCCAGCCTCGGCGCGTCAGAGTATCGAGGATCTCTGCGCGCTGCGCATTCCGGTCATGGAAACAGCGGAAATCTACGTCACTGCCAGCAAGCTCGCGGTCTCCTTGGACCAGCACCTGTTCGACACCTTGTATCACGCAGTCGCGCTCGCCTCGCCTGATTGCACGCTGGTAACCGCCGACGAGCGTTATTACGTCAAAGCTCGCAAGGAGGGATCGATCGCGCTGCTCCGCGACTTCAATGCATCCGGGGAGGAGCGGGACGCGTGATCGGCCAATTGTTTACACAGGACTTTCTGTCCGCAGGCATTCGTGAGACGCCAGCATGGCAGGCGATTTCGGACGCCGAACTGGACGAATTCACCGGGAGGCTCAAGAAGATCTACGGTCAATTCAAGACCGACAGCAACCTCAACGAGCCAGTAACCGAGAACGAAATCATCGTGAGGGTGCTGAGCAGCATGGGGTGGTCCCTTAGCCCGTGGGGAGCGTAAGTCCTAGCTCAAGCTGTCGTTCGTCGCCTAGCACAGCCTCAGCCTGTTTCGCGGCCGGTCTATTGAGGGATGTCGGAAGGAAGGCGAGCATGATCTCGATTTTTGCTCGGTACCCGGCAGGCTCGCTTTCTACCAGTCCAAGCTTCCTAAGCCTGTTCATGTCCCTGGTTATTGTTTTCGGCGTCTTGGTCGCATATTGAGCGGCAATACGCGCATCGATCTGCTTGATATCCGCCACTTTGAATGCAACACCTTTTCTGGACATAGCAAGCACAACGTCGCGCTGCCTTCGATCAGCAGCCGTTTTCTGCGCACCAAACTTTTCGTGGACATAGTTGATCCACGAAACCATGAGTTGTTGACTTTGAATTGTGCTGATCTGCTCCCGCAACTGATCCACGAATCCGCGAACGGCATACTCCATAAACGCTCGCAGGTCACCATTCGTCTTGCTTGTCTGCTCCAATTGCCTGTAATACTCGGTTCGGGTCAGGTTGTAGTGATTGCTGAGCAAGTGCGCAGCGGCGGAAGGAACGCCCGCCTCCAGCAAAAACTTGGCCTCCAGCAATCTCGCCGTGCGACCGTTGCCATCTCCAAAAGGGTGTATCCACGCCAGGTAAACATGGCCGACTATGGATTTAATTAGCCCATAGATGACTTCGTCGCCCTCCGGCGCCTCAATGCTGTTCAGCCACTCGCAAAGTCGATCAAGAAGATACTCGCAATCCTCTGCGGGCGCTCCTCGATATGTACCGACGCCTACCGAGTGTTTTCTGATCTGGCCCGGCACTACCTCGGAATCGAGCTTCAGCTTATGCAGCACCTGTCCGTTAAATGTCTTGATCAGCTGGGTAGAAAGCGGTACGACTCGGCCGGCTTCAATCTCCTTCAAGATTCCGTTAAAACCCGACAAGATGTTGTCTATCTCTTGCGCCAAATACTGGCGCGACGGAGGCAGTTTCAGCTTTTTGTCGAGCAGATCACGGACTTCCTTCTCTGTGAGCGTGTTACCTTCAATAGCGGTAGTGGCGAGCAGCCCGCGAGCCAGGTAAATGCGATGCATTTCCGCGGCGGTGTCCGGTTGCAGGGGGACGCCCGCAATGTGCTGGCACTTGGATTGTGCTTCTCCGAGCGCAATCCAGAGCCGCGCCGAAACCTGTCGCAAGTCCAGATTGAAGGATAGCCAGGGGTGCGAGGTTTCGTATTTCCGAAGGGCAGGCATGTCCCCCAATATGCCCAAAGTTATGTCCTAAGTCAATATATCTTATAGTACTGATAACATTATAAAAATACAATATCACGATGAATTTTGTCCTGTAAAATGTCCACCATGGGGTCCGAAACCGTGTGCGACTGTTCCAGCAAGGCTTGGAGGCGCAAACATCAATCGGCCCCCTACGCCCACGAGCTCCGGCAGGGCGAGTCCCGTCGACAAGTCGACGGGCACCAGGTCACCGCGCGCCCGCTGGCCGGTTGCGCCGGACGGCTTCGGGATTGGTCGAGTCGGCGCCCATGTAGATGCCCTTCTCCCACTTGCGCTTGAACGGATCGCGCACCGAAAGCCGCATCCGCCCGATCCCGTGGATCTCGAAATCCACCACCTCGCCGTCCTGGAGCGGGCCCAGGCCCTCGTGATTGGTGCCGCAGGAGATGATGTCGCCTGAGTTGAGCGTCATGATTTTCGACGCCCACTCGACAAGCTCCGGCACCAGGTGCTCCATGTCGTCGGTGTTGTAGTTGTGCCGGAGTTGACCGTCAACCCAGAACTGGATGTGAACGTCGTTGGGGTCGGCGATCTCGTCGGCGGTGGCGATGCACGGGCCGATGGGCGCGAAGGTGTCGAATGACTTGCCGAGCCAGCTCCCGGCCTTCCACGTGCGCCGTCCCTCGCCGCGCGCCGACACGTCGATCATCCCGGTGTAGCCGAAGACCGCGCTCTTCCAGTTCTCCTGCGTCACCATCTTGGCCGGGCCCTTGATGACGAGCGCCAGCTCGGCTTCGTGCATGAAGATCCACGGCTCGGTGAATTCCGGCAGCATGATCGTGTCGCCCGGCCCGATGACCGCGTCCGGGTTCTTGAGGAACATGTTCAGCGGCCGCGCCTCGAGCGCGCCGTGCTCCCAATAGTTCGCGATGCACGCGAGGATCTTGCCAGGGCGCGGCAGCGGCGCGCGCAACTTCACTTCGGCGAGCGGCGTCGCCTCGCCCTCCCGTGCGCGCTTCTCGAGCGCCGGCCGCAGCCGCTCGAACCCATCGATCAAATTCACCATCGTCGCCTGCGGCGTGTGGCCGGCGGGCACCAGGTCGGTGATAGCGACAACTCCCCGCTCGGTGAGCAGCCCCGAACGCACGTCTGAAGCTTCCGTCCTCTGGAACAGAACCAGTCTCACAATGTCTCTCCCGGCGTTATCGATTCAGTCCGACGCTTCTGCGCGCCGGCGCTTCCCCTTCGTATTATGCAGTCCCTTACCGGTCGAAGGGCAGTACTCCATTGCTGACAGCTTCGGTGCTCGGCCTCGCCACGGGCCGACGTACGGTGGCATACTGGCGCTGCCGCCAGGTGCGAGCATCACCCGCGGAGCGGTCATAACAATTCATTCGAAGGAGGCAAAGCATGCAATCCATCGGTCGCATCTCATTGATCTGTCTGGTCTGCAGTTTCGTGTGGGCCGCGCCGGTGCACGCGCAATATCCGTCGAAACCGGTACGCTTCATCCTGCCGTTTCCACCGGGAGGTGGCACCGACGCGCTGGCCCGCGCGATGGGCAACCGCTTGTCCGAAGCCCTGGGACAGCAGATCGTGATCGACAACCGGCCGGGCGCCGGCGCCAATATCGGCGCGGAGCTCGCGGCCAAGGCGCCGCCGGACGGTCATACGCTGTTCATGATGACCAGCACGCACGCGATCAACGTGACGCTTTACCGCAACCTCGGCTACAGCCTGGTCAAGGATTTCGCACCGGTATCTCTGCTCGGCTCCACGGCGATGGTGGTGGTGGTGCATCCGTCCATCCCTGCGAAGTCCGTGAAGGAGCTGATCGCTCTTGCGAAAGCGCGTCCCGGCCAGATCTCGCACTCATCCTCGGGCACCGGCAGCATCACGCAGCTCGCGGCCGAGCTCTTCAAGGACAAGACCGGGGTCAACATGCTGCATATCCCCTACAAGGGGGGCGGGCCGTCGGTCATTGCGCTCGTCTCAGGCGAGGCTGCGGTGGGATTTACGACCACGCCTTCATGCATCACTCAGATCAAGGCCGGCCGGCTGCGCGGACTCGCCATCACCACGGCGAAGCGCTCGCCTTTCCTGCCACACCTGCCGACGGTCGCGGAGGCGGGCGTTCCCGGCTACGATGCAGAAGTGTGGTACGGAATGTTGGTGCCGTCGGGCACGCCCAGGGAAATCATCGCGCGGCTGCATACGGAATCGGTGAAGGCCATGCAGTTCCCCGACGTGAAATCACGGCTGGACGCGACCGGGCTCGTAGCGATTGGCAGTAACCCAGAGAAGCTTGGCGCCTATATTGGCGGCGAAATCGACAAGTGGGGGAAAGTGGTGAAGGCCCTTGCCTTGCGCGTGGATTGAGCTGACGCCCGCGGCGCAGCGACGGCCACGCCGCGCGCGGTCGCGTCGTGATCCAGTGCGCTTGGTCCCAATTAGGGCCGGCGCCCACTTCGACGAGGAGAGGCACTGACAGCTGCACCACGCTGCCCGTCAGTTCCGGCAGGGCGCGCCTGACCGCGGCGAATTCCGCGTCGGGCACTTCCAGCACCAGTTCGTCGTGCACCTCATCTCCGATTCTCATTCTAAGCCGCCCGGAGAGCACCAGTATCATCTGTTCGCTCTTGTGATGATGCGGCTTGGCGCCAGTACCGGTGGGCTCGGTGTAGTAACCGATTTCCAGTTCGTTGCCGGTGATTGTCGGGCCGTACGCAGTGGAATGTCCCGGCGCCACGATCGCGCTGGGCATTTCGTCAATCTTGAAGAATGGCATCGTAACTCCGGACTGAAAGGCGTGACTCGACTAATGGAAAACAATCCAAACCAGCTATAGGGCCGAGCTCGACTGTCAGAAGCTCGGCCCCCTGAGATACCGCAATCGTCGAACTACTTCAAATCTTGCCAATTTTTCTTATCGCTGCCGACATGCGCTGGTAATCGGCATTGAAGAATTGGTTAAACCCCGGTGCGTCGCGGTAATCGGGCACGACATTAACGTTCTCCAGCGCTTTCTTGAAGTTCGAATCGTTCGCCGCCTTGCCGATCAACTCGCGCAATTTCTTAATGGTGGGGTCCGGCACGCCGGCGGCGGTAAACAGCCCCACCCAGAGGTAGGCCTCGATGTCGATACCCTGCGACTTGAACGTCGGCACGTTCGGCAGCGCCGGATGCGACTTGGCCCCATAGCTCGCAATCGCGCGTAACTTCCCCGTGCTGACGTGCGGGTAGAGAGCTGCCGGCCCGCCGCCCGTTACCTGCGAGTGACCTCCCAGCGCCTGCAGAAGCGCGGGCCCGCCACCAGTCGTCGGCAGGTGGCGCATCTTTATCCCGGCGGCGTCCATGAACATCGCCGTGGGCACGTGCGTGATGCCATAAGGTCCCGAAGAGGAGAAGATGATCTCGTTGGGTTTCGACTGGGCGAGGGCTGCCAGCTCCTTCGGGTTTTTCACGGGCATCGATGGATGGACCACCATGATCACGGGATCCGCGCTCAACAGTGCGAGAAGTGCGATCTGGTCGAGCGAGTAAGGCGTCTTCACTCCGAAGAGCTTGTCCTTCTCGATCACGAGAAAGATATTCGGCACGTTTATCAAGACGTTGTAACCGTCGGGTGGCTGATTCGCGACATACGCAGTGCCCACTGCCGCTGTACCGCCAGGCCGGTTCACGATCGGTACCGGCTGCCCGGTCAGCCTTTCGAGGATTGCGGACAGTGGCTGGGCGTGGATCTGATTCATGCCGCCGGGAGGATTGGGCACCGTGATAATGATGGGTCGCGACGGATATTCCTGTGCCAGCCCCGTGCTCGCGCCGACGCACATGAAAAGGGGAACAAACAAACGCCTGGCGAGTGCGCCGGAAGCAAGTCTTGGACGCACATGAGTGAGACGCGGGAACAAAGCACCAGGTAGCTGCTGTGACATGACAGACCTCCAATGCTCCCCGTTATGATCGGCCGTGGGCGAGCCACAGGGAGGAAGGTCCGCCCACACGTTAGAAGCTCGTTTCGATCTCCTGCGTTGCTCTTGATCCGGCGGGCTTCCATTCTTGCCCGTCTGCTAGTGCACCGTTCGTGCCAGCTTCTGGAACGCCGCGCGCCGCGAGCAGAACAGTTATTTGAAACAGTGAGTTATGAAGAATTTCTGGACCAGCAGGTAGCGGTCCGGAAATTCCTTGCCCGTCAAATAGGAAGGTCCCGCCAAATATGACGGCTCGACCCGTCAATTTCAGCGGGCCGGTCGAACCGTCAGGAGTGCTTGCGCAGCCCGAGTTTGCGCAACCGCCCGCGCAGCGTGCTGGGATTCAAGCCGAGTATGCGCGCGGCGCCACGCTCACCTTCGATGGCCCACTGGGTCTGTTCGAGTACGCGCAGGATATGGCTGCGCTCGACATCCTTGAGGGTTTCGGGAGAAGGCTGCGCCGTGGCAGGCTTAGCCGCCGCTTGGGGGGCTTGGGTCACGAGTGGGTCGGCAGACTCAAGCACTGGGGATTTCGCGAGAATCGCGGAGCGTTCGACGAAATTCTCGAGTTCGCGCACGTTGCCTGGCCAGTCATAGGCCATCGCATGCTCGAGCAAGTCCGGGGATACGTCCGTCAGCGGCTTGCCGAGCTTCCGTGCGGCCCTGTCAATGAAATGCCGTATTAGCCTTGGAATGTCCGCACGCCGCTCCCGCAGAGGCGGCAGCACCAGCGGAAAGACATTGAGCCGGTAATAAAGATCGGAACGGAATGCGCCTGCGCTGACTCGTTGTTGCAGGTCCCGGTTGGTTGCCGCGATCAATCGCACATTGGTCCGCAGGAGCTTTGTGCCTCCCACGCGCTCAAACTCCTGTTCCTGCAACACGCGCAGCAGCTTGGGCTGGGTTTCCAGCGGCAGCTCGCCCACCTCGTCGAGAAACAGGCTACCCCCATCCGCCATCTCGAAGCGTCCCCGACGCTGCTGGGCGGCCCCGGTGAAGGCGCCCTTCTCGTGGCCGAAGAGTTCGCTCTCGACGAGGTCCCGGGGCAGAGCCGCGCAGTTGATCTTGATGAGCGGACGCTCGAGCCGCTGGCTGCGGCTGTGGATGGCGCGGGCAATGAGCTCCTTGCCCGTGCCAGTTTCGCCCTGAATGAGCACGGTGCTGTCGGTCCCGGCGACCCGCCCCACCTGATCGAGCAGGCGGAGCAGCGCCGGTGACTCGCCCAGAATCTCGCCGAAGTCGTGGCTCGATCGGATCTCCTCAACGAGGCACTCGATCGTTCCCTTCGAACGGTTGTGGGCCTCGATCTCCGCGCGTAGACGGGCGTTCTGCTCCTCCACGGATCGCCGTGCCTGGCGCAGCGCGAGATGCGTGCCGACCCGCGCCAGCAGTTCTTCCGACTGGAAGGGCTTGGTGACATAATCCACGGCACCCGCGGAGAACGCGCGCACCTTGTCAAAGGTGCCATCGAGGGCGGTCAGGAAGATGACCGGGATGTCGCGAGTGTTGTGGTCCGCCCGCAGGCGCTCGCACACCTGGAAGCCATCGAGGCCCGCCATTATCACGTCGAGGAGCACCAGGTCGGGAGCCTCGGAGTCGATCCTGGCAAGCGCCTCCGTACCGTCCCTCGCTGTTGCGACCTTGTAGCCCCGCGCCGTCAATATGTCCTCCAGCAGCATGACGTTATTCGGGGCGTCGTCAACCACCAGGATTCTGCACGGCACGCTCATGCGCTCCTCGCTCGCAATGCGCATTCGACAACGTCGAGCAAACTTCGCACGGTGATCGGCTTTTCGATGAAGCCATCGAATCCAGCGCGCATGATCTGCTCGCGATCCGCCAGCATGACTGAGGCCGTGATAGCGACCACCGGTATGCCGGCGGTCACCGGCTCTGCGCGCAGCGCCGTAAGTCCCTCGATGCCGTTCATGCCGGGAAGCTGAATGTCCATCAGGATGAGATCGGGCGTCTGTGCACGCGCAATCCTGAGACCGTCCTCCGTCGTTCCGGCTTCCAGGGTGCCGTAGCCTTTGGCCTGTAGTATGTCGCGGACCAGTTCCAGATTCTTGTCGTTGTCTTCTACGATCAATACGACGTTCATCGCCGCACCGGAATTGTGAAGGTAAACGTTGATCCCTTGCCGAGCTCGCTTTCAACCTTGATGGTGCCGCCATGGAGTTGGACAAAACGTCGGGTAAGCGCAAGGCCCAGGCCCGTGCCCTCCTGCTTGGCTGAATCATGTCGGCCCACCTGACTGAACTCCTCAAACACGGCCTGCTGATTCTGTTTCGCTATGCCCACACCTGTGTCCCTGACCGAGACCACAAGATGTCCGTCCAGCAGGCGCGCATCGACGTCCACCCGCCCCCTCTCGCGCGCGAATTTCACAGCGTTCGCGAGCAAATTGAGCATGATCTGCTTGAATTTGCGCTCGTCGGCCGGAATATCAGTGATCTGCGGTTCGACAGTGCACGAGAGCACGACATTCTGGCGCTGCGCGCGCTCGCGTATCATTATCATCGCATTCTGCAGTGCTGACGGAATATGCACCCTTGATACGTCGAGTTCCATGCGCCCGGCCTCGATTTTCGACAGGTCCAGGATGTCATTGATGAGCGACAGCAGGTGTTTTCCGGAGGCTTGAATGTTCCTGACGTAATTCTCCTGCTTGGCGTTCATTTCCCCGTACAGCCGCTCAAGCAACAGGTCGGAGAAGCCGATCACCGCGTTCAACGGCGTGCGCAACTCGTGCGACATGTTGGCGAGAAATTCCGACTTGTGCCTGTTGGCGACCTCCAGCTGCCGGCCCTTTTCCTGGATCTCCCGGAAGAGCCGCACATTCTCGATCGCGATTACGGCCTGGGCGGCGAACGTCTCCAGTACCTTGATCTGTTTTTCGGAAAATGGGCGCAGTTCAGGACGGCGAACGATGATCACGCCGATGGCCGTGTCCTCGCGCAGCAAGGGGGAAATTAGCGCGGTTCGGTAGCCTGGAACTTCCCGTTGCAGGAACAGGGAATCCGGATATTCCTCACGTACGCGAGGCTCCAGGATGTCGTGGATGTGGATGGTCCTGCGTTCGAGGATCGCACAGCCCATGAAGGTCTTGCAGGTAACCTTCAGACCGGGACTTGGCGTAACCGGCATCGCCCCAACGTGCGCGACCAGGTGCATCGTATCGCCGTCCACGCGACGTATGATGGCGTCACCCGAATCGCATAAGCGCGCCGCGCTTGCCGCCACCGCATCCATCACCGGTTGAATGTCCGTTGGCGATTTCGAGATGACGCGGAGGATTTCGCTAGTGGCGGCCTGCTGCTCCAAGGCCTCGGCGAGTTCACGGCTGCGTACTTCCAGATCTTCCCGGATCGTTCTCATTGCCACGTCATGGGCCGATAGGAAAACCGGTCTGCCACCAATCTCGCCTCGCCGATCTCGTGCACCGGCGGCGGGTGCGAGAGATCTCGCAGAGTGCTGATGATGGGCCTCATGTTCGTCCCTGCCTTCGCCCCCGGAGGGCACCGCGATCTGAGTGATCTCGAGCGCGATCAGCGGTCCGTTACCGAGCAATGTAGTCCAACCGCGACGGGACAGCAATGCTGGCAGGATCGATCCCGCTGCTCCACGAGTTCAACCCAGCCGGGGAGGAGCGAGGCGCGTAATCGGCCAACTCTTCACTCAGAACTTCCTGAGCGGGGACATATGCGAAACACCGGTACGGTGGTCCATTACAAGAGCCGACGTCGACAGCTTCCTGGCCCGGATCAAGAACGCTTATTGACGGCTGAAACGGTCTAAACCAGATATTGGCGAAGCAGATCCATACCACTGGAAGTCGGGTTTGACCTCATGGATTCGTGAATTGTCCGTGGTCGCCCGATCTCAAAAAGGCAGGCCGCCGAGATCAACCATTCTGGGCTGATGCCGCAAAGCCTTGAGCCAGGCCTTGAATGTTTTGACGTCCTCAAACGCCAGCAGATCCTTTCTCATATCGCGGATGGTGCGCCGGACGCCCACGATTTCGACCGCGAGATCGCGCATGATGGTGCTGGGGGACAAGTCCACGAAAGGGGAGATGCCAAACTGCGCCCTGAACCCGCCTTCGACTCGCAGGATTTCCTGTTGCAGTTCGACGAGTTGCTCCTTCAGGATCTTGTTGTAGTGCCTCAACCGGTGTCCGCTGATGTTATTGATGGCGGTCTGGTCGATGTGCTCCAGTTCCAGTTGCAGTTCCAGCAATTGCAGCAGGTTGTTCTTGTCATAGGCCTGATTGGCGCGTTGCATCAGCGCGGTTTTTCGCGCACGCTCCTGCGGATCGGTCTCACGGTCGGGATGAAGGGCGCTGGCCAGTTTGCGGTAGACCTCGCGGATGGACTGGCGGAGCAATTGCTCTTCGGCCTCTTGCTGCGCCTCTCTGGCGAGCTGTTTGGCTGACTTGTTTCGCTTGGCCAGGCGTTCTTGCCGTGCCTGCCGGTCGGCATCGTATCGCGTCTGCCTGTCGTGTATTTGCGCCTGAGCACGCTTCAGTATGTCTTCGGGCGAGCCGAGGTCCAGGTCGTCGCCCAGTTCAAAACCCAGCACGTCCTCCAGTACGGATTTCATGCCCTTGATGTTGGCAGCCTCTTCAGAGTCGTAGTCGGATCGGCTGTGCCGGTTGTAAATGGCTTTTAACTCTGCATCGTCACGCGCCGCCACCAACTCCCCCGCCAACTGAGTAATCACGCTTGCGATCTTGCGGCGTTCCGCTCGCGACAGTCCGTTCTGTTCGCTGGCCCGGTCAAGGCAATGCACCAACTTGACTCGCAAATCGACCGCGTCCTCGACCAAAGGGACCAGTTCGCTGGCGTATTTTCGCTGGTAGGGCGGAATGGCCGCCTCCCATGCGGCGAGCCGGGCGCGTCGTTTTTCAATCTGCTTGATCAGGGCGTTGAACGCCTTTTGTCCTTGGGACAGTTGGGACGGGGCATTGCCAGTGATGATGCTGACGGTCTTAACTTGAATCCTGGTCATGTGTCGATATTCGTCAAAGAAGCGCTGCACGAGTCACCAATCACGGCCTTTAATGCGCCTTGTCCCAGTTGGGGCCGGCGCCGACCTCGACCAGCAGCGGCACCGAGAGCTGCGCCACGTTGCCCATGAGGTCGGGCAGGTCGCGCCTGACATCGGCGAGTTCGGCGTCGGGCACTTCCAGCACCAGCTCATCGTGCACCTGCATGATGAGTTTCGTCCCGAGGCCGCGTTCGCCGATCCAGCGCTGCACGGCGATCATCGCCAGCTTGATGAGATCGGCGGCGGTGCCTTGCATCGGTGCGTTGATCGCCGCGCGTTCGGCATTGCCGCGCCGCGCTTGATTCGACGAGCGGATTTCCGGTAGCCAGAGACGGCGCCCGAAAGCCGTCTCGACGAAGCCGTCCTCACGCGCCCGGGCGCGCGTTTCATCCATGTAGCGTTTCACGCCGGGATAACGCGCGAAGTAGCGCTCCATGTACTGCTGCGCCGCCGTGCGTTCGATGCCGAGCTGGCGCGCGAGCCCGAACGCCGACATGCCGTAGATCAGGCCGAAGTTGATGACCTTGGCGTAGCGCCGCTGCTCCGCGTCCACCACCCCGGGTTCGACGCCGAAAATTTCGGCGGCCGTCGCGCGGTGTACGTCCTCACCCGCCGCAAACGCGTTGAGCAGGCTTTCGTCGCGCGACAGATGCGCCATGATCCGCAGCTCGACCTGCGAGTAATCAGCGGACACCAGATGATGCGCGGGCGGGGCGATGAAGGCTTCGCGAATACGGCGGCCTTCCGCGGTACGAATCGGTATATTCTGCAGGTTCGGATCGTTGCTCGCGAGCCGCCCGGTAACCGCCACCGCCTGGGCATAGTTGGTGTGTACGCGGCCGGTGTCGAGGTTGATCATCTCCGGCAGCTTGTCGGTGTAGGTCGACTTGAGCTTGGAAAGTCCGCGGTAGTCGAGGATCAGCCGCGGCAGCGGATGGTCGAGCGCGAGTTGCTCCAGCGCGTCCTCGTCGGTGGACGGCGCGCCGGACGGCGTCTTCTTGACCGGCTTGAGCCCATGTTTCTCGAACAGGATTTCCTGGATCTGCCGGGGCGAGTTCAGATTGAACGGCTGCCCCGCCTGGGTGTGCGCGCGGGCCTCGATCTCCATCATCTTGGCCCCGAATTCGCGCGAGAGTTCCGTCAGCAGCCGGGTGTCGAGCAGAACGCCGTGGCGTTCCATCGCCTGCAGCACGAGCATCGTCGGCAGCTCGATGTCGCGGTAGATGTGGGTGAGCCGTTCGCTCGCTTCGACCTGCGGATAGAGCGCAAGGTGCAACTGCAGCGTCACGTCGGCGTCTTCCGCCGCATATTCGGTCGCGCGCTCGATCGCCACCTCGTCGAACCCGATGCGCCCCGCGCCCTTGCCCGTCACGTCGTCGTAAGTGATGGTCTTCAAGCCGAGGTGCCGTTCCGCGAGGCTGTCCATATCGTGCGGCCTGTGGCTCTCCAGGACATACGATTGCAGCAGCGTGTCGTGCACGACGCCCCGGAGCCGGATGCCGTGATTGGCGAAGACGTGCATGTCGTACTTGATATGCTGTCCCAGTTTCGGGGACGCCGCGTCCTCCAGCCAGGGCCTGAGCCGGGTAAGCGCGCGCCCCTCGTCAAGCTGGGCGGGAGCGCCGGCATAGCGATGTCCAACCGGCACGTAAGCCGCTTCCCCGGGCGTGACGCACAAGGAGATTCCCACCAGCCTTGCGCGCAGCGGATCGAGACTGGTGGTTTCGGTATCCACCGCCGTGAGCTCCGCCTTGCCGATCTTCTCGAGCCAGGCCGCGAGCTGCGATTCGGTGAACACGGTCTCGTAACTGCGTGCGAAGCCTGGGGATTGAGGATTGAGGACTGAGGGTTGAGTCATGACCTGGTCTTTCGGCTGCCCTCGATCCTCAATCCCCGATCCACGATCCTGCAGCTCCTGCCGCCACGACTTGAACCCGAATCGGTCGAACAGGTTCTCGAGCTTCGCGGTGTCCGGTGGCCTGGGCGCGAGGTCCGCGACGGCCACGGGCAGATCCACGTCGCACTTGATCGTTAATAGTTGGCGCGCTCTCGGCAGCCAGTCGAGCGCGCGGCGCAGGTTCTCCCCCACCACGCCCCCGATCTCCGCTGCATGCTTTACGATGTCGTCGAGCGTCCCGTACTGCGCGAGCCATTTCACCGCCGTTTTCGGCCCCACCTTTTCGACGCCCGGCACGTTGTCGACGGCGTCGCCGACGAGCGTCAGGTAATCGAGAATGCGCTCGGGCTTGACCCCGAATTTCTTTTCGACTCCGCTTTCGTCCAGCGTCTCGTTGGTCATGGTGTTGACCAGCACGATGCCGGGATTTACGAGCTGGGCGATGTCCTTGTCGCCGGTCGAGACCACCACCCGCACGCCGTCCCGCTCGGCGGCGCGGGCAAGCGTGCCGATTACGTCGTCGGCCTCCACGCCTTCGACGACGAGCACGGGCCAACCCATCGCGACGATCGTCTCATGCAGCGGCGCGATCTGGGCCGCGAGATCGTCGGGCATCGGCGGGCGGTTTGCCTTGTACTGCGGGTAGGCATCGTCACGGAACGTCTTGCCTTTTGCGTCGAATACGCAGGCGCTATAATCGGCGCGCGTTTCCTTGTGCAGGCGCCGCAGCATGTTGAGCACGCCGAAGATCGCGCCGGTCGGTTGCCCCTGGGCGTTGCGCAGGTCCGGGAGCGCATGAAACGCGCGGTAGAGGTACGACGAACCGTCAACCAGCAACAGCGTTTTCATTGATAACCAGTGAAATGTGAAACGTGAAACGCGGCGTATTGCAGAGACACTAGGTGCCGGCTGTCGCTGACATTTCACGTTTCACTATTCACGTTTCACGGGGTCCCGAGATGACCGAAAAAACCAAGCTTCCCCACCCGCTGGCGCCTGAACTTGCCGCGAAGAATTGGGCGGCGCGCGAGTCGTGGCGCGTCTTCGGCATTATGTCAGAATTCGTCGAGGCGACGGAGCGGCTGAGCACGATCCGCCCGGCGGTCAGCATCTTCGGCAGCGCGCGCGTGCCGCCGGACCATGCCTATTACATCCTTGCCGAACAGATCGCGCGCCAGCTTTCGGACGCCGGCTTCAGCGTGATCTCCGGGGGCGGGCCCGGGATCATGGAAGCCGCGAACAAGGGCGCCTACTTCGGCCGCAGCCCGAGCGTGGGTCTGAATATCCAGTTGCCGGACGAGCAGCAGGCGAACCCCTTTCAGGATATCAGCCAGACGTTCCGGCATTTTTTCCCGCGCAAGGTAATGTTCGTCAAGTTCGCGACGGCCTGGGTGATCATGCCGGGCGGATTCGGCACGCTGGACGAGTTCATGGAGGCGCTCACCCTGGTGCAGACCGGAAAGACGCGCAAAATGCCGGTGATCCTCGTGCACGAACCCTATTGGCGCGGCCTGCTCGACTGGTTCCGTCACACGCTCGTCGTCGAAGGCATGATCGACCCGGCCGATCTCGATCTGGTCATGGTCATCAACGAACCGACAGCGGTGGTGGATGCGATCTTCGACTATTACGGGAAGCGCGGGTTCGAACCATCCGCCGCCGAACACGAGGTGCTGCTTAACCTATAGGATTGAGGAGTGAGGATCGGGGATTGAGAGAAAGCGGCGAACCAGACCACCTTGGCGGCGCCGGATAACGAAGGGGTCGCTCAATCCTCAGTCCTCGATCTTCAATCCTGCTTCCCTGCCCTTTAAAAACGCGCCCCGAAGCCCCATAATAAGCATCATGCGTAACCTGCTTGCCATACTCGCGCTCAGCGTCGCGCTGCCGCTGGCGGCCCAGACCAAGCCGAACCTGCAGCCGATCCCCGAGCCTCCGCCGCCACCGCCGGGATACGAACCGGACCCTGCGCTCGAACCTCAGGTGACGATCCGCCGGCAGGGGCTCGATACGGTGGAGGAATACCGCATCGGGGGCAAGCTCTACATGGTCAAGGTTACGCCGTCCACGGGCCGCCCCTACTACATGATCGATCACCAGGGCGATGGCCGCTTCAGCCGGCAGGACACGGATACCGGCATACGGCCGCCGATGTGGGTGATACATCAGTTCTGAGGTAAGCAGCAAGCGGTAAGCAGTAAGCGGCAGGCAGCGTGAGCCACAAAGAAGACAACCACCGCTCACCGCTCACCGCTCACGGCTGACCCGCCTCATGTCCGTCTTCACCACTGTTACTCCCGATGAGCTCAGCGCCTGGCTGCAGCGGTATTCGATCGGTGCGCTCGTGACGTTTGCCGGGATTCCGGCCGGCATCGAAAACACCAATTATTTCGTCGCGACCACCTCGGGCCGTTACATCCTCACGCTGTTCGAGAAACTCGCCCAGCACGAGCTGCCGTTTTACGTCAAGCTGATGGCGCATCTCGCGGACCAGGGCGTACCCTGCCCGAAGCCGATCGCGAATCTCGACCACGAGTTGCTCGGCACGCTCAACGGCAAGCCGGCGGCGCTGGTGAGCTTTCTCACCGGCAAGGATCTCGACAAACCCACCGCGGAACACTGCGCCCAGGTCGGGGCAATGCTCGCCCGCCTGCACCTCGCGGGAACGAGCTACCCGTTGACGATGAAAAATCCCCGCGGCGCGAAATGGTGGAAAGCGGTGATGCCCGACGTGCTGCCATTCCTCTCGCCCGAAGACGCTGCATTGTTGCAGGAGGAGGTACGCTTCCAGTCGCTCTACCGCCTGGCCGACCTGCCGCACGGCGTGATACATGCCGATCTCTTTCGCGACAACGTGTTGTTCGACGAAGGGCGCCTCGCCGGCGTCATCGATTTCTACTTTGCCTGCACCGACGTGCTGCTCTACGATGTCGCCATCACCGTCAATGACTGGTGCATGGGCGAAGGCGGGCGGCTCGATGCGATCCGTACTGACGCGCTGCTCGGGGCCTATTGCGCCATCCGGCCGTTTACCGCGATCGAGCGCGGCGCCTGGCCGGTGACGTTGCGGGCAGCGGCGCTGCGGTTCTGGGTCTCGCGCCTCTACGACTTTCATCTGCCGCGCCCGGGCGCGCTTACCCATGCCAAAGACCCCGGGCATTTCCGGCAGGTGCTGCGCCAACACATCGCGCATGAGCGGGAGCTGCCGCGGCTGCGGATATAAACGGAGGCAATCCAGCATGAGCGCACAAGCTCTGGATGCAGGTCGCGGCTGGGCGTGGATCGTCGAAGGATTCGCGCTGTTCCAGAAATCACCTTTCATGTGGGTCGTGCTGACCGTCGTCCTGGCGTTGCTCTGGATCACGTCCCTTTCGATTCCCGTGCTGGGGCCGTTGCTCTTCAATCTGCTGTCACCGGCGCTTTTCGCCGGATTGATGCTGGGCTGCAAGGCGCTTGAGCGGGGCGGGGAACTCGAGCTCGCCCACCTCTTCGCAGGATTCCGGAACCACGGCAGCGCGCTCGTCACCATCGGCGGGGTTTATCTCATCGGCTCGATCGTGGTTCTCGGCGCCGTGTGGGCGACGGCGGGGGGCGCCATGCTGCAAACCGTGCTGCAGAAAGGCGCGACCGACATCCACATGATTTCCGGCGCTGTCCGCAGCTTTGCGCTCGCGCTGCTGGTGGGCTGCGTGCTCTACCTGCCGCTGCTCATGCTGATCTGGTTCGCGCCCATCCTCGTTGTGCTCGAGAATATGAAGCCCTTGGACGCGATGAAACGATCGCTCGCGGCATGTCTTTACAACTGGCTGGCGTTCCTGGTGTACGGCGCGATCCTGCTGGTGCTGTGGTTCGTCGCATCGATCCCGCTGCTGCTCGGGCTGCTGGTGCTGCTGCCGGTCCTGTTCTGCTCGATTTACGCGAGCTACAAGGACATATTCGGAGCACCGCCCGACGAGAATCCGGCTTTTCGCTGACGCGCGCGCGGGACTCACGCCGCCGCGAGCCGTGCGTACTCCAGCATCAGCCACTTCAGCCCGGCATCGCGGAAATTGACCTGCACGCGCGCCTCGGCGCCCCGCCCCTCCGCGCTCACGATTACTCCGGCGCCGAACTTCGGGTGCACCACGCTCTGCCCGATGCGCCAGGGCATCGTGGATTGAGGATTGGGGACTGAGGACTGAGGTGCGGCGTCGAGTCTGTTTCTGCTTCTGCCTCGATTCTCGATCCTCGATCCTCGATCCTGGATCCTGAATCCGGCATTGACCCGGCGCACGAGGTTTACGGGTATCTCGCGCAGGAAGCGGGAGGCAATCCCGTATCGGGTTTGTCCATGCAGCATCCGGCTCTGGGCAAACGAGAGATAGAGCCGCCGCCGCGCGCGCGTGAGCGCCACATACATCAGCCGGCGTTCCTCTTCGATGCCGTCGGCCTCGGTGAGGCTGTTTTCATGAGGAAACAGCCCCTCTTCCAGCCCGCTCACGAAAACGCCGTGAAATTCCAGCCCTTTGGCGGAGTGCGCGGTCATCAGTTGCAGCGCGTCTGTCCCCGCTTCCGCCTGGTGCTCGCCCGCCTCCAGCGCGGCATGGGCGAGAAACGCAGTGAGTTGATCCGGCTCATCGATCTGGGGCGCTTCACCCGCGGGCTGAAGGTCGCGCTCGGCGACGAACGCGGCGGCGGCGGTGACGAGCTCCGCGAGGTTCTCCAGACGATCCGCCCCTTCCTTCTCCGCCAGATAGTGCTGCTTCAGGCCGCTCGCCGCAATCACGTGGTCGATGATCTCGGGGAACGGCAGACCCGCCGTCGCGGCGCGCATCGATTCGACGAGGGCAACGAAGGCCGCGACGCCCCTGGAGGGATGAGGGATGAGGGA
>JACQGN010000053.1 GCA_016199545.1 Betaproteobacteria bacterium | reverse complement strand
TCGTGGGGGTATAGCTCAGCTGGGAGAGCGCTTGCATGGCATGCAAGAGGTCAGCGGTTCGATCCCGCTTACCTCCACCAGGAAAAATGGGGTCAGAGTCGATTTTCCGCGGGCGACCTGGCGGGCGAGGTCGGAAATTCGACTCTGACCCCATTTTTCAAGTCTTTGAGTCCCTATCGTCTAGAGGCCTAGGACACTGCCCTTTCACGGCAGTAACCGGGGTTCGAATCCCCGTGGGGACGCCAATCATTCATGGCCATGATCTCGGTTGAGCTATCGATGGCTGACGATTCGGCGTGCCATATAGAAGTCGAACATGTCCGAATCCAGGTCGCGCAATCTGCTCCGGGCCGAAATTAATGAAGCGCCATATCCGTGCTTCTCGAGCTCAAGCAAACGAGCAATCACGGTGAACGCCTGCACAGCGCGCGTCGCCGGCATACTCGCCAGGCCACCGCAGTCTATCGGTGTTGCCGGATGCTCGATCAGATGCCAGGCCGGGAACCAGGCGCCCGCGGACCCGTCATCTGAGTCAAGCCAGTGACACGTCGCCTGAAAGGCCTGCCACTCTCGGTTCAATAACGGATCCTCGATTTCGGAAATCAAACTGGACAACCGTTCCGGTCGGTGCAGAGCAAGCCGCATGAGCGGTATCCGGCACGCGTCGAGGCCGTCTATTCGATAGCGCGCTACGGCAAGCCAATGCAGCGCATCGACATTATCGTCATGCTGCGCAATCGCGTGTACTGACGCGATCGCGGCTTCGGCATTGCCGCAGCGCAGGTACAAACCCGCACTGTACGATTGCGGCAATGCCGCATCATAGGCGTGTGCGCTCGCCGCCTGCGCGAGGTCGCGCCAGAGAGGCCGCATGAATTCCGTCGCCTTGTCGCCCATTGCGGCAAGCGCGGCGGGGAGCATGTTAGCTTCAAGCCGTCGGATTGCTTCAGCGATTTGTGCCGGATCGGCGCATGGAAACGGCCACTCCCCAAGCTCGCGACAAAGAGTCTCCAACGCCTTACGAGCATGATGATCAGGCTCCTCCGCGCCCAGGCGATCAAGACATTCGGCCGCTCTGACAAGGTCGCGCGCAAGCAGCGCGCCAATGGTGTCATTGGCCAGAACTACGGCACGCGAATGGAGAAAAAGATCGAGCTGCCCGGCGTCGGGGACTTGGCCGTTCATCGTATGGAAACGCGAATTCGAGTGCTGATACTGGACCCGGATCACCGAGTACCCGCCCGTCTCAGGCAGCGCGGGTCCCCATACGCTTCGCGCCGCGGCGCGCCTCCCTCACTGTGCGCGCCTTCGCGCGTGCGTGCGTGTCTACCGCGAGCCGCTCGATAACGAGCGGCGAACGGTTGGGAAAACGCGCAACAAGCTCCAGCCGTCCGCCCATCGCCTCAACGTAGCGCCGAAGCGTCGAAAGCAGCATGTCGCTCCTGCGCTCGATGCGCGAAATCGTGTCCTGACCCACGCCGAGGCTTTGCGCAAGTTCCACTTGCGTATGCGCGAAGGCTTCGCGCATGTCCTTGAGCGTGGTTGCGAGTTCGCTCGCGCGCCGCTCGATCTTCGCACGGCGCTTGGCGGGTAATCCTTCAAGCACTTGGTCCAGCGTCCTTGCCATGATCGTAGCTCCTATCGTTTCACCGCGGCGCCTTTCAGCGCCGCAAGGTGTTCGTCGAATCTCCGGTCGGCTGTGGTGATGAGCCGCTTATAGAAGCGCCTCTCGTTTCTGCCGCCTTTGTTGCCACTCGTCAGGAGGATGGCCTCGCGCCTGGGATCACTGCGGCAAGTCGCGTTCGAGAAACGAACGTACGAACTGGGCGCGCCATGGCGTGCCATGCAACCACGAATATCGATCGACAGACGCTCGATATTCATGGATTTAGGCATGCAGACCCGTCTGAGTTCTGATCGAATATGATTGCCGAGTCTGATGGCGTGAACTGCATGCAGGAGCCCGAAGACAGCAATCCGCTGGAGGACCAAGATTGGCGCGCGACGATGCTTGGCAAGCTGACCACCCGGGCGATTCTCAAAAGCCTTGCGGGCGCACTGCCTTCACGCATGGCGAGGTACGCCGCCTGCCGCGGCAGTTCCATCACGTGCCCAGCACCGTCAATTGCGCGGGCGCAAGAAGCCTCTTGAAGTCGGCGTCGAAAGTAACGAGGTGCTCGCTGTGTTCGATGACGGATGCCGCGAGCCAGGCATCAGGAATGTCGTTTGCGGTCAATTGCTTCACCACGCAGAGCTGACGCAGTATCGGCCACTCACCGCCATGCGCGGGCATATCGATCCCTGGTATTGCGAGGAGGGCATCCAGGAATTGACATCAGGCGTCATCGCAGGCCGCGTCCAGCATGGCTTTGTTGCTGACCGGATTCACGCCCGCAACCAGTCCGCCGCGGCCCTTGAATATGGGGATGGTTCGTCTGCGGGCCTTGGCGGCAACACGCGATGATCGAAGACGGAGTTCCAATCCTTCTTCGATCAAGCGCGTCAAACTGGTGCGTTGTTTCGCTGCCAGCGCCTTGGCGCTGGCGAGCAAGGTGTCATTGATGTCGAGCGTGGTTTTCATGCGACGCTAATACAGATTTCTGTATTCTACGTCAATCCGCCCTCTCAAGGCCTGTGGCTCCTGCTGCGCGCGGCCCAGGGGCTGGCGGCCCCGGCGTCGGCGAACCTCTACGGCTTCTAGCAGGGCGCGCCGACGAGAATCAGCGGGACCAGGGTGGAGCAGTCGTCCCGCGGGACCCCAACCCGCGGTGCGCAACGCGATGAGCCGGCTTCTCTCCGGCTGCGCCGCTCGCGCCGGTCATGACGTCTTCGCCTCGGCGAACGCGTTTTTCGCGGCGCGAAAGCAGTCGACGCCGACCGGGATGCCGCAGTAGACGGCGATCTGGATCAGCACCGCGCGCAGTTCTTCCTTGGTCAGGCCGTTGCGCAGCGCGCCGCGCAGGTGCAGCTCGAACTCCGGCATCTTGCCGAGCGCCGCGATCATGCCGAGGTTGAGGATGCTGCGTTCGCGCCGGGTGAGCGTTTCGTCCGTCCAGCACAGACCCCAGCAATACTCACTTACCACTTCCTGGAACGGTTTGTTGAAATCGTCGGCGTTTTTCATCGCCCGGTCGACGTACTCGTCGCCCAGCACCGCGCGGCGTGCTGCCAGCCCTTTGTCCATCAACTGCCTGTCCATGTGAGACCTCCGTTGTGAAATGAGTATGTATGCCAGTCGTTTAACCCTGGAAAAAGCGGTTCAAGTGCCGGATTTAGGTAAACTGCGTTCGCTCTCGATCGGTGCACGTGCTGTTTCAGGCGAGATTATTCGAGTATGGCGCTTTGCGCAATGCAACGATGCGCCAATTGCTCAGCGGCCCGCGACCAGTTTCGAGAGCCGGAGATTCCGCAGCGCCGTCGAACGCATCCACGCGATGCCCGCCATGCCTGCGGCGGCGAGTGCTGTCACGATCACGATCGCCGGGGCGCCAATGAGGTCGGCGCCGATTCCGGCGGTGAGGGAGCCTAACGCTATGAAGGCCTGAAACATCGGCAGCACGCTTGCAATGCGGCCGCGCATCTCCGGCGGCGCGCACATCTGCAGTATCGTATGGTGGCTTGCCATGTTGACCATTTCCGCCATCCCGGCGGCGATCAGAAACACCGCGGCGACGATGATGTGGGTGCTCAAGGCGAAGCCGATGAGCGAGACAGCGAACGCCAGGATGGCGAGCGCCTGCGTGAGGCCCGCCCGATCGAACCGGACGACCCACGCCGCGGCCACTCCGCCGAGCACGCCGCCCACGCCGACGGCCGACAGCAGCAGCCCCAGCCCTTCAGGACCGGTCGCGAACACCTCGACCGCGAAGACCGGCATCAACGCGCTGAACGACGGAATCAGCAGAAACGAGGGCAGCAGGCCGAGCAGCACCATCATGCGCGCGACCGGATCGGTGGCGGCGAAATGCAGCCCTTCCTTCATGTCGGCCCATGCGGTATTGTGTCGCGCGCGGCGCGCAGGCTCGTAAGGCGTGTTGAGTGCTATGGCGATGGCCGCGACGGCGAGGTAGAGCAGTCCCTGCAGCGCAAAATTCAGGGCGGGGCCGACCCATGCGATGAGAAACCCGGCAGCGGCGGGTCCTACCGTGCGCATGACGCTGAATGCGATGCTGTTCAACGCGACGGCATTGGCGATATCCGCGCGCGGCACCACGCTGAAAACCAGGGTATTACGCAGCGTGCGGTCGAACACCACGCCGACGCCGGCAAGGAGCGTAAACGCAAATAGATGCCAGACCTCAACGCGCTCGAGCGCCAGCGCGGCGGCGAGCGCGAATGAGATGGCGACCATCAGAAGCTGGCTTGCCGCGAGCGCGTGCCGCCGGTCGAAACGGTCGGCTACCAGGCCCGAGACCGGCGCCAGCAGCAACATCGGGATGGCGCGCATCGCGAGCACGGCGCCGAGCAGCGAGCCGGAACCGGTCACGTCGTACACCACCCAGCCGAGGGTTGCCTGCTGGATCCACTGGCCGCCGGTGGAACAGAACGTCCCCACCCACAGACGGCGGAAGTCGCGATGGCGAAGCGCGGTGTAGATCGACGCGAAGCGGGACAAGAGGGGTTCGGAGGTGGGAAGTATGTTTCTTGGCAATAGTATCCCATCCGCCGATGACGATAAGCTCCGAGCCCAAACCGGGCTACACTTACGGCCGATGATTGCGAGAGAGGAATCAGCCATGCAGCTGCTCACTGTCAAGATCGACAAGCCCGAGGCGGCGAACTTCATCCTCGGGCAGACGCACTTCATCAAGACCGTGGAGGACATCCATGAGGCGCTGGTGGGCGCAGTGCCGGGAATCCGGTTCGGGCTGGCATTCTGCGAGGCATCCGGCAAGTGCCTCGTGCGCTGGTCGGGCACCGACGCGGCGATGGTGGAACTCGCCAGGAAGAATGCGCAGGCCCTGGGCGCGGGCCACACCTTCATCGTCTTTCTGGGCGAAGGCTTCTACCCCGTGAACGTGCTGAACGCGGTGAAGATGGTGCCCGAGGTGTGCCGCATTTTCTGCGCGACCGCCAACCCGACCGAGGTGATCCTCGCCGAGACGCAGCAGGGGCGGGGCATCATGGGCGTGGTGGACGGATTCAGTCCCAAAGGCGTGGAAGACGAGGCGGAAATCGCCTGGCGCAAGAACCTGCTGCGGCAGATCGGCTACAAGCTTTGAGGCCGGATGGTCGCTGGCGCCGACCTGAATGGATGTCCCGCCGGCGCGGCATCTTCCCAATGCTGAGGCGGGCCGGAAT
>JACQGN010000066.1 GCA_016199545.1 Betaproteobacteria bacterium | reverse complement strand
TGCTGGTGATCTCGCACGACCGCTGGTTCCTCGACCGCATCGCGACCCACATCCTCGCCTTCGAGGGCGATTCGCAGGCCGTGTTCTTCAGCGGCAACTACCAGGAGTACGAAGCCGACAAGAAAAGACGCCTGGGCGAGGACGGCGCCCAGCCGCACCGCATCCGCTTCCGGCCGCTCGTGTCGTAGCGCGCCAATCCCTTGCCGCGAACCCTTCCCGCCGCGGCCAGCCGCGAGATCGCCGCGTCGGCCCGCCTCCTCGCGACGACACACTGTTGCCGGCAAAGGATTGCCGGCCTACTGACGGTCCGGGCGCGGCTGGTGTATTCTTTGGGCGCGTTCCCGCGAGGGCGCCAACCTGGGAGAAGAGCATGAGCGAGAACCCGCAAGCGTCCAAGGAAGAACAGAACTGGGCGATGTACTGCCATCTTGCCGCGCTGTCCGGCTTCGTCATCCCGTTCGGCAATGTGTTGGGCCCGCTGATCGTGTGGCTCATCAAGAAGGACACCATGCCGCTGGTCGACCAGCACGGCAAGGAGGCGCTCAACTTCCAGATTACGGTGTTGATCGCATTCATCATCAGCGCGGTGCTCACGGTGGTGCTGATCGGAATCTTTCTGATGTTTGCGGTCGGGATCACGGCGCTGGTGCTGACCATCATGGCGGTAATCAAGGTCTCCAACGGCCAGCTCGACTACAAGTATCCCTTCGCCCTGCGGCTGATCAAGTAGCTTTGCCCGCGGCCACGGGCCGCGGTTATTGTGGAAGGGTGCGCAACCGTGAAGGCTGCTGCGTTCGAATACGCCCGCGCATCCTCGATCGAGGAGGCCTGCGCGCTGCTGCGCGAGCGCGGCGATGGCGCCCGGTTGATCGCCGGCGGCCAGAGCCTCGCGCCGATGATGGCGATGCGCCTCGCGCGGCCAACCTGGCTCGTGGACATCAATGATGTCCCTGACCTTCAGTACATCCGGGTCGAGGGCGAACGGCTGCGCGCCGGTGCTTGCACCCGTCAGCGCGCACTCGAACGCGACGCGCGCGCCATTCGCCTCGTTCCGCTGCTTTCCCAGGCCCTGCAATGGGTCGGCCATATCCAGACTCGTAACCGCGGCACTGCCGGCGGCAGCCTGGCACACGCCGATCCGTCGGCGGAATTGCCGCTTGTCGCGTGCGTGCTCGACGCGGAGGTGAGCGTGCGTTCGACGCGTGGCCGGCGGGCGCTACGCGCGGGCGACCTGTTCACCGGGCCCATGACGACCACGCTTGCCGCCGACGAATTGATCGAGGAGATCGCATGGCCGATCTGGCGCGAGGATCACGTCGGCTCGGCGTTCACCGAGGTGAGCATCCGACACGGCGACTTCGCGCTGGTAGCGGCCGCCGCCCAGGTCGCGCTTGATGGCGAGGCACGCTGCCTGCGCGCGAGTTTCGGGGTCGGCGGGGCGGATGCGACGCCGGTCGCGTTCCCGGAACTTGCGCAAACGCTGGCCGGCGCGCGGCTGGAGGATTCGATCATTTCCACGATCGCCGAGCGCGCGGCGGCGGCGCTCGACCCAGGTGAAGACTTGCACGCGAGCGCGCACTACCGCCGGCATCTTGCGAAGGTGCTGGCGGAGCGGTCTCTGCTCGAAGCACGGGATCGCGCCATCGCCCGACGCGCGGGACAGATCCGGCAATGACCCCACGCGGCCACCGCATCTCAGTCGAGGTCAACGGCCACCTGCACGAGGGCGAAGTTCCGGCGCGGCTCACGCTGGTGGACTGGCTGCGCGACGAACTTCACCTGTCCGGCACCCACGTCGGCTGCGAGCACGGCATCTGCGGCGCGTGTTCGGTGCTGTTCGACGGCGAGGCCGTGCGTTCATGTCTGATGTTCGCGGTGCAGGCCGACGGTCATCGCGTGACGACGGTCGAGGGACTCTCAGGGGAAGATGGCAGGCCCGGCGAACTTCAGGACGCATTCTGCGAAACGCATGCCTTGCAATGCGGCTACTGCACGCCGGGCATGCTGATCGCGGCGCACGCGCTCCTCCGGGAGAATCCCCATCCGACCGAGGCGGAGATCCGCGAGGCGATCGGCGGTAATCTCTGCCGCTGCACCGGCTATCAGCAGATCGTCGAGGCGATAGAACACGCCGCGGCGAAGCTCGTGGAACGGGGGGCGCGCTGATGGCGAGTGCGGCCGCACCCGGCGAATTCCGCTACATCGGGAAGCGGCGGCGCACCAAGGAGGGTCCGCGTTTCGTTCAGGGCCGCGGACGCTACGTCGCCGATGTCGCGCTGCCGGGGATGAAGCACGTGGCGCTGGTCATGTCCCCGCATCCCAGCGCGCGGATCATCGCCATTCGCACCGAAGCGGCGCGCGCCCTTCCCGGAGTGCGCTACGTGCTCACCGGCGAGGAATTCTGCGCTGCCACCGATTCGCTCCAGATCGGAGTCGACGCTCCCCAAGTCAGGCGCTACGCGCTTGCGCACGAAGTGGTGCGCTATGCCGGCGAATGGGTGGTGGCGATCGTCGCCGACAGCCGCGCGCTCGCGGAGGACGCGGCGGAACTGGTGGAAGTCGAATACGAACCGCTGCCCTTCGTGGTGGACCCCGAGCGCGCGCTCGCGGCGGACGCGCCGCTGGTGCATGCCGCCCACGGCTCGAACGTGCTGTATCACCGCCGCTTCGTCTGGGGGCCGGTCGACGAGGCGTTTGCGGGCGCCGCGCACCACATCGCGTTCCGCGCGGTATGGGGCCGCAGTTCCACCGTGCCGATCGAGACCTTCGGCGTGGTCGCACGCTGGGATCCAGGCACCGAACTGCTCGATGTCTGGGCCTCGATCCAGATGCCGAAATTCCCCGACCAGGTGGCGCGCGCGCTGCGGCTACCCGGCAACGCGGTGCGCGTGCACTACGACGTCGATGTCGGCGGCAGCTACGGCGGCAAGCGCGGCCTGAAGCACACGGCGCTTGCCGGCTACCTCGCGATGAAGCTCGGAGCGCCGATGCGGCTGATCGAAGACCGGCTGGAGAACATGCGCGGCGGCGACGCGCACGGCCCCGACCGCATCTTCGACATGGGGGCTGCCTTCGACAGCGACGGCACGATCCGCGCGCTCAGGATCCGGGCGGTGGACGACGCCGGCGCCTACACCGGGCGCGCGCCGCTGCAACTTGGCAAGCCCATCACTGCGATTTGCGGCCCGTACCGCATCGCGGCGATCGAATACGAGCCGGTTTCGGTCATGACCCACAAGACGCCGCAGGAAGCGGTGCGCGGCTTCGGACAGTCGCCGACCAACTTCGCGCTGGAACGGATGATGGACCGGGTGGCCGCGTACCTCGGGATGGACCGCATCGCGCTGCGCCGGCACAACCTCATTCGCAAGGACGAGTTTCCCTATCGCATTCCGAGCGGCTCCGCCTACGACTCGGGCGACTACCACACGGTGCTCGACAAGGCGCTCGCCGCCATCGATTACCCGGCGCTCGTCGCCGAGCGTGACACCGCGCGCCGCGCCGGGAGGTTGGCCGGCATCGGCATCTCCACCTGCCTTGAGCCGAGCGGTGGCAACGCCGCGTTCGAGATCCTGTTCAACCCGAAGAACGAGACCACGACCTGGATGGATTCCTGCCTGGTGCGGATCGATCTCGCCGGCGCGGTCACCGGTGTCATCGGCACTTCCTCCTCGGGGCAGGGGCACGAGACGCTCGTTTCGACGGTGATCGGCGAAGTGCTGGAGCGCGATCCCGCATCGATCCGCGTCGCGCGCGCCGATTCGCTTTCGGCGCTCCCTTCCAACAGCCCGGTCGGCAGCCGCATGGCGATCATGCTGGGCGGAGCGGCGGCCGGCGCGGCGCGGAAGATCAGGGAAGCGCTGATCGCGATCGCGGCGCATAACCTCGACTGCAGCGTTGAAAAAATCGACTATCGTGATGGCGATGTTTCAGTCATCGGTGATCCGTCGCGGAAGATGACCTGGGATCAACTGGTCGAGATCGCGCACCGCAAGTACCATCGCCTGCCGCCGGGACTCGAGCCGGGCCTGCAGGCCAAGTTCGTGTGGGAAGTGCCCACCGGCGGCGGGCTGCCGACGCCGGACGGGCGCGTGCAGATGTACCCTTGCTACGCTTTCGAGGCGCACGTCGTTTACGTCGAGATCGACCCCGACACGGCGCGGCCCGAGCTGCGCCGCTACGTGTGCGGCCACGACTGCGGGGTGATGATCAACCCCGACATCGTCCACGGCATGACTTACGGCGGCATCGCGCACGGTATCGGCGCGGCGCTCTACGAGAAATTCGCCTACACGCCGGACGGCCAGCTTGCGAGCGGCACGTTCATGGACTACCTCATTCCGAGTGCGCTGGAAGTGCCCGCGCTCACCATCGTCGATCACTGCACGCCGTCCCCGCTCACGACTTTCGGGCAGAAGGGCTCGGGCGAGGCCGGTTACCTCGGCGCGCCGGCGGCGATCGCCAACGCGGTGAACGATGCGCTCGCGCCGCTCGGGACGACGCTCGACACGTTGCCGATGACACCGCACGAACTCTGGCGGAAAATCTCGGCGGCCCGCGCCACCGCGCGCAGTTGATCCGATGCAGCCACACCGAAGAAAGGATTGCGCATGATCATAGACGTGCACGCGCATTACACCCCGCGCATGCTGATCGAGCGCTTCGATGCGGAGGCGTCGAAGTTTCCCGGAGTGAAATTGATCCGCGGCGAGAAGGGCGTTCAGATCGCCATTGCCGGCGCCGATACGACGCGCCCGATCATGCCGCGGCTCTCCGATCTTGCCGACCGCCGCGGGTGGATGGACAAGAACGGCATCGATCATCAACTGGTGGGCGGCTGGCTCGACAGCTTCGGCTACGAGCTCGAGGCGGAACAAGGGCTGCGTTGGAGCCGGTTCATCAACGCCTGCATGCGGGAGTCGCTGCGGGACGAGCGGCGCTTCACGCCCCTGGCGACCGTTCCGATGCAGGACGGGCGCAAGGCTGCGGAAGTGCTGGGCGAAGTGCTGGAGCAGGGCTTCGGCGGCGTCATGATCGGCACGCTGCCCAAGGGACAGGGCGGCAACCTCGACGATCCGTCGCTCGATCCGTTCTGGGAGGCGGCCTCCCGTTTGCAGGCGGCGGTCTTCATCCATCCGATGTTCGTGTGCGGCGAGCCGCGGCTCGCGGATTACGACCTCGTGAACGCAATTGGCCGCCTGGTGGATACGTCGATCGCCGTCTCGCGTCTGCTCTATTCCGGGCACCTGCTGCGCTTTAATGGGGTCAAGGTGGTGCTCGCGCACGGCGGCGCCGCGCTGCCGCTCGCATTGGGCCGTCTCGCCAGAAGCTTCGAAGCGAACCCGGGCAAGTACGCCGATCCGCGCAAGGGCTTCTCGGGTGTGTACCTCGATTCGTGCGTGCTCGACACCGAAGCGCTGCAGTTCATCGTCGCCCGCGCCGGCGTGGAGCGCGTGATGCTCGGCTCGGACGCCCCGTTTCCGATCGGCGACCCCGCGCCGCTGAAAGTGATCGACAACGCCCCGCTCGACGAGGCGGCACGGAAGAAAATCCTCGGCGAAACCGCACGCCGCGTCTTCCGCATCCGCGCCGACTGCGGACATCCGGGTTAATGAGTGTCGCAAACAGATGGCGGACATTATTCGACGCGGATTCGAATCCCTGAAATGGCATGAAGTTTTCAATAAGAAATTGAGCAATAGTCGGCGGCACTAACAGAGGTCACAATAGTGACCCGGTAGAATTCCGCATTCTGAAGAGTCAAGGCGATCCCATTGAAGCGTGTCTTGGTCCGCGGTCATCCTTGGATTGTTCGCGATTACGTGTCGCTGGGATCGCGCACCAAGTTCCGTCTCGAAGATCCAGACTCGGGTGAGGACATCGACGTGCTTTGCCCGCCCGACGAGTTCGAACCACTGGTCGAACCCGCCCCGGTCCTTGATAGAAGATCGCTTACGCCCTTCGGGATTTGGCGTTCGTTGCACGAAGCGCTTCGATTGCAATCGCCGGCTGACGGGCGATACTCCGCATTTCATGCCGGCC
The DNA here is from genome assembly GCA_016199545.1 of Betaproteobacteria bacterium. Lineage (GTDB taxonomy): Bacteria > Pseudomonadota > Gammaproteobacteria > Burkholderiales > SG8-41 > DSOT01. The sequence goes on along the minus strand of JACQGN010000066.1, from coordinate 35,526 downwards.
GTATTTCGCCCGAGCCCTATCAATTTGCGCCCCTCGCACGCCTTCTGAGCGGCCCGAGTCGGAGTCTTCTAATCGCCGACGATGTAGGGCTCGGCAAGACCATTGAAGCCGGTATCTGCTTGCTCGAGTTGATGGCACGCGGCATCGGAAAGCGGATCTTGCTCGTGGTGCCTCCGGGCCTGATTGGGCAATGGCTTGACGAAATGTGGCAGAAGTTTGGGCTTGTGTTCCAGCCGATAGAGAACTCAGCATCACTCGACCGCGCTCAGACCGCACTTTCCGAAGGTTTGCAGCCCTGGGCTTACTTCGACCGGGTAATCACCTCGATCGAGTACCTCAAGCGGCGCGATGTTCACACGACAGCACTTGCTCATCCTTGGGACGCGATCGTAGTGGATGAAGCGCACTACCTCGCGGAATCTGGCACGCCCGCAAACCCGTACTCGACCGCTCGCACGCGGTTGGGACCCAAGTTGCGCGAGGCTTCCCGTTCCCTGATCCTGTTGACCGCTACGCCGCATAACGGATATCGGCACAGCTTCCGCTCGCTTCTCGAATTGGTTGAGCCCACGGACGCGGCGCTCCATGGGCGAAACGACGATGTCGGGAGGCGCGTAGGACGATCCATGGTGCGCCGCCTGAAATCCCAGGTAGTAAAGTCAGCATCAGACGGGAGCCCAGCGCCGGCGTTCCCCGTTCGGCTTCCTGTGCAACGAGCCGAGGTCAGGGGCCTGAGCGACGAGGAAAAGGAGATTTTTTCGCTCGTCACTGCGTACTGCGCGAAGACCGTGCAAGCGGCGGCAGGCTCCGATGAGGCGGATCTCGTGTCGTTTGCCATGCAGATTGTCAAGAAACGAATGCTTTCCAGCCGGACGGCACTGCAGAAAACGGTGAAGAATCGACTCAACGCCCTGGCCAGCAGAATTCCCGATGATCCGCCCACGCGAGCCGAGGTGCGCGAGCTGCAGAGCGATCTCCCGCTTCCTGAGGCTGCTGCCGAGCGCACGCAAGCCCGCATTCTGCGTGCTGCAGTCGCGAAAGACGCGCGCCGGCGCGAATCCGAAAAGCGCCAGCTCAGAACGATCGACAGGCTGCTCGACCGAGTCGCAAACCTTCCTGATCCGAAGATAACCGCGCTCGTTGCCGATCTCGAACGAGACGTGCTTTCGATGCCGGGCGAAAAGACCATCGTTTTCACCGAATACCGCGACACGCTCGCAGCGCTGCGTGAAAGCTTCAGCGCTCATCCGACGCTGCGCGATGCGTTCGTCGAACTGACGGGCGGATTATCGACATCGCAGCGGAAAGGGCGCATCGCGCGCTTCCACGAGGCGAAGTGCCGCGTGTTGCTGGCTACCGACGCCGCCAGCGAAGGCCTGAATCTCCAGAAACAGTGTTGCCGCCTTTATCACTTCGAGCTTCCGTGGAACCCTAACCGCCTTGAGCAACGCAACGGCCGGATCGATCGACACGGGCAGACGCGCCCGCCGATCATCCGTTATCTGTTCTATCCGGATTCGCCGGAGGATCGTGTCCTCGACCGGCTGGTGCAGCGCATCACGCAGATGCACGATGACCGCGTGTCGACGCCGGACATCCTCGGCATTATTGAGGGCACGCGCATCGAGGATGTACTCGGGCGCATCGACTCAGCGGAGTCGGGCGAAGCTGCGGCACAGTCCCTGATGAAGCTTTTCGAGGCGCGGCAGGAGCAGTTCGTCTACGAAATTGCGCCATTCCTGTTGACTGGCGCCACATCTGGATCGTCTCTGCCGTTTGCCAACGCCATATCGGCGGACCCTCTGGTTGAGGACGATTCCGGTTTTGAGCGGTTCATGCTGGAGGCTCTGAAGCCTGGAGTGCGCGACGGAAGGCTGCCGGGCACGTACCGTCTTGACGTGCCGCCTCGCCTGCAAGGCCCGGGGGTCGAGCCGCGTTACGATTGCGCGACGTTCCGCCGTTCAATCGCCGCAGACAAGCCGGCAACGGAAGTAGAGTTCGTTCACCGTTTGCACCCGCTATTCCGTGCTGTAGCGGAAGGCGCGCTTCACGAACTGACCCTCGCGCCGGCGCGCAACGGCGCAGGTTCCCGTATCGCCGTGATCCGTCATGCGCTCGCGGCGAAGACCCCATTCGCACTGTTCACGTATCTTGAGCGCCAGAGCCACCCGGTCGGCGTCGTCTTCAGCGTCGCCGTGGATGCCAAGGGGCGGGTAATGGAGCACTCCATCACCGAAAGGCTTCTTGCCGAGGAACGCGCGCCACAGGGTGAGGTAGGGTGGACTGACTGCGAGCGAGCGTTCGGCAGCGGTTTTGAGTCGGTTCAAGTCGCCGCATCGCGGGCGGCGCGCGACGTTCTACGCGATCGCGCCGCACACCTGCGCGTGGAGCGCGAAAGAACGGGCAACGTCTTGCGGGAGGAAGCGGCTTTGTACCGCACGGATCGGCTGGCTGAGATCGATCAGGACGAACAGACCGAGCGAGCCGGCACGCGCGAGCAGATGGAACTATTCAGGGAGGCGGCGACCAACTGGCAGGCGCGCCGCGCCGCCGTGGATACCCACTATCGCAGGCGTCTGGAGGAAATCGGGCGTTTCGCGCAGGTGGCGGAGCCGCCCGAGCCCCAGCCCCTGGGTGTGCTGCTCGTGTTCCCGCTCGCCTGATCATGGCGCTGCAATCGATCCGCAATCATCGGAGTTTTTTCTCCGACTATTGGTTGGGGACCGTGCTGGGTTCACGGGGCGTTTCAACGGCACGATTGACTCCCGCGCAGGCGCGCAAGTTGCTCGATCGGATAACCCGACTGGTGGAATCGATAAACGGGAGCGCACCGCCCGAACTGACGCGCTTTCGCGAATATTTCGCGCGTCCCCTCCTTCAGGAGTACCTCGGTTTCGAACTTCACGAAAACGTAGCCGAACCGCGTCTTCGCGCTCTCTCGATCGCGAATGGCGGCGGCAGTTCCGGACCCCCCGTTGCGTTGGTGCTGATGTGTCCTGACCCCGTCGATATCGACTCGCGGCAGGCCCGAAAATCGCTGGACGACGGCTTGCTCGCCGGCGCGCTCGACTACGGCTTTCTGCTCTCGCCCGAGGTCTTGCGGCTCGTGCGCCGGCCAGGCATCGGCATGCGCGGCGCGGCGCTCGACCTTGGCCTTGCGACCACAGTCGAGTTGCAGGACCTCGACTCGCTTGCCGCGGCCTACCGGGTGCTTTCCGCACACAATTTCGCGCGCGGGCCGGAGGGCGCGCGGCCGCTCGACCTGCTTGAAGCAGAGAGCCGCAAGCACAGCGCCAAGGTATCCAACGACCTCAAGGCAGCGGTGTTCGAGGCGGCCGAGCGCATCGTCGGCGGGTTCCTCGAAGATGTCCGGAGCGGGGGCGATTCGTTGTTGCCACCGCCCGGCCTTGCCGCACTCCGCGACGCCGGGTTTCTCGCGCTTTATCGCCTGCTCTTCATTCTGTATGCAGAGGCGCGCGACGAGCGGCTGATTGGCCATCGACTGTACCAGCGCAGCTACTCGCTCGACGGAATTATCACGCGTTTGCTCAGGACGGCTCCCGAATCGCTCGCCGCGAACCGGCACGGATTGTGGATGCATGTCCGCGCCCTGTTTCGCATCTTCAACGAGGGCATCGCGCCGAATCTGCCCGATCTGGAGAACATTCCGCCGCGTGGCGGGCGGCTGTTCAGCGAGGACACGCCTGAAGGCCGCCTGCTTTGCCAACTTCGGTTGAATGACCGGCACGCCGCGGCAATTTTTCTGGCACTCGGCACCACACAACCGCGGCGCGGCGTCGGACGCGAGCGCGTGTCCTTTCGCGAGCTTGAAATCGAGCAATTGGGCCATGTGTATGAGGGGCTTCTCGAATACGAACCCGCCGAGGCGCTGGAAATGATGATCGAGGTGAGCGTCGGCGGTCGCGACCTGGCGCTGACGCCGGACGAGATCGTCCGCCTTTGCGAACAGAAGCAGCTCTATCTGCGCGGCGCCGCCGCCTTGGTCGAAGGCACGGCTGCGGCGGAATTGCATCCCGAGCTTGCACCCGACGATGAGGAAGACGAGGCGGAGGGCGAAGAGGAGGGTGAGGAGGAGGCGTCCGAAGACGCGGAGGAGGAAGAGCCGAGCATCAAGCGCGGCGCGTCCCTGAAGCTCCTGCGCCGGATCGAGCCGGGCGAGTTCTTCTTCAAGCCCGGCGCGGCGCGCAAATCGAGCGGTTCCTACTACACGCCGACGGCAATGGTGGACGACCTCGCGCGGCACGCATTGCGACCGCTTGTCGACAATCGCAGCGCGGCGGAGATCGAGCGGCTGCGCGTCATCGACATCGCCTGCGGCTCGGGCCACTTCCTTGTCGGGGCGGCCCGATTCCTCGGCCCGAAGCTCTTCGAGGCTTATCGGCGCGAGCACGGCGGGAATCCGCCGCCCGACTTCCACCCGGACCGGGCGCTTTCGGGAGAGGTCAAGGCGCGCTGGGATGCCGAGGGCCAGGACTGGTGCCGGCGCCGCATGGTCGAGAAGTGCCTCTTCGGCGTGGACCTGAACCCCGCTGCGGTGCAGCTCGCGCAGGTGGCGCTCTGGATCGAGTCGCTCGCCGGCGACCGGCCACTGTCCTTTTTCTCGCACCACATCCGCTGCGGCAATTCGCTCCTCGGCAGCTCGCTCGCGCGCTTCGATGCCCCGCCGGATCCCCAGCTCGGCAAGCCAGGCGACCGCATGACCCGCGGGCTCTTCGAAACGGAGCTGCGCCGCAAGCTCGACGACGCGCTCGCCGAGCGGCGCCTCATCGACGCGCCGCTGCCACCGGAAATCCGACGCGACACGCCCGAGGAGTACGCCTACAAGGAAGACCGCCTGCGCCGTGCCGAATACGCGATCGCCCAGGCGAAGCTGCTGCTCGACCTGCGCAGCGCGGCGCCCTTCCTTCCCGCGATCTGGAAGGAACTGCCGATGCTCATGTCCTCCTTCGACCTCGGCACGGACGCGGGGCAGCGGCCCTGGTGGGCGCAGTTCGAAGAAGTGCGAAACCGCGAGCGGTTCTTTCACTGGGAACTGGAGTTTCCCGAGGTCCTCCTCGACACCGAGCGCCCTGGCTTCGACGCCGTGCTCGGCAATCCGCCCTGGGACAAGGTGCTGCCCTCCAAGCACGAGTTCTATGGGCAGTTCGACGCCCTAATCCGGGCCTACAAGGGCAACGACCTCAAGCGCCGCATCGGCGAGCTGAACGCCGAGCACGAGGGACTGACCGAGCGTTTCGACGCCTACAGCTTGCGTGCCACGACATTCGCGCGCGTGCTGCGCGCCGGGGGCGACTTCCCGCTCGCCGAAGCGCGCTCGCAGGCAGCGCACGAAGACGTCGCCAAGTACTTCGTCGACCGCGCGATCGCCCTCGTCGCCAAAGGTGGCGCGGCCGGCCTGGTCGTGCCGTCAGTCTTCTACAGCGGCGACGGCTGGGTTGGAATCCGGCGCTACCTGTTGCAGGATGCCTCGATTGAGCGGTTCTACGCCTTCGAGAACCGCAAAAAGATTTTCCCGATCCATTCAAGCTACAAGTTCGTCAACCTGGTCGCGAGGAAGGACGGCGCGAATGCGGGAAGGCTCACCGCCGCGTTCATGCGGCAAGACACGGGGGAGCTGCAGGAAACAGGGCCGAAGCCCTGGCACGTGCAGATCACCCGACAGGAAATCGAAAAGCTTTCGCCTGACACACTCGCGTTCCTCGAGTATCGCAGCTCCCGCGATCAGGAGATTGTGCGCAAGATGTATTCAGGTAGACCAACGCTCGGAGGAAGTGGTCCGGGAAATTGGGGCGCTACGCTTTTTACAGACCTCACGCATGAGTTGATCTACAACTCGTCGAGAGACAAAGATCTCTATACGAATCCGCGCACGGGCAGGGTTTGGACGCCTGCGGATGTACTTGAAACAGCGCCCACGGCTGTAGATGAATTAATCGAACGAATGCGAGAGCAAGGATTCTGGCCGATCTTCGAGGGAAAGCACACTCAGCAATTCATCGTGGGGATTAGGCCAATTCGATGGTGGCTTTCGTTGGAACAGGCGATGAAGAAGTACAAACGAACGTTGCCGGAAAAACCGACATTGACGTTTCGGTATATCGCGAGGAATACGGACGCACGCACCTCTATCGCGGCCGTGCTCCCGGCTTGTGCGGCTGCCTCCGAGAAACTTACTGGGGTGAGACTCGCGCACGTGGATGAAGAGGCGGCGATGACGGTTTTCAATTCCTTGTGCTTCGACTACGGGTTACGACTGCGGCTCTCCGGGACAAGCATTAGCTTTACCTACATTCTTCCAATGCCGGTGCCACCAGCCGAATTAGTGAATCGATTGCCTCGAATTCCATGTCGGCCTGGATGGGGCTTGGGAATTGGTGATTTAGCTGACGACCGGGCGCATTGGCCTTCACTATGGGAGGCAAATCTCGCCGTCTCCAGGGCTTACGGGCTGACCACAGACGACTTCAAGCACATACTTGGGACTTTCCCGGTCTTCACGCGTAAGCACCCGGAATTTATGGAGTTTTTCAGGCAAGAGCTTTCACTTGTTCGGTAGTAAGCACGAATATCTTGCATTTAGTGATTTGCAATCTTATACTTTCGGCCATGCGGAACACGGTCCGCGCGCAATCGGAGATTCCCATGGCCAAGAAGACAGTCAGCTTCAACAGGACCGGCATTGCAAAGCTGCCGGATGATAAGCCGGTGATCTACAGAATTCAGAGCGAAGGCGGCAAGACCAACTACGCGGGCATCGCCAAGCGTGGGCGCGTACAGGAGCGGCTCGAAGAGCACCTGCCGGACGGCAAGGACCCGGTGCCGGGCGCGAAGGTTCAGATCGAGCAGATGAAGCGCGTCGAGCAGGCGAGGGAAGTCGAGGCGCGCGTCATCGCGCGCTCGAAGCCGAAGTACAACGACCAGGGGAAGTAGATGGCGAAGAAAAAAGTTTTCGTCAGCTTTGACTTCGACAACGACAAGGCGCTCAAGGACTTCATCATCGGGCAGGCACGGCTGCCCGACTCGCCCTTCGACGTGGTCGATACATCGCTGAAGGAGGCCGCTCCGATGAAGACCTGGGAGGACAAGGCGCGCGCGGCGATCAAGCGCTCGGATCTCGTGCTGGTCATGGTTGGCCCCAACACGCACAAGGCGCCCGGTGTGCTGAAGGAGGTCAAGATGGCTCGCGAGGAGAGCGTGTCTATCGTGCAGATCATCGGCTATCGCGACGGAAACTACACTGCAGTTCCCGATGCTGGCCGGCTCTACGCTTGGAACTGGGACAACCTCAAGAAACTGCTCGGGTAGAAGATGGATAAGGTCTCCTTCAATTCGCCTGCGGTACACAGCTATCTGACCATTCTGCAAAGCGTGATCGGCCGCATGGCGACCAACAGCGCTGCCTGCAAGACGTGGTGCATCACGCTTGTGTCAGCCGTGATCGTGATCGTGGCGGACAAGGGGAAGCCCAACTACGTCTGGATCTCGGTGGTCCCCATTGTCCTATTCGTGATGCTCGACTCCTACTACCTTGCCCTTGAGCGCCAGTTCCGCGATGTCTATAACGACTTCACCAGAAAACTGCTCCTAGAGTCAGCGACGGTGAACGACGTGTTTTTCGTGGCACCAAGAACTGGTGTTGCTACGACGAGCAAGAACATATTGAAAGCATTCGGGTCAATCTCGATCTGGCCGTTCTATGTACTGCTTGCGGTGATGCTCATGATTGTCCGCGCGTGGATACTGGCATAGGGATTGGGAGCACGTCATGGCCCGCAGGGTGTTCTTCAGCTTTCACTACCAAAACGACGTCTGGCGTGCGGGTCAGATCCGAAACTCCTGGGTCGCGCGGGATCGTGAGGCCTCTGGTTTTTGGGACGCGGCGTCTTGGGAGAAGGTGAAGCGCGGTGGCGATGAGGCCATCAAGAACTGGATCGAAGACCAGCTTGATGGAACGTCGGTGACTGTCGTCCTCATCGGGTCCGAGACATCCGAACGTAGGTACGTCAAGCACGAAATCAAGCGCAGTCATGCGCTCGGCAAGGCGATTCTCGGCATCTGGGTTCACCGCGTCAAGGACATGTCTGGCTACGTATCGACCAAAGGCGCAAACCCGTTCGATCAGTTCTACATCGAAGAGGACGGCCGCAAGAAATACCTCTCTGAGATCTATCCAGCATACGACTGGGTCGCTGACGACGGATACGAGAATCTTGCCGACTGGATTGAAGATGCCGCACAAGCGGCCGGCAGGTAATGCATTTCACCAATAACCATTTGGTACAACAATGAACGACCTCATCAGCCGTCGCCTCAAGTACGCCCGCGAACAGCGCGGCCTCACGCAAGCGCAGCTCACGGAGAAGCTCGGCTTCAAGGACCGCCAGACGCTGGCGGCGATCGAGGCGGGGCAGCGCAAGATCACCGCCGAGGAGATGTTGCGGGCGATGGAGGTGCTCGGAGTGGACCTGGACTTCCTCACCGACGGCTTCCGCCTCGTGGGCGAGGGGAGCTTCAACTGGCGCGCGGACAAGCGGGTGTCGCCGGGCCTGCTTGAGCGATTCGAGCGGACCGCAGGCAACTGGATCGCGACGTATCGCCGGCTGGGCGAGGATCAGGGGATCAAGGCGACGCTGCTCCACAAGACGCTGCCCTTGAATGTCCGCAATACGTTTGAGGATGCGATGGCTGCCGCCGAAGCGCTTGCGGCGGAGTGGCGGCTGGGCGACAGGCCTGCCCAGGATCTGGAGCGGGCGGTTCAGCGAGAGCTTGGGGCGCTGGTCCTCTATGTGGAGGCACCTAGGGGAATATCCGGCGCCGCATGCCAGCTTCCCAAGGTAAACACGATCCTCATCAACCGGAACGAGCCGGAAGGGCGGCGTAACTACGATCTCGCCCACGAGTGCTTTCACCTGCTGACCTGGGAGCAGATGCCCCCGGAGCACACCGAGCCTATCGAAGGCAACTACCGCGGCAAGGGCACACAAAAGCGAGTCGAGCAACTCGCCGACAATTTCGCCGCCGCGCTGCTGATGCCCGCGCGCGCTCTGAGGCCGCATTGGGACGCTCGCGGGGAACAGGACGTCAATGACTGGCTGAACCGGACGGCGAGCGCATTCCTCGTGACGGCGAAGGCGCTCAAGTGGCGTCTGATTAATCTCGGGTGGCTCTCGAAGGCGGACCACCTGGACATCCAGGATGAGAGGCTCATCGCGAACGGCCGACCCGAGGCGGAGCAACAGAAGCCGCGATTGTTCAACGAGGATTTCGTCAGGCGCATGCAAACTGCGATCGAGCGCGGCGATATCTCCGTGCGCCGTTCCGCGTCCCTCCTGGAACTTACCATCGAGGACCTTGCGGACCTGTTCCGGGACTACACGCTCACCGTCCCGTTTGACCTTTGAGCGACGGCGAGTGCCATGCAGCCCGGACAGGTCGTGCTCGTGGACACCAATATCATCATCGAATGCGTGCGCGTGGGCTGCTGGGACGCGCTTAGGGCGCGCTTCAGCGTGGAAACCGTGGAGAAGTGCTGCGAAGAAGCCCGCACGGGCGACTTGCACCGTCACGGGTATGTGATGGTCGAGGAAAAGGCGTTGCGTGAGAAGCTGAAGGCCCACAAGGTCGCACCGCCTGAAATCGCGGCACTCGTCGCACGCGACCCTGATTCGAGACGACTGGATGCGGGAGAGCTGCACCTTTGGGCTCACGCGTTCACGCGAGGCGATGCATGGATCGCCTCCTGTTGCGACGCCGCCGCGGTGCAGGCGGCGGTGAGGCTGGGGTGGGAGGATCGTCTCAAATCGCTGGAGGAGCTGGCGCGGGCGGCGGGCGCGAATCCTGCGGCAGGCAGACTCAAGGAGCAGTTCGGTACGGCACGGCTCTCGGCTTGGCGCACCGCGGCGCTGCTCAAGCGAGGACTCAAGTGACGATGCGCTTCTCGGTCGTCGAAAGCGTCCGGCACCTGGTCGGGGAGTACCGAAGCTTCATCAAGAGCTCATATCGCCTTGCCGATCCGAAGCTCCGGGAACAATTCGAGCGGCATGTGGAGGGCGCGGAAGTCCTCGTGAAAGGCCCCTACGTCACGTTGTCACGTGACTTTGCCGAAGGAAAAACCCTTGCCGATGTGCTCGCCTCCGGCAGCGGGCACCCAGACCTTGCCCGCCTGCATTGGCCGTTTGCGGGAGCTGCCCTCTTCGCGCATCAGGAAGCGGCGTTGCGCGCAGTCGAGACGAACCGCAACGTTGTGGTCAAGACCGGCACCGGCAGCGGGAAGACGGAGGCATTCATGTTGCCGGCGCTTTCCGGCATCCTGCGCATGAAGGAGAGGGGTGTGCAGGGCACCAAAGCAATCCTGCTCTACCCCATGAACGCCTTGGCCAACGACCAGCTCGGGCGCATGCGCGATCTCGTTCGGGATTCCGGAACCGCCATCACGTTCGCACTCTATACGGGTGACAGCCAGACCGTTGCGTCAACGCTCGGTGAGCCGGTCGCCGGCAACGAACTGACGCGGCGCGAGGAGATTCGGCGCTCCCCACCGGACATCATCCTCACAAACTACAAGCAGCTTGAGTTCCTGCTCGTGCGCAAGGTGGACCGGGCGCTGTTCTCACCCGCCCTACGGTATCTGGTGCTCGACGAGATTCACAGCTACCGCGGCGCGCTCGCCACCGAGCTTGCCTGCCTGATACGCAGGCTCAAAGCGCGATGCGGATTGAAGGCGGGAGAGCTGCACTGCATCGGCACCTCAGCTACGGTTTCGCAGGACGCGGGTGGCGATGCGGCACTTGCGCGCTTTGCTTCGGATCTGTTCGCCGAATCGTTTGGGGTGAGCGACATTGTTGGAGAAGCGTATCGCGACGTTCCGCCTCCGCGCGCGCCGTTCATGCCCCCGCTTGTCGAAATGACCGATGCGGAAATCGGGTTCTTCAAGCATGGGGATGAGGCGTCGCTCGTGCGACTCGCCGAACGGCTGTGCGGGCGGCGCGCACCGTCATTGGGGGCGGCGCACGACAAGCTCCGGGTGCTCCTCGAAGGCAACCGCTTCCTCGATGCTTTGCGTGCAGCCGCCGAGCGCCCGCGGACGTTCGAGGAGATTGCCGCGGACCTGCGCTCCCGGTTGCCCGAACTCGGCGAGTTCCCGGATGCGGCGCTGCAACGATTGGTCGAAGCGTACCTTCTCGTTGGCAGCTTCGGCGATGACAACGATCCGCCGGCACTGCGGCCCAAGCTACACACGTTTTTCCATGGAGTTTACGACGTAGGACTTTGCATGAATCCTGAGTGCCGCAAGCTTGTCGCGGACGGCTCAGAGAGTTGTCCCGAGTGCGGCAGCGCGGTGCGACCGGCGGTGCTGTGCCGGACCTGCGGACAGGATTTCGTGAAAGTTCGTTTTCATCCGGAGCATCCCGAGCACACGATTGCAAACGACGATTTTCTCAGCGACGACGACACGGCGTTCATCACACCGAAGCTCGTGGGCGAGCGTGATGAGGAGGAGGCCGGGGAGAACGGAGACGAAGAAAATGAGGCTCCCACCCCGAAGTCTCGCGGACGCCGTAGCGCGGCCAGGGATCGGCTCGTGCGGAATTGGGTCGACCATTCGTCGGGGCGCGTATTCGACCAGAAGCCGGACGGCATCCGGGAGGAGCACCTGAGCGAGCAGCATGTTTTGCGTGGCAGGGGAAGCACATGCCCGGTTTGCAACAGTCGCTATACGCGTGGCGACGTACTTACTCTGTTGCGCACCGGGGTGGCATCGAGCGTTTCGGTCCTCGCCACCCACCACCTCGACAAGGTGCCGGAAGATCAACGCAAGCTTCTCGTTTTCGCCGACAACCGCCAGGATGCCGCACATCAGGCCGGATACATGGGCGACCGCCACCGGCAGTTCGCCCTGCGCCACGCCATAGAGGCCACGGTCAAGGAAGCAGGGGAGTCCGGCATTGCCTTGCAGGATCTTCCCAACCGCGCTCTGGAATTATTTCAACGTATCGGTCTCGCGAAGCGCAATCTGACGCGCGACGAGCAGGCTTATTGGCGCAAGACTCTGGAATACGAGGTGGCAGGCGAGTTCTGCCGGGCCACGCACCAGCGGATCGCCCTCGAAAACCTGGCACTGGTGGAGGTGCAGTACGAGTTTCTCGACAAGCTGGCCGATGATCAACGGTTCGTCGAATGCTGCAAGCGCGCCGGACTGACTTTGGACAAGGGGCGGGTGCTCACGCGCGCAATTCTCGACTTCATGCGCCGCCGGCGGGCAGTGTCGTTCGACTTCTATCAGTCCTTCCTCGATCCCAAAAAAACGCCGTGGAGTTGGCTGACGATCGATCCCTACAATCTCTCGATCGCCGAGCACGAGCGCGGCGTCGTCTTTTTCATGTTCGATCGGCCGGAGGCGCTGCGCAGCCGGGCCGTCTCTGGCAGGAAGTTCGAGGCGCTCGTCAAAGATGCTGAACGCGGCGCGGCTGGAGGGGTCGCCCGGTTGGTCCAGACCAAAGGCGGGCTTGGCCCCGTGATCGGCGACGAGTGGACCCGCCGCGTGTTCGAGTTATTGCTCGAATACGAGATTCTGGAGTCACCGCAGGTGTTGCCGGATTCGGTGCGCCGGCACCTTGGCCGCACCCGGCCGCTCCAGGTTTCGAAGCGCGTCATCCGGCTGATTCCGGCGACACACGGGTGGCGCTGCCGGAAGTGCTCAATCTGGCGACCGTATCGTGTTGACGCATGCTATGCCACAGCAAACTGCTCTGGGCAGGCTGCCGACCTCCTCGTCAATGAGGCTGACCCCAGCAACTATTACGTCAATCTCTACACGGCGGATCGCCCGCGACGCCTGAAGTCGCTGGAACATACAGCGCAGATCGACCAGGAGACGCGGGCCAGACGTGAGCAGGATTTCAAGGAAGGCCGCGTCGAAGCCTTGGTGTGCAGCCCCACTCTCGAACTCGGAGTGGACATCGGGGACCTCTACAGCGTTCTCCTCCGCAACGCGCCTCACGGCCCCGCGAACTACATTCAGCGCGCCGGACGTGCCGGACGCCGTCTGCGTGTCGGGTTCGTTTCTACTTTCTGCAGCGTCGGTTCGCACGACCGGCATTGTTTCGAAGACCCGGCCTGGCTTGTCCGCGGGGAATTCAGGCCGCCGATCGTTCGACTGACCAACGACAAAATTCTCGCGCGGCATGTCCGGTCCTTTGCACTGGAGGAACTGAACGAGGACTTTTCATGGTTGATGGGCGATTTGCTGGAGGATGTGCAGAATCCGGCAGTCCTGAATAAAGATCACTACCTTCCGTTGATCGAGGGGCTCAAGGCGCACCGTACGGATACCGCAGAAAAGGCGAAGGAGGTTTTCGGACGCGATGCCGGTGTTGCTGAAGTCGTCGAGGCCTTTCCGGTTCAAATTGAGGAAACGGTGCAGGATTGGCATCGGCAGATTGTGCGCCTGCATAAGGAATTCCATTACTACGCGCGCATCGTCTCAACACGCGAAACCGAACAGAAACGCCGCGCGCGCGAACGCGCCTATCGTGAGTTGACCACGGATCGCGAGAAAGCCTTCGCGCTTACCTACCTTGCGGAGGCCGGCTTGCTGCCGTCCTATCAGTTCCCGACCGATACGTTCGCGCTGGATCCGGGTGTGGCTGATACACCGACGCTCAGGCGACCGGCGTGGATCGCGCTGTTCGAGTTTGCCCCCGGTAACATGGTGTATGCCAACGGCCACAAACTAAAAAGCATTCGGGCCTTCTTCGAGGGCGGCCCACGATCGGGCGGTGGGGATCGGGGCGCAGAGCAGTCGGGACGCGTCGAGCCATTCTGCTTTTGCGGCCACTGCGGGTTTGCGACTCGCGAAGCGCCGAACAGTTGTCCCAGTTGCGGCGAACCGATCGCCTTGCGCGCCGAGGTGGCGCTGATCGACTCGTTCGAGGCGGAAGAGAATACGCAGATTACGTCAGCCGAAGACAGCCGGCAGCGATTGACGTTCGAGCGACGCGAGCACCTGCTCCATGATGGCGAGGGAGCGGTTACGCTTTATCCGTACGAGTTCGTCGCCTTGGAATTCCGCCCGAAGGCAGAGTTGCTCGTCACTAACTGGGGTCGCCAGGCGCGGTGGGGTGGTCAGGGCGAGCGATTCGAATTGTGCCCGGACTGTGGGAGGCATCGGCCTCACGGCCTTACAGAACGCGCGGGCCAGCGTTGGGATGAGGACCATCGGAGAATATGCAACGGCAATCCGCACCCATACATCCTCGGCTATTCCTTTCCAGCCGATGTCCTTGTGTTTCCCGTGCCGGCGCGGCTTGCACCTCCGGACGAGGATGACGCGAAGGCCTTCTGCCGAACGCTTGGCAAGGCATTGGTCAGTGGGGCTCAGGAGGTTTTGGAAATCGAAGCCGACGAGATTGCTTATTTCTCGCACAAGGACGGCGCGGGCGGTTGGACGCTGTTGTTCTATGAGACAGCGCCTGGCGGGGCTGGATATCTCGAACAGCTCGCGAATGATCTCGGCCGATGGGCAAATGCGGCGCACTCCCGACTGTTCAACCACGACTGTGATCATGCATGCTACCGATGCCTCAAGTCGGCGCGGAATCAGTTCGATCACCCGCTGCTGAACAAGGAACTCGTCAGGGACATCTTGTTTCAACTCGGCTTGGCCGAGCGGGCCGGGGAACCTCGGACTGGGCAGAACGGGGAGGGAAAGCAGCTTTCGATTAAATGGATCGAAGAGCATGTAGCCACTTCCGCCCCCGAGCAGACTTCGGGAACACCGATTGAAAAACGGTTGCTTGAAGCAATCGTCGAAGGCGGACGGCTTCCGGTCCCGACGGCGCAGCTTGAGATCCAATCGGAAAGCGGTGGTCTGCTCACGATCCCGGATTTCGCGTATCCCGATCACAAGATCGCGATCTACTGCGACGGTTTTGCGCATCATGGAAACGTTGATACGCTAACGAGTGACGCCCGGAAACGTAATACGCTACAGGCCAAAGGCTGGGCAGTGCTGACCTTCTGGGGCCGCCAGATCCTTCGCGATCCGACGAACTGCGAGCGGCAGATCTGGCAGTGTTACCAGTTCCGCCGGCTGGCATCGTAGCGGCTATGCGGGTACGCTAGGAGTGTGTCGGACTTTGCCCCGACACACTCCTTACGCAAAACCGCCCGCAGACAAACCGTACAATTGGAGTCGAAATACGTGAATTCGCCACCCCACGGGTCCTGATTGATGGCCAAGAAAGGTCTTTACACCCCGCTTTGCTACAAGTCTGCGGGCGGTTTTGCATTTAGCAGCCTGTCGGACGATCAATTCCGACCGGCTGCTAGGTCAGTTAGCAGCGGGCACAAGATGTATTGCCCGAGGCGCGCGAGGAAGCGGGCGAAGGCGGAGTAGACATCGGTTATGCCGCTCGCGCTCCCGCACCGCCCGAGCGCTTATGACGCCACCTTCTCCAGAAGCGCCCAATCACCGGCGACAACACCATCAGCAGCGCTAGTGCGAGAATGGTGGCGGCCATCGGACGATTAACCAGGACCCACCAGTCGCCCCGCGATCCGATCAGTGCGCGGCGAAACTCGGTCTCGAGCATCGGCCCTAGGACCAGGCCCAGCACGATCGGCGCCAGCGGATAACCATAGCGGCGCAGCAGGAAACCGAGGACTCCGATGCCAAACAACAGATAGAGATCGAATACGCTGCGGCTCAGGCTGTAGACGCCCAGGGTGCTGAAGGCGAGGATCATCGGATAGAGCAGCGCCTCGGGGATTTTCAGGAGCTTCACCCAGAGCCCGACAAGCGGCAGGTTCAGCACCAGCAGCATCACGTTTCCGAGGTAAAGGCTTGCAATCAATCCCCACACGAGATCCGGATGTTTTTGCAGCAGCAGGGGTCCGGTGTTGATGCCGTAGCCCTGCAGCGCAGCCAGCATGACTGCGGCAGTGGCCGATCCGGGTATGCCCAGGGTCAGCAGCGGAACGAGCGCGCCGCCGGCGGAAGCGTTGTTGGCAGCTTCCGGTCCGGCCACGCCTTCAATCGCCCCCTTGCCAAACTCCTCGGGATGGCTTGAGACCTTTTTCTCGACGGCGTACGCCATGAATGAAGCGATCGTCGCACCGGCGCCGGGCAGCGCGCCGACGAGGAAGCCGACGCCGGAACCGCGCAGCCACGGCCATGCGGATCGCCGCCATTCTTCGCGTGTCATCCAGATCGAGCCGGTCTCCATCAGCCGGGAGGCGGTCTGCTTGCGCAGGTTGCCCAGGCCGAAGAGCACTTCGCTGATGGCGAACAGGCCGATCGCCGCCACGACGACGCCGATCCCGTCAATGAGCGCAGGCGCGCCAAACGTGAAACGGAGCTGCCCGCTGGTGTTCTCTATGCCAACCGCGCCCAATGCCAGGCCGAGCAGGGTGGAGAACGCAGCCTTGAACGGGTGTCCGCCGCCGATCGCCGTAACCGTGCACAGCGAGAGCACGATCAGCGCAAAGTACTCGGAGGGGCCAAACTTCAAGGCGAATTCCACCAGCGGCTGCGCCAGGATCATCAGCAGGAACGTCGCGATGGTGCCGGCAAAAAACGAGCCGATGGCGGAAGTCGCAAGGGCCGCGCCGGCGCGGCCCTTGCGCGCCATCCTGTAGCCATCGAGGGCGGTGACGACGGATGAGCTCTCGCCGGGCGTGTTGATCAGGATGCTGGTAGTCGACCCGCCGTACATCGTGCCGTAATAGATGCCGCCGAATAGAATGAACGCCCCTACGGGATCAACCAGCTTGTACGTGAAGGGCAGGAGCAGCGATATGGCCAGCGCAGGTCCGATCCCCGGAAGCACGCCGACCGCCGTTCCCAGAGCGGCGCCCGTCAGTGCCAGCAGCAGGTGGGATGGCTGGAGCGCCACCAAAAAGCCGGTGAGAATGCCCGAGAAACTGGAGATCATCTCAAAAATTTAAAATCAAAACGTACGCCGCAGATGAACGCCGATGAACGCCGATAAGATCAACGGCAGATCAAGCCACAGATAAACACTGATACACACGGATGACCCAAATCAGAAGAAGCTGCTATGAGGATCAGCATAACTATCTGCGGCTAACGACTTTGACCATGGATTTTTTGATCTGTGTTTATCTGTGTGTATCTGTGGCTATGATTCTGGGATTTTTTGATCTGTGTGTATTCTTTGACCTGGTTTTTATCGGCGTTCATCTGCGTTTATCGGCGGCCAAGTTCTATCCACTCTGGCACGCTGCGTTAGAAGAAAGACCTCAGAACCCCGTTGGGCAGCGGGATTTCCAGTACCCGGGTGAACAGGTAGTAGAAGAACGTACTGAAGGCGACCGATATCACCAGGTTGAGCAACCACCGCCGCGGCCCGAAGAGCGTCGATAGCCCGAACAGAAAAAGCGCAAGGGCGGTGACAAAACCAAGAGGCTCCAGCAACAGGAAGAGCGCCAGCAAAGATCCCAGCACGCTCCAGACCGCGGGCCAGTCGCTGATCGACGTCTCGTCCTCGTCCGGCGGCACCAGCCCCAATTGGGGGTCCGATGCTGCGGCACTCGCCTCGGCGGCGCGCGTGCGTATTCGCTGCCAGGCCAGTACCACGGACACGGCCAGCATCATCCAGCCGACCAGCAGGGGGAAGGTGCGCGGGCCCACCACGATGTTGCGAGGCGGCTCCGTGACCTGTGTCGCCTGCCAGATGAAGAAGACCGAGAAGATGGGCAACAGCACGGTGAATGCCGTCTCCACCTTCTCGGCAATCGCCCCTTCCTTGCGCCGGGCCGGCGTCCCGCTCATTTTTTCAGCAGGCCGACTTGTTGCAACAGCGAACGATAGACTTCGTGATCCCTGTCGAGCGAGGCGAGGAACGTTTCCGATTCAAAGGTGTCGGCCCACTGGTTTTTTTCCAGCTCCGCCTTCCAGGCCTTGGTTTGCACCATCTTCTTCAGGCTGTTGCGCCAGTACTGGACGACAGCGGCAGGCATCTCAGGCGGGCCGAAAATGCCGCGCCAGTTCGCATTGACGACGTCGTACCCCTGCTCGACGAACGTGGGCAGGGCCTTGAACCGGCCGCCCAGCCGCGCGGGGGCACTGACCGCCAGCACCCGCATCTTGCCGCCTTCCACCAGGTCGATCAGCTCGAGACCGCCCATGCCCACGTCGACGTGGCCGCCGAGAATTGCAGCGTTCGATTCGCCGCCGGAGTAGGCAACGTAGGTGAGCTTCGACGGGTCGCCGCCGATCGCCTTGGCGAACTTGGCCACGGACATGTGATCGGCCCCTCCGACGGAAGCTCCACCGATCTTCAGGCCGCCTACGTCCTTGCGCAGCGCGGCGTCGACTTCCTTGAGACTCTTTATCGGGGACTCGGTGCGAACCACCATCATCTGGTACTCCGAAAAGAGCTTGGCGATCGGGGTGAGGTCCTTGTAGGAATGCTTGGTGCCCGTCGTCAGCGGCGTGGTATGCACGTGGATGGCGATGCCCAGCAGAATGTAGGCATCACCCTTGCGCTGCGCCATTTCCGCCATGCCACGGGCGCCCCCTGCGCCCGGCTTGTTCACAACCTGGATTCGCTTGCTGACGATCTTTTCATCGCTCAGCACCCTTGCGACGGTGCGGCCGAACAGATCGACCCCGCCGCCGGGAGCGAACGGGATCATCAACTCGATCTCTTTGAGCGGGTATTCCGATTGTGGCGCCTGGGCCGAAGCCGGGCCACCTCCTGCGAAAAGCCCCATCGCAGCCAGGAAAACCACAAACCTGACATTGCCAGCTCTTTCAAACAAACGTGCTCGTCTGTTCTGCATTGCGAAGTCCTTGCTATTGATCATGTTGCCTCCCGCGTCTGAATGGGTTTGGTAATGGCGCGCGTGCCGCCGCCCCAGGTTGGAACGTAGGTGGACTTGAAGCCCGTGCCACCTACTACAACGAACATGATATCGCCAGCCCGCGCGGCCACGCGCAACACGTCGTTTGTTTCGCCGCCAGGCTTGGCCGCGTGGCGCTGTCTCAAGTGGGCCTGCGTCTCGGGAGGCAACGCGCTCAGCGGAAGCCGCGCTGTCTCGAACAGAAAGGTTTGGGCCGCATCGCGCGTTTTCTCGCGGGCGACGATACGGGCATGATCGGGAGAAAACAGGAGCAACGGTTCACCTCCGCTCAGCATCCCGCTGCCGCCCACCGACCCGGCGCCAAGCATCGAATGCGCAAAAGTGGTCAGAAGGCTTTCAGCCCGCGCACTGCACTCGTCTCGCACTTCGACGGTGCCGGCGGCCGCCAGCACCGTCACTGTGCTCTGCTCACGATCGAAACCACGGCTCACGTGCAACGGCTCCCAGGGATTCGCTTGCTCGTTCTCGGCGAAACAGAAAGTGTATTTCCCAGGTTGGCCCATCGTTGCCATGTCCAACTCCCCCGGAATCGCGCCTCCCACGTCGCGCAGCACCAGAGCCAGCGCCCGGCCGATGGTGGCATTCGCGCGCACCCCCGGACCGAGCGCGTTGGTTCCGGCGTTAAGCCCCAGGCGCACGGCTATTGGTCCATTGACGATTACGACGGGGGCAGCAGGGCCGGTGGTCGTCTGGATTCCCAGCAGATTGAATTCTTCCTCGGCGACAGCTTCCACTGCCGCGATCAGGACGGGAAAATACTCCGGCAGACAACCGGCCATTACAGCGCAGATGGCTATCCGGTACAAGGTAGCTTCACCCGACAGCGGGGCCAACTTGGCCACGACTCGCGCCGGGTCACGCCGGCCCAGCATCGCCTCGATCCGGGCCGCCGTGGGAGGGACTACGGGCAGGCCATCCGTAAGACCGGCGGCATACAAACGCTCATGCACTTCGTCTAAGCCCTGTCCCGGAGCTACCACGGCTTCGTCGAGCTTCGCACCCATGACTCGCAACGGCGGTTGGTTTCCGCGGTGATGAAGTCGGTCTTATCTCTTGCTTTCAACCGGCACCGTAACCGGTTTTGAGCTCAGGCTGCCGGGCATGTACAGCGAATGAGGCCCAATGCCGCCGTGCACGATGATCTTGAAGTCCTCTTTCCGGCGGACGGCTGGCACGGTAACGTGTTCGCTGACATTCGAAAACAATTTCTTGTGCCAGACCGACAGGCTATCCAGGTTGTTTTTCGGAAACTCGTGCAGTGGAATACGCGCGACCTCGTACAGAAACTCGCGCACATCTTCCTTCGAAAAGCCCTGCGAGGCCACATACTGGGCATGCTCGGGCGCGAACAGGAGAACTTGCTGGGTGTTTCCAAATAGAGAGCGGTTTCCGCCGGTCGCGATTACCCGCGCGAACGTGGTCAACATACTTTGCGCTGTGTTGCTGCCACGGTCATCGACGAGGTGCGGAGGCTCACCCGGAAATGCCGTCACGGTGCTGGCGTCCCGGGAATACCCCTGCTCGGTGTGGTACGGCTCCCAGGGACTTTCCTCCTCGTTCTCGCGAACGCAGTCCATGATGCGCCCCAAGTGGCCTTGCGTATGCGAGGCAATGACGTTCTTAAGGCCGGCCATATTGATGGTAACCAGCCGCACGGCGCGGCAAATAACCAGGTTCGCCTGCCAACCCTTGGGCGTGCAATCATGTCCGCTCGAAAGCCCGGCTTCGATGCCCGCGGGCCCGTTCACGAGAATGAACGGCGAGTGAGGATGCGCCGATGATTGAACGGAATGCATCTTGAACTGTGGGGTCCCGATGGCGCGGACCGCGGCGACGACGATGGGAAAATGCTTCGGCAGGCATCCTGCCATGACGGCACAGACTGCAACCTTCTGCACGGTAGCGATCCCGCCGCGCGGGTGCAGCACGCCAAGCACTTCGTCAGGTGGCGTGGCTACGGTGTCCAGCATGGCCTGAACCCGATCCTCCGTGGGCGGCACCACGGGCAGGCCGTCCGACCAGTTCTCCTGCAGGAAGCGTTCACTCACGCGGATGGAAAGGTCGGTACCGGCATCGACGTCCAGCGTCTCGATAAGTTCTTCTTCCCTGAGTCGCTGGCCGATGACGTTCCTGCTTTGGTATTTGCGCAGAATGTCGGGCACCGCCTCGGCGACGACTTGGGCGACCTTCTGCAGTTCTTCAGGCGAGTCGTGACCGACCTCGTCATGCACTTCAATGATCGGCAGGTCCGCGACACCCAGCGCCTGCGCGAACTTCCGTCCGACCGGGACGAACCGGGTGGAACAGATGGTGGCCGAGGGGATGCCCCGCTTCACCAGTTCAACGGAGTCGTGGATACTCCACGACGTGCATGACCCTCAGTTGCCCAGTCCTGTGAGGACCACGTCGGCATTCTCCGAGAGCCGCTTGAATACCGCTTCGGTGGCGCCGTGGCTCGCGGGATTCGAGGCGGGAGAATCGGTCTTGTCCGCGGCATAAGTGCTGGCCGCGAGGCTACTCGCCATCATTTTTTGCCCGACAAAACCCAGCAATTGGCCCGCATTCGGTTTGGTATTGTCGAGCAGGCCGACCCGGACCTTGCTCGCAGCCAGACGCTCGACGTTTAGCGCTTGAGCGTTTTCCATGTTGTCTTTGACCGCGACGACCGGCGTGAGAATCCGTACTTTTGGCATGGCATATTCCTTATGTGACTAACGTGTCAAGCGGCTCTGTTGCAGGGTTTCCAGCTTGTGCTGGAGCGCATTCTGCAAGTGAGTCCGCACAGCCTTCTCCGCGCGCTGTGGCGCCCGCGCCCTCAGCGCGTGCATGATCTCCAGGTGTTCATCGATCGAGCTCCGCGCAACCGAGCGAACGTCCGCCGACCTGCTGATTCCCCTCACCAGCTCGATCTGGCCTCGAAGCCCTTCGATCGCCTGAATGATGCGCCCGTTTTGCGACGCACGAATGAAGAGATCGTGAAAGTCACGACCCAGCTTCCGCCATTCGTCAGGATCGTTGTCGCGCCGGGACGCCCTGTTCTTGTAGAGGTTGAACTGCTCCTCAAAGCGGTCAAGGTCTGCAGCACGAACGTAGGGACAACCGAAGCGGGCAGCGATCGACTCGAGTCCTTCGCGTACCTGGTAGATCTCGATGACATCGTCGATCGAATAGTCGGCGACAAAAGCACCCTTGCCCCCGACGATCCGCACCAGGCCTTCTTTCTCGAGTCGCTGGATTGTTTCCCGCACCGGCGTGCGGCTAACCCCCAGGAGGTCGGCAACCAATCGTTCGACCAGTGGTTCGCCTCGACGGATCTCCCCGTTCAGGATCATCAGTTTCAGTTTTTGATATGGCCCGATCGGTTCCAACACGTATCGATCCTTCCCGAGACTGGCTGCGGTCACCGCGTTAAGACTCCCAACGTTGGATTCTCGGGTGCATACCCGACCTTAAGCATACCGCTGGTATACCAAATGGTCAACCACCGCTATCCGCCGCAGGAACCCCCCTAGGAATGCCTCGGCCCAGGAACACGACCCACGTGCGATAGCACGATCCGACGATACCCACGCGATCGCCCATCAGACCGCCTCCCCTCTCAGAAATATGCCTGGCCCGCTTTGATCGGCGGCGTCCACTCGCATGCGCCCCACGGCCCATCGCCGTTTTCGCGGATGTATGCGATCCGACTATGCCGCTTCGACAATCCCTTGCCGTTCAGCGCCATGCTCAACCAGTCGAACACGTATTCGTGGCCGTCGAGCCCGCCCAGGTTCGGGAGGCTCTTTAGCTGGTGGAACTGGTTTTCGAAGACCCACAGCTCCTTTGGCGCCTTGAGCGCATCGAATGCCGCGATTGCGTCCTCCAGCGGCGAGAGCGGGTCATACTCGCCGGTGGACAGCAGGGTCGGGCAGCGGATCTTCTCCAGGTAGCCGTCCAGGGTCATCCCGCTCACCACCTCCGCGTCGAACCGATCCTCGTCATCGTAGCCTGCCATGTACATGAACATCTGCTTGAAGCGTGGGGAGGACTGGCTGAAGATCGTGTGCTTCGGATCAAGGCACGCGATCGCGCTCACCACTGCGGCAATGCGCTGATCGTGGCTGGCGAGCCGCAGCGACCAGTAACTGCCGAAGCTGGTCCCGTAGATCGCGATCTTCGCGGGATCGACCTCCCTGAGCCGGCAGAGATAGCTGATGACCGCCGCGCCTGCGCGCTCGTAGTTTTCCTCCACGGCCCGGATCTTCTTGAGATTCGAGCTGCCCTGCCCGGGGCCGTCCATGGATATGACATGGAAGCCGCGTTCCAGCCCGACGTTGTGGTTCGCCCTGGGGAAGACCTCCTTGCTCTGGTCCATGCCCGCCATGTAGAGCACGACCGGCGCCCGGCGCCGGTCCGGCAGCAGGTGAAACAGGCAGGAGATCGGTTTGCCACCATCGAACGGCACATCGACGCGCTCGATGGGATAGGACGCGACGCGGCAGCGCCGGTCGACCATCTCATCGAGCTTCCCGTAGAGGTATTTCTTGACCGGATGATCGTCGTAGTAGATTGGGTGCTGCGCGCAGCGGTACGCCTCGATGGCGTTGTCGTAGTGTGCCGTCGCCGTCGCGCGCGCGCCCCGGGATTCGGCCCCCCGGGCGAGCGCCTCGTGACGCTCCGCGGCTTCCCGCCACACCTTGGGCATCATCCGGTAGTTGCGGGCCCGCTTGGGCACGTCCTGAAAGTCGCCCTCAAAGTTCTGCACCCGCCCGCGCATGTTCAGCGCGAGATCGAGCATCCACTGCTGGTCGTCGCGCCGCGTTCTGAGCTTTCGAATCATTTTTTCATTCCTGCACCGGGGGTAGCGCAGGGCGCGCGCCCGGGCCGCGTCAGCCTATAGCTTGGAGCTCCTCGCCATGCCCATTTCCTTGAGCAGCTTCTCGTACTTGGCGGTTTCGGACTTGATCAGGACGGCAAATTCCTCGGGAGCGCCACCGACCGGCTGAACCCCGCTCTTTTCCATCGCGGCCCGGACCTGCGGGCGCTTGAGCACGGCGTTGAACGCCGCATTCAGACGCTTCACGGCTGCCGCCGGCGTTCCCTTCGGCACCACGACGCCATGCCACACGCTCGCGTCGAAGCCCGGCAGGGTCTCCGCGATGCTGGGAACATCCGGGATGCTCGGCACCCGCCTGGCCGTGGCCAAAGCCACGGCCCGGAGCCGGCCGGCCCTCACGTGAGGCACCTCCGAGACCAGCGTTCCAATGCTGAACTGCACCTCCCCGCCGATCACTGCGGCGAGGGCCGGGCCGCCGCCCTTGAACGGCACGTGCACCATCTTCGTCCCAGTCATGTTCATCAGCAACAAGGTCGCAAGGTGCGCCGCGCTGCCGTGGCCCGACGAACTGTAGTTGAGCCTGCCCGGACCGGCCTTCGCCAGCTTGATCAGATCGTCGATCGTTTTGACGGGAAGCGAAGGATTCACCGCCAGCATCATGGCCAGCGTATCGAGGTGTATCACGGGGTCGAAATCCCGCTGAGGCTCATAGGGAAGATTCTGATAAAGCGTCGGATTCACCGCCATGCTTGCCTGCAGGCAGAAAAGCATCGTGTAGCCATCAGCCGCGGCCTTGGCCGCCAGGTCCGTGCCGATGATGGCATTGGCGCCGCCGCGGTTGTCGATGACCACCTGTTCGCCGAGCTGCTCGATCAGGCCTGGATTGAGCAGTCGCGCTACGGTGTCCGTCCCGCCTCCCGGGGGATAGGGAACGATGAAACGAATCGGTCGCGCCGGGTATTGCTGCGCTGCCGCCGCGGTAATGACCGCGGCCAATGCCAGTGACGCGAGTATCCGCTGGATCATGATCTCCTCCTCCATAGTTCAGGCGCGTGAGTCAATGCTAGTGGCGCAGCCGTGGAGCGTCAATGCACCTTCGTGCCGCCGCCGCGAAGCGGCGCCTGGCAGGATCCGTTGACATAAAATTGCCACCATGCCATTAACGGCATTGCGGAGCCCGGTCACCGCGAATGTAGAAGGAGGACAGATGTTCGCCGCACCACAAGTCATTGATACCACGGTTTTCGCCGAACTTCCGGAGGAGCTGCGCATCGCTGATCGCAGGTCCAAATGGGTCGACTACCGCAAGAAAGGCCAGCCGGTCGACAAGCCCGAAGCGATCCACTCCTACCTGGAGGGCCCTGCCTTCGACCGCGCTGGCAATCTCTATTGCGTGGACATTCCCTATGCGCGCGTCTTCCGGGTCTCGCCTGCGGGCCGCTTTTCCGTGGTGAGCGAATACCAAGGGGAGCCCAACAGCCTGAAGATCCACCAGGACGGACGGATCTTCGTCGCCGACCGCCTGCACGGTATCCTGATCCTCGACCCTGATTCCGGAACGATGACATCGGTGGTGGAAGACGTCGCCGGCGAGGGCTTCAAGGGAATCAACGATTTCGTTTTCGCCCGCAACGGCGACATCTATTTCACGGACCAGGGCAACAGCAGCATGAACGATTCCTCCGGCCGCGTCTTCCGCCTGCGGGCGCAGGACAACGAGCTGGAACTGATCCTGGACCGGATCCCCGGGCCCAACGGGATCGCACTCAATCCCGCGGAGACCATCCTGTTCGTGAATGTCACCCGCATGAACAATGTATGGCGGATTCCGCTGCTGCCCGAGGGCGGCGTCATGCAACTGGGTGCGAAGGTCGGAATCTTCATCCAGTTGAGCGGCGGTCTGTCCGGCCCCGACGGCCTCGCCGTGGACTCACAGGGTAGTCTCGCGGTGTGCCACTCGGGACTGGGCTCGGTCTGGCTTTTCAGCAATCTCGGCGAACCCCTTTACCGGATCAAGTCCTGCCGAGGCATCCGCACCACCAATTGCGCGTACGGCGGCCGCGAGGGCAGGACCCTCTATATCACCGAGGCCGAGAGCGGCAGTATTCTCAAGGCCGACTTGCCGGTCCCGGGCCTGAGGCTCTACTCGCACCGCTAGTCTGCTGTCCTGCGAGGCTGTCCGCGCGGCCAGGGTCAAGCGCCACTCACCCTCGCGCTGGCCGGCGATGGGTTCCACAAATGCGCAAATGCAATCCACAAACGCGAAGCCCCGCGATGAATTCGCAGGGCTTCACAGGTTTGCCACTTGAAGTGGCCTCATTTCGTCACGTCACCGTGACGCATGCCGGTCTGTCATTACCGGCTTCAGAGCGGCGCTGTCGGAAGCTTCATCGATAGTTCTTCCCTCTCATTTCGGCTTCACACTAGCCACGATCTCCCCGCAGGGATAAAAGCGGCGCGTCTTCCACCGCAACCCTTGTCGTCTGCCCCGGTTCCCCGACTCGAAATAACCCTCAAACATAGTGTCGAAGGTGGTCGCCGCCAGTTCGCTTCAGGTACACCCGCAACATGGGGCGCGCACAACAGCGAAAAACTGAGGCGGCAACCGAATCAGTCGTTAGTTCGAGAATCCATCCCGAGCCGAATCACCGAAGCATTTTCAGTTGACTCTTTTCTTAGGTTCCTGTCAAGGCGTATTGGAGACTTATCGTCCAAGCGAGCCACCGGACCTCCCAAGGGATGGTGACGAACATTTCCTTCTCGCACTCCTCCTCGGGAGGCACGCCAATGATCTCAACTTCGTCGTTGCGAGGAGTGACGTTTCGCGACGAAGCAACCTCGCGGCAGGCGCGTTTGCGTTGCCAGCAACGGGATGGCTTCGGTTCCCTCGCAATGACAGGAAGGCCCGTTGCTTGCACAGTCTCATCCACCGGAATGACGAGCCATTTGTGTAAGTTGTTTGCGGGCCGTCATACTGGTCGAAGCGCCAAGTCCCGCGGGCTGCTAGACTGCGTTCGTTGATGAACCCACCTATGCCGTATGGCTGCGTTGCTTCGCGGACCGCGGTGACGTTCGGAGTGCATGACCCATGTCGAATCGCGATCGCAACTATCCCGACCTGCACGAGCATCTCGACGCGTTGCGGGCGCGCGGGCTGCTTTTGACCATTAGCGAGCCTATCGACAAGGACGCGGAACTGCATCCGCTGGTGCGCTGGCAGTTCGTGGGCGGGCTCGACGAGCCGGAGCGCAGAGCGTTCCTATTTAACAATATCATCGACGGGCGCGGACGCAAGTATTCGATCCCGGTGGTGGTCGGCGCGCTCGCCGCCAACCGCGCGATTTACAGCGTCGGCATGGGCGTGGCGCTGGATGACATCCAGGCGAAATGGGACCACGCCATGGCGAACCCGGTCGCCCCGCGCATCGTGGAGACGGCGGTGTGCCAGGAGGTGGTGATCGAAGGTGCGGCATTGCAACTCGAGGGTCACGGTCTCGACGCGCTGCCGATTCCGATCTCGACGCCGGGATTCGACAGCGCACCGACCTTGACCGCGACCAACGTCATTACGAAGGATCCCGAGACCGGGGCGCTGAACATGGGTACCTACCGAGCGGCGTTGAAGGCGCCCGACCGGCTGGTGGTGCGCATGGCGACACGTGTCGGCGGTGCGGGCGGCTATCTCCATTACCAGAAGCACCAGGCGCGCGGCGACAAGGTGATGCCGTGCGCGATCGTGCTCGGTTGCCCGCCCTATGTCGCCTACATGGGTCCGCAGAAGTTACCGATCGGTGTTGACGAATTCACCGTGGCGGGAGGGCTCGCCGGCGGGCCGATCAACGTCGTGCGCGCGCGCACCGTCGATCTGCTGGTGCCGGCGGAATCCGAGATCGTGATCGAGGGCCTGATCGACACCGAGTACTGCGAGCCGGAAGCGCCGTTCGGCGAGTCGCACGGCCACGTCGCGCTCGAGGAATACAACATGCCGATGCGGGTGACCGCGATCACGCAGCGCCAGAGTCCCGTCATCCCGTCCTACATCAGCCAGGTGACGCCGAGCGAATCGAGCGTCATCAAACGCGTTGC
The DNA here is from genome assembly GCA_016199545.1 of Betaproteobacteria bacterium. GTDB lineage: Bacteria > Pseudomonadota > Gammaproteobacteria > Burkholderiales > SG8-41 > DSOT01. Next base: position 7,712 of record JACQGN010000066.1, on the reverse strand, counting down.
CTATGAGCCGCTGTTCCTCGCGCACCTGCGCCAAACGCTCGGCATCCGCGGAGTGAAGCGCGTGGCGCTGCACGAGCCGCTGACGGGATTGCTGCGGGTGACGATCATCACGCTTGAGAAAGGTACGCCGCGCACCGAGGTCTGGCGGGCGTTGGAAGGCGCCGCGTTCTTCAAGGGCGACTGCGGCAAGATCTGCATCGCCGTTAACGAAGACATCGAGGCCGACAACGCCGACGCGTTGCTGTGGGCGCTCGCTTACCGCGCGAATCCGGTTGAGGATGTCAGGACGCTGCCACACCGCGGGCAAGGCCATGGACCGAAGCGCGAACACGACCAGGAAGAGGATTCCACGCTGCTGGTGGACGCGACCATGAAGAGCGACATGCCGCCGCTCGCATTGCCGAAGCGCGAGTACATGGAGCGCGCCAAGGCGACCTGGGAGCGGCTGGGATTACCCAAGCTGCGGCCGCAGGCGCCGTGGTACGGCTACTCGCTCGGCGACTGGCTGCCCCAGTGGGACGAAGCGGCGAAACGCGCGGTGGAGGGGCGTTACCTCGACAACGGCCGCATCAGCGAACGGCAGCGCCGCAAGGGCGTCAAGCCGGAGACCAAGTTCCGCCCGGAATAGCCTGGAATCGCGCGCGTTCCCGGCGGCTGGATTTCACGAACCGGCAATTCACGACAGGAGACTCCCTTTGAGATTCGTTGATATCCCCCCGTACCAGCGAGCAGGTGTCAATTACAGCCCTACTGAAGGGCACTTCATGATGCGTGAACTCATCTCCAGTTTGAGAGCGAAAGGCCAACTGGACGGGGTCGAGATCGATATCGACGAAGGAGAACCCACGGACCATGGAGGGGAGACCCGTGACGAGGTCGTCGTGGCGAACATCGCGGTGGGAGTGGTCAAGCGGGTCCAGGCCGTATGCGCGATGGGAAAGTACGATGCGATCATCACGCAGGCGGGGATCGAACCGGGATTCCTCGCCGCGCGGACGGCTTCCACGCTGCCGATCGCCTTCCCGGTGCACTCGGCTCTCCATATCGCCTCGTTCCTGGGTGAGAAGTTTTCCGTTCTGACCACGACGGATGCCCAGTCCCAGATCGTCAGGCGCAATGCCCGACTCTACGGCCTGAACCACAAGCTGACGAGCGTGCGATACGTGTCGCGTTCGTCAACCTATACCATGGCGCTCGTGCGCAAGTACCGGAAAGAGGAGCGCATGAACAGTCCCGAAGTACAGGAGTTCGTGGGCAGCATCGTGAATCAGTTCATCCGGGCGATCGAGGACGAGGGCGTGGACTCCGTGATCATCGGCTCTCCGCACCAGCAGTGTTTCCTCGATGAAGTGAGGCAGGGCCTCGATGCCGCGGGTTACCAGGAGATACGCCTCATAGGCGCTTTTGCGGCCGCCGTCGAGATGGCGCGGGCCATGGTGAACATGAAGCTGATGCAATCGCCGCGGGCCTATCCCAGCGATGCGCTGAAGGCAAAACCGGCGTTCAGGTAAGCTGGAAACTAGCGCTTCGCGGCCTGCCAGCGGGCGAGCTTGGCGCGGGCGCCGTTTAACGCCGGATCCATCGCCGCGGCGTGGCCTTCTTTCTTCGCGGTGAGCTCGACCACGTAGCCGTTGGGGTCGCGGAAATAGATCGATTCGATGAAACCGTGGTCCACGATGCCGCGCGTCTCGATGCCTTGCGCCCTGCCCTTCTCGAACATCGCCTTCAGAGTCGCTTCGTCCACTTCCAGGGCGGTGTGCAGGTCGAAGTCGTGCAGGGGCTTGAACTCGAACGGCAGGTCGGGCGCCTCGAAGAAGGCGAGGTAGGAGCCGTCGCCCATTTCGTAGAAGGTGTGCAGCGTCGCCGTTTTGCGTCCGGACTTCGTTTCGAAGATCTCCAGCGCCTCCGCGAACCTGAGCTCGAGGAAATCCTCGTAGAACCGGCGCGTTTCTTCGGAATCGCGGCAACGCATGGCGTGATGGTGAAGGCCCTGGATCATGGCGGGTTCTCCCGTGTGCGCCACGCGGTCAAAGACCTTCGAACGGAGCCTTCGCGTATGGCGCCACGAAATAGGTGTAGAAACCCTCATTGACCTTGGCCCAGCTCGGCCGCGCTTTCATCGTGGCGAGCCAGCGGCAGACATTGGGCCACGGCGAATAGTCGAGACGGATCACCTCTCCCACGGTGAGATACGCCGCGCCGAGATAGTCGGCGAGCGTGATGGCGTCGCCGCAGACGAACGCATTGCGCGGGCCGATCAGCCCCTGATCGAGGATCTTCAGCCAGTTCCTGGATTTTTCCCGGCCCCACGCAAGCACCGCCGCCCGCACCTTGTCGTCGGCGCGCTTGTGGTGGGGGAGCACCTGGGGGTAGATCAGTCCGTAGCCCAAGTCGCGATACAGGCCGGTGTTGAACCAGTCCATGCGCTCGTTCACCCGGGCGCGCTGCTTCAGGTCCTTGGGATACGCGGGCGAGTCGATCTTGTCGGCGAGATACTTGAGAATTGCCGAGGATTCCGTCAGGCGGAAATCACCGTCCTCCAGCACCGGCACCTGCTGGCTGGGGTTGACTGCGCCGTAGGCTTCTCCCAGGTGCTCTCCCTTGAACAGATCGACCACTTGCAGGTCGAGGGTGATGCCGCCCTCGGCTGCGAATTGCATGATCGGCCGACACGTGGTCGAGACCGGGTGGTGGAAGAATTTCATACACGTCTCCATGTAAGTCGGATGCCCGCGCGCGAGGCGGCGTGCTCCCGGCAGCGTCGACTATTGTTTGGTTCTTACGAGGACCGCGTCGATGGCCTCCAGCGGCACGACGGCGTCAAAAAACTCGCGCCCCGAGATCGCCCCCAGTTGCACCAGCTTCCCGGTCGCATCACGCATGATCCCGGTGAACTCCTGGCCCGAGCGCACGCGCACCGTGACACGCTTGCCCTTTTGCGCCACCAGTACCGACTGCACGGAGTCGTTCGCTCCGATCTTAAGTTCCTGGGCGGCGCTCGTGTGCGCGGTCACAGCGAGCGTCAGACCCAACAACGTGGCAGAGATGACGTTGCGCATGTTCCTTTCCCCCCTCCTGAAAAGGTTGTGGACGCGGGGCGCCCCGGTTGAAAACATCGCCCCGGAGCCTCGAAGTTTAGCAGCTTGACCGGAGACTGGCGCTACGGCAACGTCCGCGCGTTGAATTTTCGGTTGGTCTTTGCCGGGCACCTGCCGCGATATGCCGTGGACCAAGGTTGTGCCGACAAACGGGGACGGCTAAGCTTGGGAACCGGCGATCAAGCCGCGCGGACTGCCCGCAACCCCAACCGAGGCGAAAACATGGTGCAATGCCCTCCCGTTCTTCTCCGCGCGCTGCTTGCTGCCGGGCTGGCGGCAGCCCCGCCAGCGGCGGCGCAGGACCTCCCGGTCGAGGACAAGCTGCCGGTGGGCGCGTACGCGGCCTACGCCGTGAGCCAGGATGCGACCAGCCTCGATCCCGAGCGTCCCGAAAACAGGCAGTTGCTCGAAAAGAAACTGGGTTTTCCGGTGCGCGCGGTGCAGGTATTCGAGCGCCACGCTCTCGTCGGTTCGGGCGCGGCGCGGGTGCTCGTTCCCGTGCCGCTCGGATGGCGGGGTTTCGACGACGGGCGGCGCACGCGTCTGTTTCATCCCAACGGCGAGGTCGGTTTCGTGGTGAGTGCCGTCTCCCTCGACCAGGCCGGCGGCTGGGACAATGTCCGCGAGCAGTTCTGGGATCAGGTGCGCCAGCACGCGCTCGCGCGGCGGCGCCAGGAGCCGCGCTACGCGGTGGCGCTGCTGCGTCTTCCGGGCGGTCAGTTCGGCGTGCGTGAGGTCAACATACCCGACAAGAACGGCCCGTTCTCGTCGGTCATCGTCTTCATGCGCCATCCGGGCGATCCGGCGCTGGGCGTGCGCATCAACCTCTTTACGCCGGTCGAAGACTTCGATCGCTATCTGGGGCTCGCGGGACTGGTGCTGCGCGACATCCGCATCCCGCAGCGTTAGGAATTTGGCGGGCTTCGCTCCGCCAAATTCCTTAATGAATATTCCCCGTGCCGTTTCAATATGACGAGGACAATGGCGCCGCCGCGCCCGCCAGCGTGTGAACGCACAGCGTCATCCAGGCGATTCCCGGTTTCATCGATTTCTTCTTTGTCTATCGCGCCGCCGCGCGGCGCGCGGAACGCATGGTGAATGCCAGCAGGCCCCAGCCGAGCGAGGCGACGATAAAGAACATCATGCCCGCCTGGATGACGCGCCGCGGATCGAAGCGGTCGGCGAGCGCGAGAAATGATGGGCGCGCCGCAGCGCGCGCGTGTTCGGACACGATCGGGGAACTCTCAGACCAGCAGGGGCCGGCGTTTGCGCTTGCCTTGCTTGAGGTCGGCCTCTTCCTTGAGCACCTCGTTGTACTGCCGCACCGCGTGCGAGAGCGTCGGCCAGCCAGCGTAGTGGCCGACCTGCAGGATCACTTCGCAGATCTCCCGCTGCGAGATGCCGATGTGCTTCGCGCTGCGGTAGTGCGAATAGTTGCCGCTGGGGCGCGCCAGCGCGATATTCGCGGCGAGCGTCACCAGCTGCCGGTCGCGCAGGCTCAGCCCGGGACGCCCCCAGATGTCGCCGAACAGGTGTCCCACGGAGATGTCGTACATGTCCGGGAGGAGTTTTTTCTGGTCGAGCATCAGGTTTTCCCGGCCCATCTTCTTCAATACGTCGTAGCCGCGCTTGAATCGTTTCTTGTACTCGTTCATGAAGGCTCCCTACGGTGAGAAAAGTCCGCGCATCTGCGCGATCGCGGGAGCGATGATGTCACCGCGTCAAGTTGAGCGTCAAGCGGCGTCGTGCGGACAACCAGCCGTTGGACTGCTAGCATGGTGTCTGGCCGAGTCCGGCAGCGAGAGGAGTGTGCCATGGATCTGGAATTGCGCGACAAGGTGGCGGTGGTCGGTGGTGCGAGCAAGGGATTGGGGCGGGCGTGCGCGGAAGTACTGGCGGAAGAAGGCATGCGGGTGATGATGTGCAGCCGCTCGCGGGCCGACCTCGAACGCGCCGCGGAGGAGATACGCCGAAAAGCCCCGGCCGAGGTCGATGTTTTCGCCGGCGACCTGGAGAGCCACGACACGATCCGGAATCTCATCGCGGCCGCGATCGGGCGCTTCGGGCGTCTCGACGTGCTGGTGAGCAATTCGGGCGGGCCGCCGCTCGCCAAGTCGTGGAACGCGACCGAGGAGCAATGGGCGACTGCCGTCCAGCGCTCGCTCCTGTTCTTCGCGCGCATGTCGAGGGAGGCCATTCCCCATATGAAGCGACAGGGAGGCGGGCGCATCATCAATATTCTCGCGAGCACCGTGTATCAACCCATACCCAACCTCGCGCTCTCGGGCGCGACCCGCATGGGCGTGGTGGCGTTCGCCAAGAGTCTGGCCGACGAAGTGGGGCGCGACGGCATCCTCGTCAACAACGTGTGTCCGGGGTCGCTCAAGAGCGAGCGCATGCTCGGAAACGTGACCGCGCGCGCGAACGAACTGGGCATTTCGCTGGAGCGGGCGCTGGCGGAACGGGCGCAGGAGACCGCCATCGGTCGCATTGGCGAACCGAGAGAACTCGCGAACCTGGTCGCGTTCCTCGCGTCGGGGAAATCGAGCTACATCACCGGCACCACCATCCGGGTCGATGGCGGCCTCGTGCGCTCGGTGCTGTAAATAATCGAGGCAGAATTTCATCCGTAGCCACTCATCAGCAAAGGAGAGAACATGGCAGAACCAGGAAAGATCCGGCGCGTCGTGACCGGGCACGATGACAAGGGCAAGGCGGTCGTGATAACCGACGGTTTGGCGCCGACGGTGCGCACCAACCCGCTGCGCCCGGGACATGTATCAGTCGATCTCTGGCGCACCAGCGCGGCGCCGGTCATTCTGAAAAAAGACGAACCCGATCCCACCACGGGGCCGCGGCATGTCCATCCCGCCCCGATGGGCACCGTGTTCCGGATTTCGGAGGTGGCTCCCGAGACCGATGCGATCCGCAACCTGACGCCGGAGCAGGCCCGCGAAGCGTTTCGCAACCAGGGCAGCGAAGCCGCGTCGACGTACGGACGTGGCGGGCGCCATCCGCTCATGCACCGCACCGAGACCGTTGATTACGCCGTCGTGCTCGACGGCGAGATTCACATGCTGCTGGACGACACCGAAGTGGTGCTGCGCACTGGGGACGTCGTCATCCAGCGCGGCACCAATCACGCGTGGAGCAACCGCTCCGGCAAACCCGTGCGCATGCTCTACGTGCTGATCGACGGCAAGTTCGACCCGGGGCTCGATGCAGAATTCAGCACCCATTCCGGGCGCTGACGGGAGGCAGGCCCGCGATGAACGTGACCGCGATCAGTTCGTGCGCGAGCGGCTTGCGGGGTTCTTTTTCGTTGCAGTCCAGCCGGCGGTCTTGCTCAAGGATTTTGTCGGACGCCGGTCCGGCAAAATCCTAGCGGTAGCGGTTCAGATTGGCGTAGCGGTCGAGTTCCCGCTCCGTGTTCTGCGTCGCCACCATGATGCGCTGGTGCGTATCGTTCACGAGGCTGTCATCGATCAGCAGCGCCGCGTCGACGTGAGGCGCGATCTTCGCCTGCGCGGCGGGGAACGACTGGAGCAGTTCTCGCAGGGCGGTGCTGGCCATGCGGTAGTCGCGATAGACTTCGTCGACCTGCTCCTTGGCGCGTACCGCTGCGGTGATCCACGCACCGGTGGCGTTGTCCGTGCGCATGTGTTTGCGCAAGCTCCGGAGGTCGTCCGCGATCTTGAGTCGGTATCTCTGGGTGGAGGCGCGCCGCAGCAGGATCTCACGGCTGGTCAGCAGGTAATCGTCCGCGGCATCCCCGAAATGGGCGAGGCTGGAAACATCCAGATTGCGAAACTTCTTCAGGTGCCCGTCGACCATGACGGCATGATCATAGAGCGAGCGCAGCGCCTCCGGGTTATCCGGGTTGATTCCACCGGGCTGGCTCGCAAGACCCGCGCGCAACCGTACGGCCGTATCCTGTACGAGAGCCGCGACCTCATTGCGCAACTCGCGTTGTTCACGCTGCTGGTAACCGATATAACTCCAGTAGCCAAATGCCGAACCGCCCGTAAGCGTCACCAGCGCCACCAGAAGCGCTTTCGCCCTGAATCCGGAGATGATCATGGCTGACCTCCTGTTCTATGGCCTATGTTATACACCAGATTAAAAAAGTATCGCAAGCCATTGTTGTAAAAACGAAACATGACATAGATACCGGGGCTAGCGTTCGGGAAACACTGCCCGGATCATGCATCGCATGAAGCTTTGGCCTGTGGCAATCCAGAAAAGTGCCACGATACCATCCGGCGGACGCCGCAGGTTTGCCGAAAGAATAATAAACAACTACGTTTATTCAACGAGTTGTACCATTTCAGCGGACTCGTGCTTCGTGAAGCCAGTGCTTACTTCTAAAGGAGGGAAGTGCCTGGGGCGGCACCGTGCCCCAAGGGTAGTCAGGGGGTGATTTGGGCGAGGGGCAAGCTTGCGGCCGGCAGCATGCCGCAACGGGCGCCCTTGTTGTGTTTGCGAGGCAGTGCAGCCGAGGAAGCAATCTCGCGGCGCGCGCGAGTCGCTAACGATACGCCGCCAGATTCGTGAGTCTCTCGACTTCCGTTGCAATGCGTTTGGCGGCCTCGAGCGTGCTGGTGCGCACCGCAG